>NZ_JBFBEE010000028.1:0-97196 GCF_040683555.1 Streptomyces sp. NPDC093510
TCGTCCCCCGCATCCGGCACCGAGTCGCCCCTGGAAGAGGCCCCCTCAGCGACGCCGGGCAAGGTGGACAAGTCAGGGGCGCGGGGAACTGCGCGACAAGCCCCCGCCGGGCCGCAGGTGACGAACGACCCGACCGTCAGCCCTGCGGAGCCCACCCCATGACCGTCGACTGGTCGTGGATAGCCGACCACACCGACGACCTCACCACCCTCACCCTCTCCCACCTCCAGGCCGCCCTGACAGCCGTAGCGCTGGGGCTACTGATCTCGCTCCCGCTCGCCGTCCTCGCACACCGCGTCCGCCCCCTGCGAGGACTCCTCCTCGGGCTCTCGAACGTCCTGTTCACGATCCCGTCCATCGCCGTCTTCGTCCTGCTCCTGCCGGTCAGCGGGCTCACCCGCACCACCACCGTCATCGGCCTGACGATCTACACGCTCGTCGTGCTCCTGCGGAACACCGTCGAGGGCCTGGACTCCGTCCCGGCGAAGACGAAGGAAGCGGCGAAGGCCATGGGCACCCGGCCCCTGCGCACCCTCCTCACCGTCGAACTCCCCCTCGCCCTCCCCGTGATCATGGCGGGCGTGCGGATCGCGACGGTCATGTCGATCTCCCTCGTCTCCGTGGCGACGTACATCGGCGACGGCGGTCTCGGACAGCTCTTCACGGACGGCTTCCAGCGCAACTTCCCCACCCCGGTGATCGTCGGCGTGGTCCTGACGCTGCTCCTCGCGCTCGTCGCGGACGCGCTGCTCG
This sequence comes from Streptomyces sp. NPDC093510, assembly GCF_040683555.1. Classification (NCBI taxonomy): domain Bacteria; kingdom Bacillati; phylum Actinomycetota; class Actinomycetes; order Kitasatosporales; family Streptomycetaceae; genus Streptomyces; species Streptomyces sp. NPDC093510. The sequence continues at coordinate 754 of NZ_JBFBEE010000028.1, forward strand.
TCACCCTCCAGTACGTCCTGACGCCGTGGACCCGACGACGCCGCGGGAGCGCCTGACATGTACGAACTCTTCAAGGACCTCGGCGCCTGGCTGGTCAGCGGCGAGCAGTGGACCGGGCCCGACGGCATCGGGCACCGCCTCGCCGAACACCTCCAGTACTCGCTGGTCGCGACACTCGTCGCGGCCGCCATCGCGCTGCCGCTCGGCCTGCTCATCGGGCACACCGGGCGCGGCGCCTTCGTCGCCATCAACCTGGCCTCCTTCGGCCGGGCGCTGCCCACCGTCGGACTCGTCGTCCTGGTCTTCCTGGCCAGCGGGCTGTCGATGTGGCCCGTCTACATCGCGCTCGTCGCGCTCGCGGTCCCGTCCATCGTCACCAATACCTACGCGGGCATGACCGCCGTCGACCCCGAGGTGCGGGACGCGGCGCGCGGCCAGGGCATGCGCGCCCACCAGGTCCTGTTCCAGGTCGAGTTGCCGCTCGCGCTGCCGCTGATCATGACCGGGCTGCGGCTCGCCCTGATCCAGGTCGTCGCGACGGCCACCATCGCCGCGTACGTCTCCTTCGGCGGCCTCGGCCGGTACGTGTTCGACGGGCTCGCCCAGCGCGACCTGGTGCAGGTGCTCGGCGGCGCCGTGCTCGTGGCCCTCGTCGCCGTCGTACTCGATCTGGCGCTCTCCGGCCTTCAGCGCGCCCTCTTCCGCCACCGTCCCGCCCCGCAGGCATAGGAGCAACACCAGATGCCATCCATGAACCGCAGAACCCTCCTCGGCGGACTCCTCGCCACCGCCTCCGTCCCCGCGCTCGCCGCCTGCAGCGGCGGCATCACCTCCCTGGACGGGGGAGGTTCCGGCGGCGGAGGCGGTGGCTCCAGCAAGGGCGGCGTCACCATCGGCACCGCCAACTTCACCGAGAACCAGGTGCTCGGGTACCTCTACGCCGCCGCTCTCCGGGCGGCCGGCGTGAAGGCGGACGTCCGGCCCAACCTCGGCACCCGCGAGATCCTCATCCCCGCCCTCAAGGGCGGCGACATCGACCTCCTGCCCGAGTACCAGGGCGCCCTCCTGCACTACCTGGACCCCAAGGCGGAGGCCACCGAGGAGGGCGAGATGCAGAACGCCCTCGCCATGCGCCTCCCGCGCGGCCTGCAGATCCTCCCGTACGGGCGGGCCGAGGACTCCGACGCGTTCGTCGTCACGCGCGACACCGCGAAGGAGTACGGACTCAAGTCCCTCGCCGACCTCGCGAAGCACAACGGCAAGCTGGTCATCGGCGCCGCCGCCGAGGTGAAGAAGCGCACGGTGGGCGTGGTCGGCCTCAAGGACGTCTACGGAGTCGAGTTCAAGGAGTTCAAGTCCCTCGACTCGTCCGGGCCGCTGGTGAAGGGCGCGCTGCGCAAGGGCGACGTCGACGTCGCGAACCTCTTCACCACCGACACCGACATCGCCGCCGAGAAGTGGGTCGTCCTCACCGACCCCAAGAACCTCGTCCCCGGCCAGCACATCGTGCCGCTCATAGCCGACCGCAAGGCCGACTCGACGGTCCGCAAGGCGCTCGCCCGCCTGGGCGCCCTCCTGACGACCGCACAGCTCACCGAGCTCAACCGCCTGGTGGACAAGGACAAGAAGGACCCGGAGGACGTCGCCGACGACTGGGCGTCCCGCCACGGACTGACGGAGAAGTCCGCATAACCGAAGGGGGATCCGATCGGCATGGCAGCTGAAGACCTGGTGGAGCGGCGCTCCATCGACGTCGTCCCCGACGACGAACGGCACGGCACCGCGTTCAGTCAGTTCACGCTCTGGCTCGGCGCCAATCTGCAGATCACCGCGGTCGTGACGGGCGCGCTCGCCGTCGTCTTCGGCGGCGACGTGGTGTGGTCGCTCGTCGGCCTCGTCCTCGGCAATCTGCTGGGCGGCGCGGTGATGGCGCTGCACTCGGCGCAGGGCCCCAAACTGGGTCTGCCCCAGATGATCCAGTCCCGCGCCCAGTTCGGCGTGAAGGGCGCGGTCGTCCCACTGCTCCTCGTCATCCTCATGTACGTCGGGTTCTTCGCGAGCGGCAGCGTCCTCGCCGGACAGGCCACCGCCGAGCTGACGCACACGAACGACACGACGGGCATCATCCTGTTCGCCGCCGTCACCGCGGTCATGGCGGCGGTCGGCTACCGCGTCATCCACGCGCTCGGCCGGGTGGCGAGCGTGATCTGCGCGCTCGCGTTCGTCTACCTCGGCATCCGGCTGGTCGACCGCGTGGACGTCGGCGCGCTGTTCGGCGACGCGCACTTCGACCTGCCGATGTTCCTGCTCGCCGTCTCCCTCTCGGCGTCCTGGCAGCTCGCCTTCGGCCCGTACGTGGCGGACTACTCGCGCTATCTGCCGCGTACGACCTCGGGGAAGGCCACCTTCTGGTGGACGCTGTCGGGTTCGGCGATCGGCTCGCAGTGGTCCATGACGTTCGGGGTCCTGGTGGCGGCGAGCGCGGGGGACGCCTTCCTCGCCAACCAGGTCGGCTACGTCGTCGGCCTCGGCGGCACCGGCCTGATCGCCTCCTTCCTGTACTTCGTGATCGCGCTCGGCAAGCTGACCATCAACGTGCTCAACACCTACGGCGGCTTCATGTCGATGGTCACGAGCATCAGCGGTTTCCGCGGCCAGAAGGTCCTCGGGGCGCGCGGACGGGCCGCGTACATCGCCGTGATCATGGTGGCGGGCACGGCGGTCGCCCTGCTCGGCAAGGACAGCTTCCTGGCGTCCTTCAAGGACTTCCTGCTGTTCCTGCTGACCTTCTTCACGCCCTGGTCGGCGATCAACCTGGTCGACTACTACCTGATCTCCCGCGAGCGGTACGACATCCCCGCCCTCTTCGACCCGCACGGCCGCTACGGCGCCTGGCGCTGGGACGCGCTGCTCGTCTACGGCGTGGGGCTCCTCGCCCAGCTGCCGTTCCTCGTCACACACTTTTACACGGGCCCGCTCGTCGACCCGCTGGGCGGCGCCGACATCTCGTGGATCGTGGGGCTCGTGGTGCCCGCGGTGCTGTACTGGGCGCTGGCCAGGCGGAACCCGCCCGTCCCTGGGGGTGGGCCCCGCGCGGAAAGGGGGGTTAGCCCCACCGCGGACGACACCACCGGCGCCGTAACGTGAACGACTATGGAAGCCCGTGACGCCGAACTCAAGAAGGAACTCGACGCCACTCTGCATGCCCGCAGAGAGCTCGGCGAAGAGTACGACGCCGCCTTGGTCGACTCGTTCCTCGGCAAGATCGAGCAGCGCCTGGACGGCACGATCGACCGCAGGATGCGCCGCCACCTGGCCGAACAGCAGATGGTCGTCGCCCGCGGCGCCCGCTCGCCCGGCAGCCCCGTCGACTCCTGGAGCGAGCGCTTCGGCTTCGGCGTCATCTCGCTGGTCCTCGCGATCCCGCTCTCCGCGATCGCCTCGGCCAGCGCGGGCCTCACCGGCCTCTTCGTCTCCTGGGTCGGCATCCTGGGCGTGAACGCGGTGCACTCGCTGCGCGGGACGTCTTTCGGGCGGCGGCGCGACGAACGCCCGTCGGAGTGGGACGACTGAGCTCCGCCCCCGCCCCCGCCTACGCCTACGCCTACGCCTACGCCTACGCCTGACGCGTGGGCAGCACGATCAGCTGCCGCAGGTTGACGTGCCGGGGGCGGCTCGTCGTGTACGCGATGAGATCCGCGACGTCCTCCGACGCCAGCGAGCCGACCTCGCCGAACATGCCCTCCAGCTGCCCGCTCAGCTCCTCGTTGTCGATGTGCCCGCGCAGCTCGGTGTCCGTGAAGCCCGGCTCGATGTTGGTGACGCGCACATCGCGCGGGCCGAACTCGGTGCGCAGGCACTCCGACAGATACGTCAGCGCGGCCTTCGTCGCCCCGTACACCGCGTAGTTCGTGAACGGGATGTGCGCGCCGATCGACGAGATGTTGACCAGGTCCGCCGTGCCGCCCTCCTCGGCGACCGCGGTCAGATCCGGCGTGAAGGCCCGGATGATCCGCAGCGCGCCCGCCACGTTCGTGTCCAGCATGCGCTGCCACTCGTCGGTCCGGCCCTCCGTGACCGGGTTCGCGAGCATGACGCCCGCCGAGTTCACCACCAGGTCCACGCGTCCGTAGGCCGCCGCGACCCGCTCGGCGGCGGCGTCCACCGACGCCTGGTCGGTGACATCGGCGGTGACGGCGAGGGCCCGGCCGCCGTCCGCCCCGATCCTTGCGGCCAACTCGTCGAGCCGCTCAGCCCGCCGGGCGAGGAGGACGACCCTCGCCCCCTGCGCGGCGAGCAGCCGGGCCGTGGCCGCGCCGATACCGCTGGCGGCACCGGTGACGAGGGCGGTGCGCTGCGCGAGTGCGTAGTAAGTCACAGGTTCTCTCCTGATCCCTGATTTCGGGTCCCTGATTTCTGGGCCCTGATTTCTGGGCCTTGATTTCGGGTCCCTGATCCGGCCCCGGTCCTCCCGGCGCCGGGAACTCACTCTGCGCGGGCCGCTCCCCGCCACCCAGGGCTGTGCTTTTCCTGGGTCCGGCAGTACCAGGCTCACTGCCGGCCGCCGCCCTAGGATCGGGCGCATGGACGGCGACCTCGGAGACTTCCTGCGCTCACGGCGCGCCGCATACAGCCCGCCGACGTGGGCCTCACCTCGTACGGCCGGCGCCGCGTGCCGGGGCTGCGGCGCGAGGAGGTCGCGCAGCTGGCGGGCGTGAGCGTGGACTACTACATCCGCCTCGAACAGGGCCGCGGCCCCTCCGTGTCCGACGCCGTGCTCGACGCGATCGCCCGCGTGCTGCATCTGGACGACACCGAGCACGCCTACCTGCGCGCCGTGGCCCGGCCCGGGACCCGAGCCCGCCGGGCCAGGAGCGGCACGGAGCAGCGGGTCCGCCCCGGGCTGCGGCTCCTGCTCGACACGATCGACCGGGCGCCGGCGTTCGTCTTCGGCCGCCGCATGGACGTCCTCGCCTGGAACGCCCTCGCCGACGCCCTCAACGGCTTCTCCCTCCTCACCCCCGCCGAGCGCAACATTCCCCGGCAGGTCTTCCTCGAAGGGCCGGGGCGCGACTGCTATCCGGAGTGGGAGTCGGTGGCCGCGGAGACGGTCGCGTATCTGCGCCTGGACGCAGCGCGGTACCCGTCCGACGCGGAACTCTGCGCGCTGGTCGGCGAGTTGTCCGTCAAGAGCGAGGACTTCCGCCGCCTGTGGGCGGACCACCAGGTCAAGGAGAAGACCCACGGCGTGAAGCGGATGAGCCACCCGGTGGTGGGCGACCTGACCCTCCCCTACGAAACCCTGACCCTGCCCGGCGACCCCGACCAACTCCTGGTCGTCTACACGCCGGAGCCCGACTCGGTGAGCGCGGACCGCCTGTCACTCCTGGGCAGCTGGACAGCGCCCCCTCGGGCCGCGCGGCCCTGAGCGGAACGGGTTTCGTCCACGCTGCGGGCCGGTGGGGGCTGACCGCGCAGTTCCCCGCGCCCCTGAGCAGCCCACCCTGCCGCCCCGCCGAAGGTGCCGTTCCAGGGGCGCGAGGAACTGCGCGCCCAGCCACCGCGATCCCGCAGAAAGAACACGAGGCACGCCCCCCAGGGGCGCGAGGAACTGCGCGACCAGCCACCGCGAGCCCGCAGAGAAGACACGAGGCACACCCCCCCCAGGGGCGCGGGGAACTGCGCGCCCAGCCCCCACCGGCCCGCAGAAAGAACACGAGGCAGAAGGCGCGACGGAGAAGGCACGAGGTAGACCCCTGCGTCATCGCGGGGACCGCCGCACCCCCGGGTAACCCAGGGGGCGGGACGACGGCGATCCCCGCGAGGGACGCGGGCCGGGTCAGGCCGGACCACGTCCGGGCGTCCGCGGATCCGGGAGCCGCTCCGGAAGTCCTCGACGCCGACAACCACCAATGTGCCGGAGCCGTGTTAAGCGTGTGCTGCGCGCACATGACGCGCTCGTACCGCTTCCGCGAAGTTCACCCGCGCACCCGCGCACCCGCCCCACCGCCGTTCACCTCACTACTGCGCCTGCTGCTCCGCGAGGAACGCGAGGAGGTCCTGACGGCTCACCACACCGGTCGGCTTGCCCTCGACCAGGACGATCGCCGCGTCCGCGCCGCCGAGCACCGACATCAGGTCCGCGACCGGCTCACCGGAGCCGACCTGCGGCAGCGGGTCCGACATGTGCTTCTCCAGCGGGTCGGAGAGCGAGGCGCGCTGCGTGAAGAGCGCGTCGAGCAGCTCCCGCTCCACGACCGAGCCGATGACCTCGGCGGCCATCACGTCGGGGTGGCCCGCGCCCGGCTTGACGATCGGCATCTGCGAGACGCCGTACTCGCGAAGGACCTCGATCGCCTCCCCGACCGTCTCCTCGGGGTGCATGTGGACCAGCGAGGGCAGCTCGCCGCCCTCCTTGCGGCTCAGCACGTCGCTGACGCGCGGCTGGTCGCCGGCCTCCTCCAAGAAGCCGTAGTCGTTCATCCACTCGTCGCTGAAGATCTTGCTCATGTAGCCGCGCCCGCTGTCCGGGAGCAGGACGACCACGACGTCGTCCGGGCCGAGCCGCTCCGCGACCCGCAGCGCCGCCACGACGGCCATGCCGCAGGAGCCGCCGACGAGCAGCCCCTCCTCCTTGGCGAGGCGCCGGGTCATCTGGAAGGAGTCCTTGTCGGACACGGCGATGATCTCGTCGGTGACGTTGCGGTCGTACGCCGTCGGCCAGAAGTCCTCACCGACGCCCTCGACGAGGTAGGGCCGCCCGGAGCCGCCGGAGTACACGGACCCCTCGGGGTCGGCGCCGACGACGGTGACCGCGCCCTTCGAGATCTCCTTCAGGTATCCGCCGGTCCCGGAGATGGTGCCGCCGGTCCCGATGCCCGTCACGAAATGGGTGATCTTCCCCTCCGTCTGCTCCCACAGCTCGGGGCCGGTCGAGTGGTAGTGGGAGAGGGGGTTGTTCGGGTTGCTGTACTGGTCGGGCTTCCAGGCACCGGGCGTCTCGCGTACGAGCCGGTCGGAGACGTTGTAGTACGAATCCGGGTGCTCGGGGTCGACGGCGGTCGGGCAGACGACCACATCGGCGCCGTACGCGCGCAGCACGTTGATCTTGTCGAGGGACACCTTGTCGGGGCAGACGAAGATGCACTTGTAGCCCTTCTGCTGGGCCACGATGGCGAGACCGACCCCGGTGTTGCCGGAGGTGGGCTCGACGATGGTGCCGCCGGGCTTCAGCTCCCCGCTCTGCTCGGCCGCCTCGATCATGCGCAGCGCGATGCGGTCCTTCACGGATCCGCCGGGGTTGAAGTACTCGACCTTGGCCAGGACGGTCGCCTGGATGCCCGCGGTCACATTGTTGAGCCTCACGAGCGGGGTGTTGCCGACGAGGCTGATCATCGAGTCGTGGAATTGCACCGTTGTCTCCGGGCTGCGATGTAGTGCGACGAATTGGTGCGGTCAGCCTAAGGGTCCGTCTCATCCGTTCACCTCCGCTCGCGATTGGCCGACCGTGCTTACGGGGCAATGAGTGGATGTACGGCCGTACGAACCGGTACGGCACGAGGAGGTGGCTGCAGGGCATGTCGAGGGCGAGGGTGGCACGGCGGATCGCCGCGGGCGCGGCGTACGGCGGAGGAGGCATCGGGCTGCTCGGGGCCGCCACGGTGGGCGTCGTGCTCGCCGAGGTGCAACTGGCGAAGCGGAACGTGGGCAACGGCGGGCCGGCCGATCCACCGCGGGCCGACGGCCGCTACGGCGGGCCGTTCGTCGGCCCCGCCGGTTCCGACTCCCCCGAACCGGTACGGTTCGCGATGCTCGGGGACTCCACGGCCGCGGGACAGGGTGTGCACCGGGCGAGGCAGACTCCGGCGGCGCTGCTCGCCTCCGGGCTCGCTGCGGTCGCCGAGCTCCCCGTCGACCTGCGGAACGTGGCGCTGCCCGGCGCCCAGTCGGACGACCTGGACCGGCAGGTGACGCTGATCCTCTCGGACCCGGAGTGGGTGCCGGACGTCTGCGTCGTCATGATCGGCGCGAACGACGTGACGCACCGGATGCCGCCGACCCGCTCGGTGCGGCATCTCTCCGCCGCGGTGCGCAGGCTCCGTACGGCCGGTGCGGAGGTCGTCGTCGGCACCTGCCCCGACCTGGGCACGGTCGAGAATGTCTACCAGCCCCTGCGGTGGATGGCCCGGCGCGTCTCGCGGCAGCTGGCCGCGGCGCAGACGATCGGGGTGGTGGAGCAGGGCGGGCGGACGGTGTCGCTGGGTGATCTGCTCGGTCCCGAGTTCGCGGCGCACCCGCGGGAACTGTTCGGCCCCGACCGCTACCACCCCTCCGCGGAGGGGTACGCGACGGCGGCGATGGCGGTCCTTCCCACGCTGTGCGCGGCGCTGGGCCTGTGGCCCGAGGAGGAGCGTCCCGACGTCTCGCGGCGCGAGGGCTTCCTGCCGGTGGCAAGGGCGGCGGCTCAGGCGGCGTCGGAGGGCGGCACGGAAGTCACGGCGGCGATGCCGACAGGCCCCCGCGGCCCGTGGGCCCTCCTCAAACGCCGACGCCGCCGCCGCATCCACACCCCGGAGCCGTCCCCCCTTCCCCACTGATCCTCCGGCTCCGAAATGGCGCGTCCGGTACGGCGGGCCGCCTTGTGCCCAACGGGTCGAGCTGCGCAAGAGGCGGGAGGAGCGGCCCCTCCTGCCCCCCGTAGCCCGACCCGTGCCCGAATTTGCTCTCCGAGACGGCCACCCGCTTCTCACCTCATAGCGGTGAGCGACGCATACGAGCCAAGAGTGAGCAAAAGCGTTTCAAACTCCCCCGTTATGCGCCGATTTACGCCCTCCCCCGGCGACCCTGCCGCTGGTGTCCCCCACCCCTCCTGGATAGCTTGGTTCACTCCAGAGAACCCTCTCCCCCTCAGGAGCTGACCGTGAACCGCCGCCCCACCCTGCTCGCAGCGGCCGCCATGACTGCTGCAGCGGTCCTCCTGCTCTCGGCGTGCGGAGGGAGTGACGGCGACTCCAAGGACAACAAGATCGCGGGCGCTGACTCGGACTCAGGTGGCAAGAAGAAGGAGTCGCCGTCTCCGAAGGCGTCTGATGACGGGCTCGACCGCCCGGAGATCAAGCTGCCGAAGGACGTGAAGAACGTCTTTGAGGGGGGCAAGACCGGGGATCCGAAGAAGGATGCGGTGCTTGCCGACAACGAGCGTCGGATCAACTCGATCGATGAAGCGATCACGGTCGACGCGAAGACGCACCCGGCACTGAAGTTCTACTCCTCCGGCGAAGCCCTGCTCACGGCTGCTGACTACATCCAGAGCTTCAGCAAGGAGGGCAAGAGCTTCATCGGGACCACCCGCTACTACGACCGTCAGGTCACCTTCCTCAAGGAAGGCGTCGCAGCGGTTGCGTACTGCCAAGACAGCACCAAGACGTACCCCAAGGACCTCAAGACCGGAAAGGTCGACCGGTCCATCCCGGAGTCGGCGGACGATTACGGCTTCTACAACACACGGTTGAAGAAGAACGCCAAGGGTGTCTGGCAGACAGAATCTGTCACGTATGTCGAAGAGGCGACCAAGAAGTGCATGAAGTGACTCGGCTGCGTCCGAGCCACTGGGTGATCACCTCCCTGGCCTTCACCATCGCTTCGACTCCCTGCGCCGCGTACGCCGGCGGAGGCAAGACCACGGGTGAGCGGAAGGAGGCGCAGCAGACCACGGCCACCCGCCAGGACAAGAACCTCGGCGTAGAGACGAAGGTCCGGACGACGGTCGAAGGCAGTCCCAAGTCGGCGAAGACCGGCACGCTCACCCCCGCCAACAGCGACTGGGATCCGCCCGCTTGCTGGTACGAACCGGCGTACACCCCGAAGGGGATCCAGGCCACGGTCAAGGCGATCCGGCAGATCGAAGTCCTCAGCATCGGTGAGTTTGTCGGCGGGATCTTTGATTCGTACTTCAAGGAGGGCCACCCCTACAAGAACTACAACCTCGACAAGCAGGGCGAGGGTCAGTTCTGGGCGGCGGCGGTCGACGAGAAGCGCAAGGACGAACCAGCGGCCCAGGCCTGCGACAGGCTGCCGTTCTGGGTGCCCAAGGGCGAGCCGCCCAAAGAGCCGCTCGCGGTTTCCCCCAGAATCCTCGCCGAATACGCCTACGGCCAGATCACGGTCCCCGACACGGAGATCGAGATGGCACCCGAGGGCGAGACGAAGGTCAATCTGCCGACCTGGGTGTGGTTGGACAAGGCCAGGTTCAAGAAGATCTCGGTGACCGCGAGCCTGCCCGGGACGGGCCTCTCCGCGACGACGACCGCCGAGCCCGTCTCCCTGAAGCTCGCCCCGGGGACTGCGGATGCCGAGACGTACCCGTCATCCGGCGAGTGCCCGATCGGGAACGACGGCCGGATCGGCAAGCCCCGTGCCAAGGGCACCCCGGGGGACACGGACCCGCCGTGCGGCGTGCGCTATCTGCGCTCTTCCGGCGACGCCCCGTACGAACTCGGGGCCACCATCACCTGGCGGGTGACCTGGAAGAGCACCACTGAACCAGGCGGCGAACTGCCACCCGGTGAGTTCGGTACGACGCAGGACGTCGTCGTACGCGAGATCCAGTCCGTCAACCGCTGACCACGACCCCGACCACGACGACCACACAGGGAATCCGGACACCGACATGAGCGACCTTCGCCTCGACGGGACGGTCTTCGAGGACCTCAAGAAGACCTTCTCCTCGGTCAGCGACCGCATGGACGCCGCGCGCAGAACCCTCAAGAACACCGACGGCTCGGTCGTCGGGGCCGGGAAACTCATCGAGGACGTGCACGAGTTCGCCGACGAATGGGGTTACGGCGTCAAGCAGCTCGGCAAGCACACCGAGGGCGCCGTCAAGATGATCAACAAGATCGACGAGGAGTTCAGCAAACTGGACCAGGCCCTCGCCGAATCTCTCAAGTCCGCCAAGAAGAAGAGCAAGTAGCGTGAGCGGCACCAAGCGCCCCGCGCTCCCGAACATAGGCTGGGACCCCACCCCCGGCAGCGTCGAGGACACCCGCGACTTGGCGAAGAAACTCGGCGGACTCGCGGGTGAACTGGGCGCCGCGGTCCGGGACCTGGAACGCATCGAGTGCGGCGCCTGGAAGGGCAAGGCGGCACTCGCGTTCACCGAGTACATCGGCGAGGACGTCACCCCGCTCATCCGCAAGAGCCACGAATCCTTCGACAAGGCGTCGCGCGCGCTGCACCGGTGGGCCAGGGAACTCAAGGACTTCCAGGACGAGGCCGACCGCCTCGAGAAGAAGGCCGGGGAGAAACTCGACGCCCGCTCGGAGGCGAAGCCCGACAGCAAGGAGTCGGCCAAGGCGTCGGGCGACGTCGACGGGGTCATCGCCCAGGTCCGCGACCTGGAGGACCGCTACGCCAAGGCGGCCGGAGCGATCAGCAAGGAACTCGACAAGGCGGGCGACATCGCCCCGGACGAGCCCGGCTTCTGGGACAAGCTCACCAAGGGCGTCAAGGACGCCTGGGACGCCACGGGCAAGTGGCTCAAGGACCACGCCGACCTGATCAAACTCATCGGCGACCTCCTGAGCGACCTGACGGCGGTCCTGGCCCTCCTGGCCATCGTCACGCTCCCCTTCCCGCCACTGTCCGCGGTCTTCGGCACGGCAGCACTCATCACGAGCGGCCTCGCGCTGGGGGCTCATGGGCTCGCCAAGATGGGCGGGGCAGATGTGAGTTGGGTACAGATGGGGCTCGATGCGATGGGGCTCATTCCTGGGATCGGAGCGTTCAGCAAGGGGGTCAAGGTGATCGGCAAGGGACCAGCCGCCACCAAGGCCCTCGCGCTCGGCAAGGGGTTCGAGTCGACCAGGATCGGGACCTCTCGCCTGCTGCTGGCCACCAAGGAAGAGGCGACGAAGGTCACAGGTGGGATCCCACTACTGCCCAACAAAGTGGTACTCGGCGGCACGGCCAAGAATGTCTACGAGGTCGCACATGCGACCAGTGGCACGATGACGCGCATGGGAGGCATCGCCAACATGGGCTATCACTCAGGCCAGTGGATCGGCTCAAAGGGAGCCAACATGATCCCGGGAGTGAACATCGATCCGTTGAAAGCCGGTATCGCCATGGACGCGGGGCTGAAGATCTTCCCCAAGGTCACAAGCATTCATCAGCACGTGGGAGACGCTCTCTTCCCTGGAGACCAATTCGAGAAATCGGCCTCCGGTAACTGAGCGTCCGACTCGGAGTGCCAGGGCATGTGAATGACGAGTACGTATGACAAAGGACCTGAATCAAGCGCAGGAAGACAGACATGCATATCTGGCAGCCTGAACTCGGCGAGACCCTTCTGGCTCGCACTCCGGTCAGCTTCGCGACGGGCGAAGCCATGCCTGTCTCCGGCATGCGCTGGTTCCGTGATACCGAGCGCAACGACATCCAGAACGAGCTTCCGGGCTGGCCGGAAGGCCCCATATACACGGCTCGTTCGGCGGGCAACTCACTTGCGCGGAATATCGGCAAAGGCGGGGTCCTCGCCTTGGGCGCCGTCATCATGGGCGTCCTCACCGGTGGCGGAGGCAGTGGACCTTCCTCCGCCAAAGCCGGCACGGAGAGGCCCACGGATCGCGCCGACGAAGTCGAGGACTTCCCCGTCATGTGGGCTGCTCCTGGCACCATCGCCCGTACTCTGCCCTGGCAGCTGGACCCGGCCCGCGCTCCCGACAAGGAGCACTACCGCACGCATGCAATCGTCACTGACCGTCGTATCGTCATCGTTGGCCTTCCTGTTCTGAAAAAGGACAGGAAGGTGATTGAGGACGAAGTTCTGTGGCAAATCCCTCGGTCGGCCATCAGCAAGGTTGAGCCGCGGAATTTCCATCAGGAAAGCGACGTCAAGATTCTCTTCACCGATGGCTCTTGGTGCAGGCTGCGGGCCCTCTCGCGGCCGGAACTCACCCGGCACCTGATCCGCCCGCCTGAACTGATCCCACTGGGTTCCCTGTCGCCGGAACAGCTGAGCACCGTCGACGACTTCCTCATGTCAGCACAGACCGAGGCACCGGATGCAGGGCCCCCCATCATCACTCGTCGCTCTTGTGGTCACTACAGGGTCGAGATCCTGCCGCTGAGCAGATACGACTCGTTCTTCGGCGCCTCGGAACTCGAAATAATCATGGACTCCTCAGGCGTCGAGGTTGAAGTCACAGCGCAGCACCCAGATGACTTCTGAATGCAGCACCAAGCTCCCGGCGCTCCCCAACTGGTTTGGTTCCGGGGCCAGTCGGCAAAGCGAAGGCTTGCTCCGGCCCAACCGGACCAGGCCTTCGCCACGTAGGAGATGCACGCATATGGACATCTGGCTCACCGACCCGGGCGAGAAGTTCCTCGCCCGGGGTCCTGTCACATTCGCCACCGGCGCCGCCATGCGCGTGAAAGGCAAACGCTGGTTCCGTGACACCGAGCGCAATGACATCCAGGGGGAGCTTCCGGGCTGGCCCGAACGGCCTGTCGACACTCAGCATTCCGTGAGCGGCTCACTCGCGCGGAAAGCCGGGAAGGGCGCCGTTCTCGGGCTTGGTGTCGCCGTCATGGCCGCTCTCAGCGCCGCCGGCGGCAATATCAGCGGCAACTCCGGTCCTGACTTCGGTTCCGACACTCCGGACGATCCCGCCAACGAGGTCGAGGACTTCCCCGTCATGTGGGCTGCTCCCGGCACGCTCGCCCGCACCCTGCCCTGGCAGCTGGACCCGGGGCGCTCGGACCACAAGCGGTACCGCACACATGCGATCGTGACCGACCGCCGGTTGGTCATCGTGGGCTTTCCCTTTTCCAAGAAGGACGAGTCGCGGATCGAGGACGAAGTCCTCTGGAAGGTCCCACGGTCCGCGATCGAAGCGGTCGAGCGCCGCAACTTCAAATCCGGAAACGATGTACGGATCGTGTTCACGGACGGTTCTTGGTGCAGGCTGCGCTCCCTCTCCCAGCACAGACTCACCTGGCCTCTGATCGCACCCCGCGACTACATCCCCCTGGAATCGCTCACGTCGGCCCAGCGGGCCTCCGTCGAAGCCTTCGCCGCCGCCAGACACCCGGACGTCGAGCCTCCGCTGGTGATGCGAAACGCCTGCGGCTGCTACCGGGTCCTCGTGGTGGACCAGCTCACGGTCGACGCGGACTTCGGTACCACTGAATGGGACATGACCATGGATGCCAACGGTGTGGAGGTCGAGCCGGTCGCGTACCACCCAGAAGACTTCGCCAGCTGATTCACCTGTTCCCGCACCCGAACCTGAAGCCGACCAGGACAGTTCCCATGACTTCCCCCACCGTCAGCCAAGACCCCCCGCCCATATGGTTCCTCGTCCCTGAGGGCTTCTTCGCTCTCCCCGTGGCCGCCACTCCCGAAGAACGCGCCGAGCACTCCAAGTCCTTCGTACGACAGCTCTACTCCCGAGGCGACGACAGCATCTGGGAGCCCGCCGCCCCCTACTACGCGGCGATGGCCGAGCTCATGGCGGACACGGGTGTCTCGTATTCGGCGCTGGGCCTCTTCTCCACGGCGGACCAGGGAGAGGACGGGGGCGTGACCCGGAGCGAACCCGCCGACGGGGTCGCCCAATGTGCCCTGACCGTTGCGGCCGTCCCGACCGACCAGGCCGATGTCGACACCGACGTCGTCGCCCAAGGCATCCTCGCCGTCCTGTCCAGCGACCCCTACAACGACGCCCGCTGGCTCGACCTGCCGTGCGGGCCCTCCGTATCGTCCATCGCGCTGAAGAAGTACACGCTCTCCCCGGAAGTGACGGCCGATGGCGAGGCGACGGATCTTCTCACCGGACAGATACAGGTCCACATCCCCTTCCCCACAGGCCCGTTCACCGCGATCTTCACGCTCCACACCGCATCCACGGACTACTGGGCCGAGTTCTGCGACATCATGTCGGCGATCCTCCGGACGGTTTCCTTCACCGAGATCCCGGAGTGACCTCGGCCCACAGCAACTTCCCCACCCGCCCCGTCCCCATGGCATAGGAACGGATCGGAGTCCCACACGGCCACGCGGATCCCCTCCGGGGAGGAGGAGCGGAGGCGGACACAGTCCACCTCGACCAGTCACACGGCCCCACGTTCCTCGACGCCGAGGCTCAGTTGGAGATGTACCGCGTACTCCTCGACCGAATCGAATCCATCGCCCTCAACGTCACGAGGTCACGCGACCTCATCCACAACCTCATCCGCGACCTGTAAAGGGAACTCCATGCTTGCCCCCGCGCACGAGTGGCAGAAGTCGTCCTACTGCGGGCAGGGCGACTCATGCGTCCACGTCACAGCGACAGCGACCGGCACAGTCAAACTCACCGAAAGCAGCGACCCCACCCGAGCGATACTCAGCACGTCCCTCGAGGCATTCTCGGCCTTCATCCGCAACACCAAGCGGCCCGCAGGCGCCGAACCGGCCTGACAGGGGCGTGGAGGCATGTGCGCCCGGAGCACGGCGAGCCATGCTCCGGGCCACCCGGCCCAGGGGCGCGGGGAACTGCGCGACCAGCCCCACCGGCCCGCAGCGGGAAACGCAACCAGACGCAACCCCAACGCAACCCCCTTACGCGCGGGGCCCCGCGGCCTGAGCGCCCGCTTAGAAATGCGTCCGGCGTCACACCCCCTACCCGATGACCCACAGCAATACGTGCAGGTAACTTCCCAGTGAGTCCGAGTTCCGAGTCCGTCCCGCCCCCTCGCCACTGGAGCGTTCTGATGCCCGAAGCCGTGATCGTCTCTGCTGCCCGCACTCCGATCGGCCGCGCCTTCAAGGGCTCGCTGAAGGATCTGCGTCCGGACGACCTGACCGCCACCATCATCGAGGCCGCCCTCGCCAAGGTGCCGGAGCTCGACCCCAAGGACATCGACGACCTGATGCTCGGCTGTGGCCTGCCCGGTGGCGAGCAGGGGCACAACCTGGGCCGCATCGTGGCCGTGCAGATGGGCATGGACCACCTCCCGGGCTGCACCGTCACCCGGTACTGCTCCTCCTCCCTCCAGACCTCCCGTATGGCCCTGCACGCCATCAAGGCGGGCGAGGGTGACGTCTTCATCTCCGCGGGTGTGGAAATGGTGTCGCGGAGCGTGAAGGGGACCAGCGACGGGCTGCCCGACACCCACAATCCCCTCTTCGCCGACGCCGAGGCCCGCACCGCGGCCGTCGCCCAGACCGAGGGCTCCACCTGGCACGACCCGCGCGAGGACGGCCTCATTCCGGACGCGTACATCGCGATGGGCCAGACCGCCGAGAACCTGGCCCGCTCCAAGGGCGTCACCCGCCAGGACATGGACGAGTTCGGCGTCCGCTCGCAGAACCTCGCCGAGGAGGCCATCAAGAACGGCTTCTGGGAGCGGGAGATCACCCCGGTCACCACCCCCGACGGCACCGTCGTCAGCAAGGACGACGGCCCGCGCGCGGGCGTGACCATGGAGGGCGTGCAGGGCCTGAAGCCGGTCTTCCGCCCCGACGGACTCGTCACCGCCGGCAACTGCTGCCCGCTGAACGACGGCGCCGCCGCCCTCGTGATCATGAGCGACACCAAGGCCCGCGAGCTCGGCCTGACCCCGCTCGCCCGCATCGTCTCCACCGGCGTCACCGGCCTCTCCCCCGAGATCATGGGCCTCGGCCCGGTCGAGGCGAGCAAGCAGGCCCTGCGGCGTGCGGGCCTCACCATCGACGACATCGACCTCGTGGAGATCAACGAGGCCTTCGCCGCCCAGGTGATCCCCTCCTACCGCGACCTGAACATCCCCCTCGACAAGCTGAACGTGAATGGTGGCGCCATCGCCGTCGGGCACCCCTTCGGCATGACCGGCGCCCGCATCACCGGCACGCTCATCAACTCTCTCCAGTTCCACGACAAGCAGTTCGGTCTGGAGACGATGTGCGTGGGCGGCGGCCAGGGCATGGCGATGGTCATCGAGCGCCTCAGCTGAGGGATTTCGGCCCGCACGGGGCCGAATCCGCTGACACACGGTTCACAGTGCTGACGCTCCGTCGCTGCATCACTTCGTGACCCAATCTCCCCCAGGATGTGACCTATCTCCTGGGGGAGGTGCATATGACCAGCTCAGAGCACATCCGCTGAGGTACACCGGGCCTAAAGACCTGTCCAGTTCGTGACGTAATGCACTGACAGGTGGATCGTGCAGGCTTCAAGCTGATGTAGGAAGTCGGGGGTCGACTTGAAACCGGGAGTACGTCAGTGAGCGCCTTGCCTCTTGCCCTGCTGCTCTCCACGGCCGCTGCCACGGCCGTGGGTGTCGCTGCCCTGCA
Source organism: Streptomyces sp. NPDC093510 (assembly GCF_040683555.1). Lineage (NCBI taxonomy): Bacteria > Bacillati > Actinomycetota > Actinomycetes > Kitasatosporales > Streptomycetaceae > Streptomyces > Streptomyces sp. NPDC093510. The sequence goes on from NZ_JBFBEE010000028.1 coordinate 18,071, forward strand.
CGCGGTGCACGGCCTGCGCAAGCAGCTCGCCGAGATCACAGCCCTGCACAACGAACTGGCCGAGAGCCGTGCCACGAGCGGAGCGCACCCCACGGTGCCGGCCGCCCGCAGCACGGTGGACACCGACGAGATACGCGCGGCCGTGTCCGAGGCGCTCGCCGAGGAGCGGGAGCGCGAGCTCGCCGAGGCGCGGGCCTTCTGGGCCGCCCAGGAAGCCCGCGAGGGCTCCGAGGGGCCCTCGCTCCTGAGCGGGCTGCCCGGCATTCCTGACGGCATCGCCGACGAGCTGTTCCTGCCGCGCCAGGCCGACTTCGCGGGCCTGGAGTCGGACAGCCTGGAGCCGGTGACCGAGCCCTTCGCCGACCCGGCGGGCACCGACGAGTTCGCCGGGGACTCCCCGGAGCTGGCCGCCGCCCGCCGCCGGCACCCCTCGCACCCGGACTTCGTGCCGGTGCAGACGCCGGTGCACCGGGCCGACGGCGAGCACGGGGCCCACGGCGAGCACGGCGACCACGAGCGCACGGTGGAGTGCCTGGAGGAGCTGGCGGCCGCCCGCACCGCCCTCTCCGACGTCCGCCCCGGCCCGCTGGGCACCCTGGACGTGTACGTCTTCGCGGACGGTACGACGCTGTGCATGACGCCCGGCCACCGCGAGACCGCGGAGCTCCTCGCCACGGCCCTGCGCGAGGGCCGCACGCCGTTCCTGCTCGGCGGCTCCGGCATCTCCGGCGCGTACGCCCTCACCTTCGAGTGCGGCACCGAGAACATCTACATCCTGGCCGACCGCGTCATCGCGTCCGTCTGAGCCACCGAAGCGGGTCCTGGGCCCGAGCTACGGGTCCTAGACCCCGGCCCGCTTCTGCGCCTCCTCCACGAGCCGCAGGACCCGTTCCAGCTCCTCCGCGTCCGTCAGGACGAGGGCCAGGTCGCGGCCCGCGACGGTGATCTGGTCGGCGGCGGCGAACATCCCCGCGTCCGGCATCTCCCGCGGTCGGGCCTCCGGCTCCTCGATGCGTTGGGCGAGTATCGCCAACTCCCTGGCCAGAGCGAGCGCTTCGGTCGCCGCTCCGCGCTGGAGCCGGCTCTGCGGAGCGGCCCGCAGGCGGTCGGCGAAATGGTCCACTGCGGCCGTCAAAGGCGTCGTATCGAGCACCCCGCGACCCTATGCGCCTTTCCGGGACTGTTGCCAACGCCCCCGCGCTCAGGCACGGTGTCGTGAAGGACGGAACACATCGCGACGCGTCCGGAGGCGCCGATGTCCCAAGTCTTCTCCGAGGAGACCCACCGCAACCTGCTCGCCCGAATCCCCCAATGCACCGGTCGTGAAGTCTCCGACTGGCTCCGTGCCGTGGACGAAGGACCCTCTCTCTTCCGCTTCGAGGAGAAGGTCAGCTGGCTCCGCGCCGAACACAACCTCGCGTACGGCCACGCGAAGGCGATCATCCACGAGTACGACCTCAGGCGGGCTGCCCGCAAATTCCTCTGACCCCCCACCCACACGGCGAAGGGCCCGCGGACCGTCTCCGGTCCGCGGGCCCTTCGGTTCAGCTGTCAGGCGCTGTCAGCCGTCTCAGTCGTTGCCCGAGAAGATCGCGATCAGGCGCAGGAACTCCATGTAGATCCAGACGAGCGTCATCGTCAGACCGAACGCGGCGAGCCAGGCCTCTTCCTTCGGGGCCCCGTACGCGATGCCATCCTCGACCTGCTTGAAGTCCAGAGCCAGGAAGCAGGCGCCGAGCAGGATGCCGACGATGCCGAACACGATGCCGAGACCACCGCTGCGGAAGCCCAGACCGTCACCGCCGCCGAAGACCATGAACAGCAGGTTCACGGCGGTCAGCAGCAGGAAGCCCATCGCCGCGGCCATCACGAAGCCGTAGAAGCGGCGGTTGACGCGGATCCAGCCCGCCTTGTACGCCACGAGGACGCCGATGAAGACGGCCATCGTGCCGAGCACGGCCTGCATGGCCGCGCCGCTCGCGATGCGGTTGTCGACGACGCTGGAGACGACGCCGAGGAAGACACCCTCCAGCGCCGCATACGTCATGATCAGCGCGGGCGAGGCCTTGCGCTTGAAGGCCTGCACGAGGCCGAGCACCATCGCGATGAGGCCGGCGCCGATCGCGATGCCGTACGACTTGCTGATGTTGGCGTCGTCCACCGGCAGCAGCGCCCAGGCGAGCGCGGCCGTGACCACGAGCGTGCCGAGCGTGGTCGCCGTGCGCATGACGACGTCGTCCATCGTCATGCGTCCTGCGGTGGTTACGGGCGCCTGGGGCGCGCCGTGCTGCAGGTCCTGCTGGGCGTACGGATTGGTGGCGTAGGGATTGCCCGCCGGGGCCTGCTGGCCACCTGCGTACGGATTGCCCTGCGCGTACGGGTTGCCCTGCTGGGTCTGGGTCGCGGCTGCGGGTCCCCCGGCCTGCGGCTGCGCGCCGAAGCCGGCGTAGCCGTTGTCGCGGCTGAACCCCCGTCGCGAGAAGACCGGGTTACTGCTCCTCATTTCACTCCTCCATGGCCACCGTGTGTGGCTTTGCCTCAAGAGTAATGCGTAGGCAAAGGGATGGGCCTAGTGCTTGGGGAGGATCTTTCCCTCTCTGTGACGGAGAACGCTCGACACGGGCCGTACTGTTCCCGGATCGGTACGGTTCCGCCGCTCGGGTGACCGCGAGGCGGAGAGGGTGGTGCCACCGGCACCTTCACACAGCAGCGGATGTGCCCGGAGCCGGACTCGAACCGGCACGCCCCCGAGGGGCAGCGAGGTTTAAGCTCGCCGTGTCTGCATTCCACCATCCGGGCAGGCCATGGGGCTCCGCGTCGAGGCTTCGACCCTATCGGGAGGCATCCCCCGAACAGCGGAAGGACAGCCCGATGTTGTCTTATTTTATTGACGTCTGAGGGTGCATCAGCCGCTGTCACGGTCCGTCGGTACATGCCGGAGGCCTGTCCCCGGGTCCGGCCGGGCTCGTGGCCCTCTGCACGGAATGACGGAATTTAGCCGCCCCGACGTTCCAGGTCCCGCTTTTTCCTCCTTTCCGCATCAGGGACGCCTGTCATCCCCAGGTATGACAGGCCGCGCTCAAGTCCGACTGGAGAGGGCCCCCGGAACCGGAACAGCGGCTGACTACAGGACGCTGATCGGCCAGGACGATGGATGAAGTCCCCACTCGTCGTCCTGACAGGAGCACTGCCCCGTGACCACCACCCCTTTCGCCGCCCGCGCCACCGCCGTGGCCGCGCGCGCCACGGATCTTTCCAAGGTGTACGGACAGGGTGAGACCCAGGTGGTCGCCCTGGATCACGTCTCCGTCGACTTCGGGCAGGGCGAGTTCACCGCGATCATGGGCCCCTCGGGCTCGGGCAAGTCGACCCTGATGCACTGCGTCGCCGGCCTGGACAGCTTCAGCTCCGGTTCCGTGCGCATCGGTGAGACCGAGCTGTCCACGCTCAAGGACAAGCAGCTCACCAAGCTCCGCCGGGACAAGATCGGCTTCATCTTCCAGGCGTTCAACCTGCTGCCGACGCTGACCGCCCTGGAGAACATCACGCTCCCCATGGACATCGCGGGCCGCAAGCCGGACAAGCGGTGGCTGGAGCAGGTCATCGAGATGGTCGGCCTCTCCGGGCGCCTCAGCCACCGGCCCACCGAGCTCTCCGGCGGCCAGCAGCAGCGCGTGGCCGTGGCCCGCGCGCTCGCCTCCCAGCCGGAGATCATCTTCGGTGACGAGCCGACCGGCAACCTCGACTCGCGCTCCGGCGCGGAGGTCCTCGGCTTCCTCCGCAACTCCGTGCGCGATCTCGGACAGACCGTCGTGATGGTCACCCACGACCCGGTCGCCGCGTCGTACGCGGACCGCGTGATCTTCCTGGCGGACGGGCGCGTGGTCGACGAGATGCACCGGCCCACGGCGGACGGGGTGCTCGACCGCATGAAGCACTTCGACGCGAAGGGCAGGACCAGCTAGGCGCCGGTCGCCCTCTCTTCGACTGCGGACCGTCGTGGCTGGTCGCGCCCACGCGGCGGAGCCGCATATGTCACAGTCCCGCGCCCCTGACGGGGCACTCCGCCGCCCCTCCCTTTGCACCAGGACTCACACCCATGTTCCGTACCGCCCTGCGCAACGTGCTCACGCACAAGGCCAGGCTGTTGATGACCGTGCTCGCCGTCATGCTCGGCGTCGCCTTCGTCTCCGGCACCCTGGTCTTCACCGACACCTTCGGCAACGCCTACAAGAACAAGTCGGCGAAGAGCTTCGACCACGTCTCCGTCGCCATCACGTCCGACAGCACCTACTCCGGTGACGACAGCGGCCACGGCCCCAAGCAGAAGCCCGAGCTCACCGACTCCCTCCTGAAGAAGGCCGACGGGCTGCCCGGCGCCGGTTCCGTGCTCGGCTCCGTCTCCGGCTTCACCGCGCTCGCCGACAAGGACGGCAAGCTGGTGGGCGGCGAGTGGGGCACCACCGGCGCCAACTACTTCCCGGGCAAGGACGGCAAGGACCCGCGCTACGACTTCACCGAGGGCGCCGCCCCGAAGTCCGCCGGTGACATAGCGCTCGACTCCCGCACCGCCGGCCGCACCGGCTACAAGGTGGGTGACTCCGTCCGCTACTCCACCGACGGCCCGGTGCGTACCGCGAAGGTCAGCGGCATCTTCGACACCGACGAGGGCAGTGTCGTCGCGGGCGGCAGCCTGGTCGTCTTCGACAACAAGACCGCGCTCAAGGCGCTCAACAAGAACCAGTACGACGAGATCGACGTGAAGGCGGCCCCGGGCACCTCCGAGGCGGCCCTGAACAGCGCGGTCGAGAAGATCCTGCCCAAGGACTCCTCGACGATGACGGGCGGCGAGCTCAAGGCCCAGCAGGACGACATGATCGAGAGGCAGACCAGCTCGATGAGCCAGGTCCTGCTGATCTTCGCGGGCATCGCGCTCTTCGTCGGCATCTTCATCATCGCCAACACCTTCACCATGCTGGTCGCCCAGCGCACCAAGGAGCTCGCGCTCATGCGGGCCGTCGGTGCCTCGCGCCGCCAGGTGACGCGCTCGGTGCTGATCGAGGCGTTCCTCGTCGGCATGATCGCCGCCGTGAGCGGTTTCGCGCTCGGCATCGGCGTGGCCGTGGGCCTGGAGTCCCTGATGAACTCCGCCGGCGCCTCGCTGCCCGACGGACCGCTCGTCATCGCCCCGACCACGATCGTCGTGGCGCTGCTCATCGGCGTGGTCGTGACCATGCTGGCCGCGTGGCTGCCGGGCCGCCGCGCCGCGCGGATTCCGCCGGTCGCCGCGATGAACAGCGTCCACGCGACGCCGACCGTACGGGGCCTCGTGGTCCGCAACACCATCGGTTCGGTCATCGTCGCGCTCGGCGCGGTGATGCTCTTCATGAAGGACAACTACGTGAAGTCGGGCGGCGCGGCCGTCATGCTCGTCGGCGTCATCGTCCTCACGCCGCTGCTGTCCCGGCCGTTCATCGCCGCGTCGGCGCCGCTCCTGAAGCCGTTCGGCGTCACCGGCAAGCTGTCGCGCCTCAACTCGGTGCGCAACCCGCGCCGTACGGCCTCCACGGCCGCGGCCCTGATGATCGGGCTGACCCTCATCACGGCGATGACCGTGGTCGCCACCTCGATGAGCACCGCCATCAACAAGATGGCCGCCGGCGCCATGAAGGCCGACTACAGCGTCTCGATGGCGAACTTCCAGCCGCTGACCCCCGAGGTCCGCGAGAAGCTGGACAAGCTCCCGGACGTCGAGGCGACCACCCCGCTGCGCAGCACCTACGGCGAGGTCGACGGCGGCTACGTCTCCATCTCCGGCGTCGACCCGAAGACCTTCGGCAAGCTGGTCGGCCTGGACTTCACCAGCGGCTCGGTGGAGGGCCTGAAGTCCGGCGGCGCGCTCGTCGACACGGACACCGCCAAGGAGAAGGGCCTCAAGGCGGGCGACACCTTCCCGCTGAAGTTCGACGACGACGGCAAGAAGGTCGAGCTGAAGGTCGCGGGTGTCTATGAGGGCAACGAGATGCTCAACGGCCTCTTCGCGCCGACCTCCGCCGTCGACCCGCATCTGACCAAGGTCGTCGACAAGCAGGTCCTCGTGAAGATGAAGGGCGGCACCTCCGGCAAGGCCGAGGACACCATCGTCGATGCCCTGGGCGACAACCCCGCCATCACCATCCAGGACAAGGACGCGATCAGCAACCAGGTGGCCGGCGCCATCAACATGATGCTGAACATGCTCTACGGCCTGCTCGCCATGGCCGTCCTGATCGCGGTGCTCGGCGTCATCAACACCCTCGCGATGTCGGTCTTCGAGCGGAAGCACGAGATCGGCATGTTGCGGGCGATCGGCCTGGACCGCGCGAAGGTCAAGCAGATGGTGCGCCTGGAGGCGGTCATCATCTCCCTGTTCGGCGCGGTGCTCGGCATCGGTCTCGGCCTCTTCATGGGCTGGGTCGCGGGCGGCACCATCTCGAACAGCGTCTCCACGTACTCCATGGAGATCCCGCTCGGCCGGATCGTGATCTTCCTCGGGATCGCGGCCCTGGTCGGTGTCCTCGCGGCGATGTGGCCGGCCCGCAGCGCGGCGAAGCTGAACCCGCTGATGGCCATCAAGAGCGAGTAGCGCTCCGCTCGGCAGTACGGAAAAGGGCCCCGGACAAGGAACCTCGTCCGGGGCCCTTCGGCTTGCCCCGCGTGTCGCCGCTGCGCGGCTCGTCCTCAAACGCCGGACGGGCTGAGACGGTCAGCCGCGCCAGTCCCTCGTCCGCAGGCTCAGGCCCGACGCTCCGGTCTCCGGGGTCTTCACCGCGAGGACCTGGTTGACGCCGATGCGGTTGTGTTCGAAGGCGAGCGCGGAGGCGGCCATGTAGAGGCGCCAGATGCGGGCGCGGCCGGGCGAGGTGAGCCGCTGCCCCTCCGTCCAGCGCGCCTCCAGGCTGGCGACCCAGCGGCGCAGGGTGAGGGCGTAGTGCTCGCGGATGGACTCCAGGTCGCGGACCTCGAACCCGGCCTTCTCCAGGAGTGCGACCGTGCTGCCCACGGGTGCCAGCTCCCCGTCGGGGAAGACGTACGCGTCGATGAACTCGTCCACGGAGTACGCCGACTCGTCGGCCTGCGGGCGGCGCGCGATCTGGTGGTTGAGGAGCCGTCCGCCGGGCTTGAGGAGGGCGTACAGGTCGTTGGCGTACTCCAAGTAGCGTTCGCTGCCGACGTGTTCGGCCATGCCGATGGAGCTGATGGCGTCGTACGGACCGTCGCGCACGTCACGGTAGTCCTGGACGCGGATCTCGATCCGGTCCGTCAGGCCCTCCCCGGCCACCCGCTTCCTGGCGTAGGCGGCCTGTTCCTGGGAGAGGGTGACGCCGATGACGCTCACGCCGTACTCGCGGGCCGCGTGGATGGCCATGGAGCCCCAGCCGCAGCCGACGTCGAGGAGCCGCATGCCGGGCTTCAGGCCGAGCTTGCGGCAGACGAGTCCGAGCTTGTCGCGCTGGGCGTCCTCCAGGGTGCCGTCGGGCGACTCCCAGTAGGCGCACGAGTAGACCATCGACGGGCCGAGCACCAGCTCGTAGAAGTCGTTGCCGACGTCGTAGTGGTGGCTGATGGCGCGGCGGTCGCTGCCCTTGGTGTGGAGGTGGAGACGGCCGTGTCTGCGCATCTCCTCCGGTGGCGGGGCGGGCGGCAGGAAGGGCGCGGAGAGGGCGAGCAGGGAGCGGACCGCGGCGCGGACCTCCGGGTCGCGCAGGGACTGCCGCAGGCTCCTGGCGTTGTCGTCGCGCTCCCAGATGAACTCCGCCAGCGCGTCCAGGACCTGGTACAGGTCCCCGTCGACGTCCAGGTCGCCGGCGACCCAGGCGCGGGCGAGGCCCAGCTCGCCCGGCTTCCACAGGAGGTGGCGCAGGGCCCGGCGGTTGCGTACGACAAGGGCGGGGGCGGTCGGCGGGCCCGCCTCCGACCCGTCCCAGGCGCGGATACGTACCGGCAGCGGGGCTCCCACGAGCTGCTCGGCGAGGGTCTTCAGCCGCTGTGCGGCGTCCTGCATGGCGCACACCTCCGTGGATGGGGCATCCCTTTGTTGTGACAATGAGGGAAAATCCCGGAACGGTCCAACACCACGTAAACACCGGAGGGCCCCGGACGCAGTCCCGTTGCCGCATCACGGTACGGCAAAATAGATGCCCCTGGCATCTAGTTTCTCGCGGGTGCGCCGCCGGGTACGCCGAAGGGGCCGCCCGCACCACGGATGGCAGGCGGCCCCTTCGGGGTGGATCAGTGACGCGAGGTCAGGAGGCCTTCGCCCGCTCCTCGGTCTTCGCCGCGGGAGCCGGCTCGGCGGCGACCGCGGGCTTCGGGGCGGGCTTGGCCGCCTCGTAGAACTCCTCGCGCGGAGTCTCCATGGCGCCCAGGGAGACGACCTCGCGCTTGAGGAACATGCCAAGCGTCCAGTCCGCGAAGACGCGGATCTTGCGGTTGAACGTCGGCATCGCCATGCCGTGGTACCCGCGGTGCATGTACCAGGCGAGACGGCCCTTGAGCTTGATCTTTATCTTGCCCATGACGATCATCGCGACGCCCTTGTGCAGGCCGAGACCGGCGACCGCACCCTTGTTGGCGTGGCTGTACTCCTTCTGCGGGAAGCCCCGCATGCCGGAGATCACGTTGTCGCCGAGGACCTTCGCCTGCCGCAGCGCGTGCTGGGCGTTCGGCGGGCACCAGGCGTTCTCGTTGCCGGCCTTGCGGCCGACGACGTCCGGCACCTGGGCGTTGTCGCCCGCGGCCCAGATGTAGTCCGTGCCCTGCACCTGGAGCGTCGTCTGGGTGTCCACGTGACCGCGCGGGCCGAGCGGCAGACCGAAGCGGGACAGCGCCGGGTTCGGCTTGACGCCCGCGGTCCACACGATGGTGTTGGAGTCGACCTCGAGGCCGTTGTTCAGGACCACGTGACCGTCCACGCAGGAGTCCATGCCGGTCTTGAGGTAGACCTCGACACCGCGGCCCTCGAGGTGCTCCTTGCCGTACTGGCCGAGCTTCGGGCCGACCTCGGGGAGGATCTTGTCCGCGACGTCGACGAGCACGAAGCGCATGTCCTCGCGCTTCACGTTGTTGTAGTACTTGGCCGCGTCGCGGGCCATGTCCTCGACCTCACCGACGGTCTCCGCACCCGCGAAGCCGCCACCGACGAAGACGAAGGTCAGCGCCTTGCGGCGGACCTCCTCGTCGGTCGTGGAGTCAGCCTTGTCGAGCTGCTCGAGGACGTGGTTGCGCAGGCCGATGGCCTCCTCGATGCCCTTCATGCCGATGCCCTGCTCGGCGAGACCGGGGATCGGGAAGGTGCGGGAGACCGCGCCCATCGCGATGACCAGGTAGTCGAAAGGCAGCTCGTACGCCTCGCCGACGAGCGGCGCGATCGTGGCGACCTTGCGGTCCTGGTCGATGGTGGTGACCCGGCCGGTGAGGACCTCGGCCCTCGGCAGTACGCGTCGCAGCGGTACGACGACGTGCCGAGGCGAGATGCTGCCGGCGGCGGCTTCGGGGAGGAAAGGCTGGTAGGTCATGTACGACCGGGGGTCGACGACCGTGACGGTCGCCTCTCCGAAGCGCATCTTCTTGAGGATGCGCCGAGCTGCGTACAGGCCTACGTACCCACCGCCTACTACGAGGATCCTGGGACGCTCCGTGGTGCTCATGCCATCGAGTATCCACCCGCCCGGCGGGGGTCGCTCGTGCGCCCCTTCACAAGCATGCGGAGGCCCTCTGCTACACTTCGCCGCCCACGTGACCGAGGTCATGGTGCCCGAGGGGAACCAGGACGCCACGCGAGTCGTTGTCCACCCCTTGTGAGCTGCGCTCCGAGGCCTCCCGCCGAGCGATCCGCCACCCCGAGACACGCTCCGGTCACACCCGCGAAGCACTCCGGTCACACGCTCCACGAGCCGCGGCGACCCCTTTCGGAGGCCCAGCACTCCCGAACCTCGCCCATCAGGGCCTTTTTCCTTGTGAAGAACTTCACGAACTTTCCCGACGGACTGTCGCCGGAGCATCTTCCAACCCCCCTGGCGACCGCTCAGACGCTACAGGAGGCGCTCAAGCGATAGCGAAGCCGATCCCGTCGAGGACGCCCCCTATCGACACGTGGCGGGCACTTCGGTGCGTGGCCCGCTTCCCCCGCCACGTGATGACACGGTCCAGAGAAAACGACTCATGGCAATGCCAGAGCCCTCAGCTGCGCACTCAGGCGACAGCCTGCTCGATGGCCTCGAAGATGTCCGCGTCGGTCTGCTGCTGCCATTCCGGAAGCTCGGGCCAGTCAGCCACGTAGCCCGGCTTGGGGTCCTCGAAGTGCTTGAACATCTGCGCCGTCCATGCGGTCGCCACGAACCGGCTCTTTTGCTCACGGCTGAGACGCGAGGCGTGGCCTCCGCTGAGTTCGAGGAACTGCCGCACCTGCTCGTACACCGCGCCCGCGGCCTGCCGCTCCCACTCCGGCGTTTCGTCCCAGGGGGTCACATAGCCCGGCTTCGGCTCACCTGGGAAGTGCTTCCGCACACCCGCGATCCATGATTCGCGGAACAGGCGGGCACCCTCGGTCTGCGACACGGCAACCCCTCTCGTCACGTGGTGCTCAATGCGGCAATCTCGGCGCCCAGCGCAGCAACGCGGGAGTCAGCGAGTGCGCCGATCTCAGCTTGTAAACCCTTGAGTCTACGGGCGACGTACCCGGACGAAGATTGCCGGGCGAGGCGTAGCGCCTCGGTGCCGTACGCGACGACCTGCTCAGGATCACGGCGCTTGGCCCCGATCGCGGCGAGGTCCGCGAGGACGACGCCGCGGCGACGGAACGATTGCCCGCGAGCGAGCGGCGCTTGCTTGAGGGCGGTGTTCAGCGCGTCCTCGGCCTTGTCGAGCGCACCTAGTTGGACGTACCGGGCTCCGCGTTCCTCGGCGAGACGTGAGCCGTCGAATCGCAGCCATCCGCCATTGTGGGCCTGATCGCCGAGGTGCAGTACTTCCTCGGCCGCGTCGAGGGCACGCTCGCATTCGGTGAGGTGGCCCAAGCCGGCGTGTGCCTCGGCCTGCACGGCAGCGACCCACTGCCGGGTGGAAAGTGCGCTGTCGCCGCGCTTGGCAACGCGCTCGGCGACGGACAGCAGTCCGACGGCCTCGGGGTATTGGCCGCTCGCCACTTCGACGTACGCGTGCCGGACCAGGGCGCAGGCCCAGAGGTCGAATGCGCCGGCTTCCTTGCTCGCCGTCGCCGCGAGTGCGTAGGAGGCGGCGGCGTCCGTGTGCCGGTTGCCGTCGAACGCCAGCTCGCCGGCGAGCTGGAAGAGGTCCCCGGCCGCCATGCACAACGGGCCGAGGGTGGGGCGGGCGGCGAGCGTGTTGTTGAGCGCGCCGAGTTGGTCGCTGACGACTGCCTGGACAGACCGTTTCGAGCGTGCGAGTTGGTAGACCTGCCAGAGGTGGTCATTCATGCGCAGGAAGCCGGCCGCGTCCTCCCGCTCCGCGTCAGCGGCGATGGCCTCGGCTTCTTCGTCGGACAGCGCGGCAAGCGCGCCTGCCACCGCGATGGCGCGCAAGAACTCGCGTCGGATCATGTCGTCATCCCCTGGGCAATGGTCGTCGTACGACGGCGACCCCGCCGACACCTTCAGGGGTGCGGTTGATCCCTTGATCAGGGCATCGAGCGTGGCGAGGTCAACGAGTAACAGCTCTGCCAACTTGGGCCGTTGCTCCGGTTGAGGCTCGGTTTCCCCTCGCTCCCAGCGGCCGACCGTTGTGCGGTCGACGCCAAGTTCGGCGGCTAGTTTCTCTTGACTGTAGCCCACAGTCTTTCGCCGTTTTCCCAGGCTCATGTGGACTTCCTTTCTCCGTCGAACCCTTGCGGCGCCTCACAACGCAGCCATGCATCCGATGTGCGACAAGACTGCCGCATCGATGCCGTGGCCGCGCCCCCATACGGAGCGGTTCCCTTGAAGGAGTCATTCCGGCTAGCGCCGGGCCAGATAGAAGGACAGGGCCGACGGATGAACCTCGACAGATGGATCACACGAACCACATCTCACGCACGTGCTCAACCCGCGGCCCCTCACGTCCTCCTATTACGAGGGCGCCCCCAGGCACCCACAGATGCCCGTCACTTCGTACGCGACTACCTCGCCGCGGATGCGCCGGAGGTTACCGGCGCATACCTCGACGATGTCGTCCTGATCGTCAGCGAGCTGGTCACGAACGCCGTGCGTCACGGCTCGACCCCCGGCGCGTTCCTGCGCCTGATGGTCGACGCCGACGACCACAGGACCCGCATTGAGGTGCACGACCCGTCACAGCGTCACCCCCACGTGCACTCGGCCACTTCGCAGGAGGACCACGGGCGCGGCCTGGCCATCGTCGACATCCTGTGCCCCGCCAGTTGGGGCGTGACCGACACCGCGGGCGGCAAGGCCGTATGGGCCGAAGTGAAGGCGCCATGACCTCACCCGGCACCACCCCTGACCCGCTACTCCATCCCTCCGCCCGGAGTTGCACCCTCACAAGGGAAATGAGTCCATGGAACAGTTCGAGCGCGCCCGACTAGACGCCTACTTCGCGCGCATCGTCGACGCCTTCGCCCCGACCGAGCGTCCGTCGTCCTTCCTGATCACGCATCTGCTCCCCGAGCGCCCCGCATTCGTCGGCGCAGTAGGAAAGAGCACCGATCTACGGGCCGTGCTGCCCAAACCGAAATCCATCGACCCCGCCACGCTCCGCGAGGTCGAGCAGACGACGGCATGTGACCCCCTGTCGCGCGACCTGTTCGAGGACCCCGATGCGGCGGTCGAATACATCGAGTCGCGTGCCCCCGGCGAGGACATCGCCCTGCTCGACGTCGGCGGATACTTCGCCCCCTCGCTCGACGCGCTGTGCGACCGCTTCTCGGGGCGCATCCTCGGCGTCGTCGAGGACACGGAGAACGGCCACAAGCGCTACGCCGATCGCGACAAGTTGCCCTGCCCCGTCGTCTCGGTCGCCCGCTCCCCGCTCAAGGATCCCGAGGACTACCTCGTTGGGCAGTCCGTCGTGTTCTCGGCCGAGGCACTGATGCGCGGTCGCGGCGACATCCTGCACGGCCGGTCCGCGCTGGTGATCGGCTTCGGCAAGCTCGGCTCTTCCATCGCCCGCCTGCTGCACGCCAAGGGCGTACAGGTCACCGTGCACGACGTCGACCCGGTACGGCAGACACAAGCACTCTCACAGGGCTTCAACGTAGCGCGGGACCGAGACACGGCCCTGCGCGGCGCGGGCCTGGTCCTGTGCGCGACCGGCGCGGTGTCGCTGCGCGGCGAGGACTTTTCCAGCCTGCGCAACGGCGCCTACGTCGCGACCGTGACCTCGTCCGAGGACGAACTCGACCTCGCAGCGCTCCCGCGGGTTTACCAGCGAGCACCTCAGGGCGAGCACGTGACCCGGTACTCGACGACGGGCCACTACTTCTACCTGCTCAACGGAGGGAACGCGGTCAACTTCCTGCACGGCGCCTCCGTAGGGCCGTTCATCTTCCTCGTACAGGCCGAGATTCTCGCCGGAGTCCGCAGGCTCACCCGCGGTGACCTCGGACCCGGTATGTACGAGGTGGGCGCCGACGATCGGGCGACCATCGCGGCGACGTGGCTCAGCTACTTCAACCGATAGAAGACAGGAGCATCCCCCATGCCGATCACGGCACAGCACGTGCGCGAGACGGTCGACGCCTACCTCGCCGAGCACCCGGACGAGAAAGACAGCCTCTCCGCACTCGTCGAAACCATCGACCAAGCGGGCGACATGATTGCCTCACGCAAGGAATTCCGCGGCCACGTCACGGCCGGCGCCGCCCTGCTCCGCCCCGACGGCCGTGTACTCACCATCGAGCACCGCACGCTGCGTAAGTGGCTGCTGCCGGGCGGCCACGTGGAGGACAGCGACACGACGCTCGTCGATGCCGCGCTGCGCGAGCTGCACGAAGAGGCAGGCATCGCCCCCGAGCGCGTCGAGCCCGACAGCGGCCTGCCTCTCCACATCGACGTGCACTCGATCCCGGCCAACCCGGGCAAGGGCGAACCCCAACATCTGCACTTCGACTTCCGGTACCTGTTCCGGACCACGGTCGACCTGGTTGAGCTACAAGAGGAAGAGGTCACGGCTTACTCGTGGCAGTTCGCCGACGCCTTGTCGGCCGAACCGCTGCGCTCGCGCGTGATGGACGCCACAAGGTAGCTCCCACCGCCCATACAGCAAGGCCCCCGGCAACCGCTCAGACGCTACAGGAAGCGCTCAGGCGTACACCTGAGCGCCCCTCGAACCTCACCTCAGGCCAGAGACCACGCGATGCCGTCGAGGATGTCGTGTTCGCTGACGACGACCTCGCGGGCCCCGACCCTGTCCATGATCGCGAGCAGGACGAGCGCGCCCGCCGCGATGACGTCGACGCGGCCCGGGTGCATCACCGGGATCGCGGCGCGCTCGTCGTGCGTGGCGTGCGTGAGGCGGTCCACGATGGTGCTGACCTGCTCGTACGAGATGCGGGCGTGGTGGATCGCCCGGGAGTCGTACGTGTCGAGGCCGAGCGCGATCGCGGCGACCGTGGTCACCGAGCCCGCCAGGCCGACCAGCGTGCGGGCCTCCTTGAGCGGGACCGTGCGCTCGGCGAGGTCCAGGGCCGCCTCGACGTCGGCGCGGATCGCGTCCAGCTGCTCCGGCGCCGGCGGGTCGGTGACCACTCCGTCGCGTACGAGGTGGCGCTCGGTCATGCGGACGCAGCCGACGTCGACCGAGCGGGCGGCCCGCACGTGGTCCGTGCCGACGACGAACTCCGTGGAGCCGCCGCCGATGTCCACGACCAGGTAGGGCGTGGCGAGGTCGGCACGGCCCGTCAGTTCCTTCGTGGCGCCCGTGAAGGAGAACTCGGCCTCCTGGTCGCCGCTGATGACCTCCGGCTCGACGCCCAGGATGTCCAGGACGCCCCGCACGAACTCGTCGCGGTTCTCGGCGTCGCGGGAGGCGGAGGTGGCGACGAAGCGGACGCGTTCCGCGCCGTGCTCCTTGATGACGGCGGCGTACTCGCGGCAGGCGGCGAACGTGCGGTCCAGCGCCTCGGGAGCGAGGCGGCCCGTCCTGTCGACGCCCTGGCCGAGCCGGACGATCGTCATCCGCCGGTCCAGGTCGACCAGTTCGCCGGTGGCCGGGTCGGCGTCCGCCACCAGGAGGCGGATCGAGTTCGTGCCGCAGTCGACGGCGGCGACCCTGGTCATGCGGTCTCCTCCCCGGCGGGCGCGCACGGCGTGACGCACGGGCCCTTCGCCCACCACTCCGGGAGCATCTCGATGGCCTCGTCGCCCAGCGGGTTCACGCCGGGGCCCGCGGCCAGCGAGTGGCCGACCAGGACGTGCAGGCACTTCACGCGGTCCGGCATGCCGCCCGCGCTCGGAAAGCCCTCCAGGACCTCGATGGCGTCACGGCGCGCGATGTAGTCCTCGTGCGCGGCGCGGTACTGCTTCGCCAGCTCCTCGTCCGTCTTCAGCCGCTCCGACATCTCCTTCATGACGCCGTTGGCCTCGAGCGTGCCGATCGCGGAGGCGGCCCGCGGGCACGTCAGGTAGTACGTCGTCGGGAAGGGCGTCCCGTCCGGGAGGCGCGGCGCCGTCTCGACGACATCCGGCTGTCCGCAGGGGCAGCGGTGCGCGATGGCCCGCAGGCCGCGCGGCGGGCGGCCGAGCTGCTGCTTGAATGCCTCGACGTCGGCGTCGGTGGGCTCGGTGCGGTCGGTGGTGGGCGGGGGCGTTTCCATGCCTGTCTTTCGCTCGGTTCGCTACGAGGGGTTCGCCACGAGAGGGCGTGCTGACGTCAGTCGTCGGGGCGGTCGGCCTTGTCGACGCCGTCCCAGACGTTCGAGTACCAGGGGCGCGTGGCCGCTCCCTGGTCCGTGCGGCGGCTCTTCGCCGCCGCGGGGTCGATCACCGTGAATCCGGTCTCGCCCGGCATCACGTAGTGCAGGCGGTCCCGGACGCGCTGCTCCGCGTACGCGTCGTCCTGCCAGCGGGCCTTCTCGTCGCGCAGCTTCTCGACGTCCGCCCGGTGTTCGGCCTGCTGCCGGCGCAGGTCGTCGATCTCGGCGCGCTGCGAGACGTACTGCCTCATCGGGTAGGCGAGCGCGACGACCAGCGAGCAGAGGACGAGCGCGAGGAGCGCGGCGCGGCCGGTGAGCCGGGAGCGGCGGGCCTGGCGCTTGGTCTGGGAGCGGTAGACGCGCTCCGCGGTCTGCTCGCCGAGCAGGCGCAGGCGGGTCGCGGTGGAGAACCGGTCCTTGGTCCCGGCCTTGGCCATGGTTCCGCCTCCCCAGAGCAGCGTAAACGTGCGTACGTCCCCGCACACGGTACGGGACCGGGTGCGGGGACGTAGGTAACCACGTGGCTACGAGGACGGGGCCTCGCGGCGCCGACTACTCCGCGGAGCGGAAGCGCGGGAAGGCGCTGCGACCGGCGTAGACGGCCGCGTCGTCGAGGATCTCCTCGATGCGCAGGAGCTGGTTGTACTTGGCGACGCGCTCGGAGCGGGCCGGGGCGCCGGTCTTGATCTGGCCGCAGTTGGTGGCGACGGCGAGGTCGGCGATGGTGACGTCCTCGGTCTCACCGGAGCGGTGGGACATCATGCACTTGAAGCCGTTGCGCTGGGCCATCTCGACGGCGTCAAGGGTCTCGGTCAGCGAGCCGATCTGGTTGACCTTGACGAGCAGGGCGTTGGCCGAGTTCTCCTCGATGCCGCGGGCCAGGCGCTCCGGGTTGGTGACGAACAGGTCGTCGCCCACGAGCTGCACCTTGTCGCCGAGCTTCTCGGTGATGGTGTTCCAGCCGGCCCAGTCGTCCTCGAACAGCGGGTCCTCGATGGAGACCAGCGGGTACGAGGCGACGAGCTCCGCGTAGTACTCGGTCATCTCGGCGGCCGAGCGGCTCTTGCCCTCGAACTCGTAGCTGCCGTCCTTGTAGAACTCGGACGCGGCGACGTCGAGGGCGAGCGCGATCTGCTCGCCGGGGACGTAACCGGCCTCCTTGATGGCCTCGAGGATGAGGTCGAGGGCGGCGCGGTTGGAGTCGAGGTTCGGGGCGAAGCCGCCCTCGTCGCCGAGGCCGGTGGCCAGGCCCTTGCTCTTCAGGACCTTCTTCAGCGTGTGGTAGACCTCGGTGCCCCAGCGCAGCGCCTCGGAGAAGGACTCCGCGCCGATCGGGGCGATCATGAACTCCTGGATGTCGACGTTCGAGTCGGCGTGCGACCCGCCGTTCAGGATGTTCATCATCGGGACGGGCAGCAGGTGCGCGTTCGGGCCGCCGAGGTAGCGGAACAGCGGCAGGTCGCTGGCCTCGGAGGCGGCGTGCGCGACGGCGAGCGAGACGCCGAGGATGGCGTTGGCGCCGAGCGAGGCCTTGTTGTCGGTGGCGTCCAGGTCGAACATGGCCTGGTCGATCAGGCGCTGCTCGGTGGCGTCGTAGCCGACGAGCTCCGGGCCGATCTGCTCGATGACGGCGAGGACGGCCTTCTCGACACCCTTGCCCTGGTAACGGTTGGGGTCACCGTCACGGAGTTCGATGGCCTCGAAAGCACCGGTGGAGGCACCGGACGGAACGGCGGCACGACCGGTGCTGCCGTCGTCGAGGCCGACCTCGACCTCGACCGTGGGGTTGCCTCGGGAGTCCAGGATTTCCCGGGCTACGACGACGTCGATGGACGGCACGAGCATCTCCTTCTGGGAGTGTGACGCGTAAACACGATTACGCCGGGCCGCTTCGGCCCTGCGTCTCCTGAGCCTAACCGGCCCGGAGGCTTCGGCCAGCCGACCGCCCGCCCCCTGGGACGGCACAAGGCCCAAATGGCGCGGAATCCGGGCGTAAGACCGTGTTGGTCACGTTTTCTACTCGCTAGTAGCGAACACCGGGGACTGCCGCGGGGCGGACATGGCCCCGCCCCGGTGCGTACGGGGGATACACGCACCGGGGCGGGGAGCCCGTGGGGACGGGGACGGCCGTGCGTCCGCCGAGGCACGGCCGCGACCGGGGGCCTAGCTGAGGTGCAGCTGCTGGCCCGGGTAGATGAAGTCGGCGTTGTCGATGATGTCGCCGTTGAGCTTGTAGACCTTCTGCCAGCCGCCCTTGACGTCGTGCGACTCGGCGATCTTCGACAGGGTGTCGCCCGTCTTGACCTTGTACTCGCCGTCGCCCTTCTCGACCTTCTTGCCGGTCGGGGTCTCGACGGTCTTCTTGGTCTCGGTCTGCGGCGTCGGCTGCGGCTTGGGAGCGGCCGGCTTCGGCGCGGCCTGCTGCTGCGGAGCGGCCTGCTGCTGCGTCTGCTGCGGCTGCGGCTTGCTCTGCTGCTGCGGAGCCTGCTCCTGCGAGCCGCCGCCGCTGCTGGGCGAGGCGCCCGAGAGGCCGACGCCACAGGACGGCCAGGCGCCCTTGCCCTGGCCGGCGAGGACCTTCTCGGCGATCTCGATCTGCTGGGCCTTGGAGGCCTTGTCGGCGGTCGGCGCGTACTTCGTACCGCCGTACGCGGCCCAGGTGGAGGCGGAGAACTGCACGCCACCGTAGTAACCGTTGCCGGTGTTGATGGACCAGTTGCCACCGGACTCGCACTGGGCGACGGCGTCCCACTCGGACGTGGTGGCGGCGGAGGCCGAGCCGGCCGCCATCAGCGGGGCGGCGACGGCGGCGCCGGTCACGCCGACGAGCGTGGCGACACGGGTGGCCTTGGACGGGCGGCGGTGCTTGCCCTTGCCGGAAAGCAGCATGAGTTGATCCCCTACACCGACGCCTGCGAGGTGAGCTGTCGGGTTCGGGCCGATGTGGTTGCCCGGTCGCTCTCTCACGAGTGCGACTTCACCCCTAGCCGTTTCCGGCACTTACCTTGGGTCCCCCGCTCCTGCCCACGGCGCTCTTGAGCGACGACTGTTCCCGTCCGGCCGTTGGCAGGATTCGGCGTACCGACCGGCGGGGCCCACCAGTGGCGAGCGGTCACGACCGTAGACACCCGACCCACTGAATTTCAAAGACGATCAGGGCTTCTGAGACCCATCTCTCACTCGCGCCAAACCGGACATCAGGTGCCAAGTCCCCCGCAGACGCATCGTCAATTTCCGTTACTTTTCGCCCAGATCGAGGCTCTGACCGGGGAGGATGAGGTCCGGGTCGCCTCCGACGGTCTTCTTGTTCTCGCTGTAGAGCTCGTGCCAGCCACCGTCGACCCCGAGGTCGTCCGCGATGACCGAGAGGTTGTCTCCGGAGCGCACCGTGTACGTCCCGTCGGCGACCTTCTCGGTGCGCTCACCGCCGCGCGAGGCGTGCCGTCCCGGACGGTCGCCGGAGCTGTCGCCCTCGTCCGCGCGGTCGCCGCGGTGGCGGCCTGAGGAACCGTCGGACTTCGCGGCGTCGTCCGCCGGGTCGGTCGACTTCTCGGGCGTGGGCGAAGTGGCGCCGTCGTCGCCGGACTTGCCGGACTCGCCCTTGCCGTCGGCCTTTTCGGCGTCGTCCTTGCCGCTTTCCTTGCTGCCCTTACCGCCCTTGTCGTCCTTTTCGCCGGACTCGTCGTGATTCTTGTCTCGTGCGTCCCCGCCGGAGGGCTTCTCCGAATCGGCGGAGTCCGAGGCCTCGTCGGAGGCTCCGCCGGACGACTTGTCCGTCTCCTCAGGGCTCTTGGAGTCCTTGGAGTCCTTGGAACCCTCAGAAGCCTTGGAGTCGGTCGAGTCGGGCGACTCGGGCGACTCGGGCGACTCGGGCGACTCGGAGGGCGTGGGCGCGATCGGGCCGCCCGGGTCGACGTCGGCCGCGGCGCCGTCCTGGGTGAGTCCGGCGATCGGGGCACAGCTCGGCCAGGCCGCGGTGCCCTTGTCGTCGAGGATCTTCTCCGCGACGGCGATCTGCTGCGAACGGCTGGCCTGGTCGGCGCTGGTCGCGTAGTCGAGGCCGCCGTACGCCTCCCACGTCTCCTGGGAGAGCTGGAGCCCTCCGTAGTAGCCGTTGCCGGGGTTGGCGCTCCACGCGCCGCCGCTCTCGCACTGGGCGAGCTTCTCCCACGTGGTGGTCTCGGCGGCGCTCGCGCCGGTGGCGCCGAGCAGCGGGATGGCGATGGCTGATCCGGTGACTCCTGCCGCGACGATGAGGGCCGGGGCCTGGCGGGGGCGTCGGTGACGACCATTGCCGGAGAGCATGCGGGTGCCTTTCAGGAGACTGCAGCGACGACTTGGACGCCTGGGGCGCTCAAGTCGTCGTGAACGTAGCCGCAGTCGAACGCTTGTCACAAGTCGATGCAGCGGAGATCACGTGAACATCACAGTCCTGACGGCCCGTCAGCAGGGTGTGCTCAGGACACCGTTTTCTGTGCGGTTGTGAACTCCACGGGCAGCGTGCGCAGTCCCCGCATGATCAGCCCGCCACGCCACCGCAAATCGTCGGGGTCGGCCGCCAGTTGCAGGTCGGGAAGGCGCCGCAGCAGCGTCGCGAGGGCCGTGCGGCCCTCCAGACGGGCGAGCGGGGCGCCCAGGCAGTAGTGGATTCCGTGCCCGTATCCGAGGTGCTGGTTGTCGCGGCGGGAGAGATCGAGGGTGTCGGGGTCGTCGAACCGGGCGGGGTCGCGGTCGGCCGCGGCGAGCACGACGAGGACGGGGTCGCCCGCCGCGATGTCCTGTCCGCCGATGCTGAGCGCCTCGGTCGCGAACCGCCAGGTGGCGAGCTCGACGGGCCCGTCGTAGCGGAGCAGTTCCTCGATGCCGGTCTCCAGGAGTCCGGTGTCGCCCTCGTCCAGCGCCCGCTGCAGCCGCTCGCGCTGCTCGGGGTGGGTGAGCAGCGCGTACATCCCGTTGCCGATGAGGTTGACGGTGGTCTCGAACCCGGCGAAGAGGAGGATGAAGGCCATCGCGGCGGCCTCGTTCTCGGTGAGGTGCTCGCCGTGGTCGGAGGCCTTGATGAGACCGGAGATGAGGTCGTCGCCCGGTTCGAGGCGCTTGCGGTGGATCAGCTCGGCGAGATAGCCGCGCATCTTCTTCACCGACCGCGCCACGCCGCCCCGGGGGCCTCCCCCGTGGCGGATCATCATGCCCGCCCAGTCCCGGAAGTCGTCCTGGTCCTCGCGGGGGACGCCGAGCAGGTCGCAGATGGCGTAGATGGGGAGTGGGAAGGCGAACTCGTGGATGAGGTCGGCGGTGCCCTTCTCGGCGAACCGGTCGATCAGGTCGTCGGTGAGTTCCTGCACGCGTGGCGCGAACTCGGCCACGCGGCGCGGCGTGAACGCCTTCGCGACGAGCCGGCGCAGCCGGGTGTGGTCCGGCGGGTCGATGTTGAGCAGATGCGTCATCAGCTCGGCCTTGCGCTCGCCCGGGATGCCGGTCTTGCCCTTGGCGTGGGCGGGCTCGGCGTGGTGGGCCGGGTTCTTGCTGAGCCGCTGGTCGGCGAGGGCCTGCCGCGCGTCCGCGTACCGGGTGACCAGCCAGGCCTCGACCCCGCTGGGGAGCCGCTGCCTGCTCACGGGCTCGTTGTCGCGCAGCCAGGCGTACGCGGGGTAGGGGTCGGTGGCGAACTCCCAGGTGAAGAGTTCGGGCCCCTGGGCCTCTGACGGGGTCTCCGGGGCGCTCCCCGTGGCGGACGGGTCGGTCTTTTCGGTCACTCCTCGACCGTATCCGGCCGTGGGGCCGGGGCGGAGCGCAGGTGGGCGAGGGTGGCGGCGGCCTCCTCGTCGCCCAGCTCCGCTGCCCGTGCGAACCAGTGCTCGGCGCGCGCGAGATGCAACAGGGCGGCCCTCTTCGCCGTCCAGACGGTGCCGTCGGCCCCGGCCGTCTCCAGGTATCGGACGGCTTCCGCGTACTCCCCGAGCGCCGCCAGCCGCACGCCGACGGACATCGCCCGGTCGGGTTCGCGCTCCACCACCCCGCGGTACCACTCCTTGGCGTCCGCCAGGTCCCCGGCGGTGGAGGCGAACTCCGCGAGGGACCGCATCACGTCGACGTCACCCGCCTCCCCCTGCGGCCGCAGGGCGGCCCTGGCCGCCGTGAGCAGCGGGCCGTGCGCCGCCGGGCTGTGCTTCTTCAGGCCCTGGACCATGGCCCACCAGCCGTAGTGGTCGACCATCGGGAAGTCCGGCGCGCGCAGGGCTTCCGCGACCAGCGGGCCGCAGGCCGTCCAGGTGTCCTCGCGCTCCCCCGGTACGAGCAGCCCGGCCACACCGGACCGGGGCGCGCACGCCCACGCCAACGCGTCCTCGTACGTCTCCCCCTTCACCTCCTCCCGCTCCTCGTACTCGTCCGCCACGCCCTTGAGCACCTCCAGCGGCAGCGCCCCGGCGGTCGAGTGCCGCGCCAGGTCGATCGCCGCGCGCACCAGGAGGTGGCCGAGCAGCCGCCGGCCCACGCGGCGCGCCCTGCGCCACTCCTCCCACAGGCCGGGGCCGAGGGCGAGGAACTCCGTGACGCCGAGGTCCCCGCGTCGGTGGAGGGCGTCCTCCAGGCGCGGGTCGTCGACCGTCGCGAGCCGCGCGAGCTCCGCCTCGCTCCACTCCGTGGGGACTTCGGCGGTCTGTGCAACGCTCAGGACGCGGGCGGCCGGGTGGTGCCCGAAGCGGTGCGTCTCGTACGCCTCGTCGCACATCGTCGCCAGGACCAGGACGCGGTCGTGGGTGAGCTGCGCGAGGACGCCGGGGGTGCCGGGCTCCGTGAGGTGGCCGTCGAGGTCGTCCAGCCACACGACGTGGGTGCCCGTGGCCTCGCGGCCCCGGAGCTGGGCCGGAAGGTCGCACAGGTTCGTTCCGCCGCCCGCGACGAAGACCCGGGTGTCGTCGGGGACGCTCGCCCGCAGCGCCGCCCACGCCGTGGAGGTCTTTCCGGACAGGGGCCCGCCCGTGACGATGACGAGGCCGCCGTAGTGCGCGGCCTGCTTCAGGAGGACGGACAGCTCGGCGTCGCAGTCCCTGGCGACGTACGGAGGCAGGGCCGTCGCACCGGGGAACCTGCGGGTGGGACGCACGCCGAGGCCGAGCCGGCGGAGCCCGTCGACGCGGGGCCAGCCGTCGGCGGCGGCGTGCTGGGGTGCGGATGGCGCGGGCCACGCGGGCGGCGTGTTGACGGTGACCGAGGTGACCGAGCCGATGGAGTCGGCCTGCACGACGGCGGCCTGCACACCGCCGGTGACGGAGTTCCGCGCGCCGGGGTCGGCCTGTGCCTCGGCCTCCCCCTCCTCCCCGCTTACGGGTTCCCTCCCGCTCTCGGGCTGGGCGGCGGGGTACCAGGCGGGGGGTGTGTAGTCGATGGCGAAGTCCCCTGTGAGGTCCGGGAGCTCGCCAGCACCGACAGCACCGACAGCACCGACAGCACCGGCAGCCCCGGCGGTCCCGGCAGCCCCGATGACCTCAGCCGTGTCGGGTCCGCCGTCCGTCGGCGGCGCCACGGCCCAGCGGGAGCCGGTGGAGTCGGCCACGAGGACGCGGAGTCGGTCCGCCCGCTGTCGGTCGCCGGCGTTGAGGCAGCGTTCCAGCACTCCGTACCAGAACCGCCGCAGTCGGAGCAGGTCGTCTGCCAGCATGATCGCCCGCGTCCTGTCGAGCTCGAGCGCGTTCGCGCCGACTGGGGCGCGCGACTGGCGTAGGAACGCCGTGAACCCGTCGCGGACCCAGGCCCAGCGGTTCTTGCTCCCCAGCATCGCCGCCACGAGGACATCGGCCGCCTCGGCGGCCAGCTCCTCCAACTCCGCTGTCACACAAGCCCCCACGCCCGTCGCACCACCTGGAGGGGCAACGGTACTAAGCGCCCGGGCCCGCGCCCGCCCCCTCGGCCGCCCGCACCGCGTCCCGGTAGGCCCGCGCCGCCACGCGGAGTGCTGCCTCGGGGTCGACGCCCTCCGCCTCGGCGCGCAGGGCCAGGGCGAGCAGTTCATAGCCGACGCCCTCCCCGGAGGGGACGTCGACCTCAAGGGCCGCCGTCCGTGCGCGGGATGCCAGCTTCGCGGCCAGGGCGAGGCCGGGCTGGCCGAGCGGGATGCCCTCCGTGACCGACGTGCGCTGCTTCTCCTCCGCCTTCGTGCGGAGCCAGTGCGCCTTCACGTCCTCCGGGGTGTCCGCCGAGTCGTCGCCGAAGACGTGCGGGTGGCGGTGGATGAGCTTCTCGACGATGCCGCCCGCGACGTCGTCGATGGTGAACGGCTCATCGCCGTCCGGCTCGCCGGTGGCCTCCTCGGCGATCCGGGCGTGGAAGACGACCTGGAGCAGGACGTCGCCGAGCTCCTCGCGCAGCTCCTCCCTGTCGCCCTCCTCGATCGCCTCGACCAGTTCGTACGCCTCCTCGATCGCGTACTTCGCCAGGCCCTTGTGCGTCTGCTGCGAGGACCACGGGCACTCGGCGCGGATCCGGTCCATGACCTGGACCAGGTCGAGCAGGCGCGCGCCCGGCAGGTCGTACGAGGCGGGGAGGAGCTCCAGGTCCGGCATGGCGACGCGGCCGGAGCCCGCGAGCCGGGCCAGGCCGTCCGTGAGCGCCCGGTCGCCCTCGGCGGTGGCGACGACCAGGACCGTGCGGCCGCCCGCGCAGGCGTCGACGAGCTCCTGCGCGGTGGGCGCGCCCTGCTCGACGCGCACGCCCGCCTCGCGCAGATACGGCAGCTGCGGGTGGGTGGCGTCGGCGCACAGCACCTCGTCGGCGCCGTGCAGCGCCTGCCAGGCGGGCCATGACAGGAGGCCGGGCGCGACCCGGTGGCTGGTGGTCAGCAGGATGACGCGGCCGACGGACTCGGCGGAGTGGGCGGAGTCGGCCGGGGGCGTGGTCTCGGTCTCGTTCACCTGTCGAACGTAACGCAGCGCGCCGACAGCGCCCCGGCCCCGCTCCCCGGGGGCGGCTACGCCTGCGGGACGCCCTCCGGCACCGCCTCGCCGGACTCGGGCGCGGCCTCGGTGACCTGGCGCACCCACGGCGTCTTGGCGTCCGCGCGCTTGTTCTTGTCGACGTCCCAGGTGCCGTACCGGGGGTTCAGGTCGATGTCGAGCTTCTTGGATGCGGCGGTCAGGGCCTTCCAGAAGACCGCCTGGCCCTCGGGCGAGTTCATGTCCGCGCCCAGCTTCCGCGCGAGCTTCTGCGCCTCGATCTCCGTGCGCAGGCTGTCTTCGAGGCGGTCGGGGGCGACGCTGTACTGCTGGAGCCAGCCCTGCTCCAGCGCCTTGCGGCCGCCCGCCTGCTGCTCCAGGCCGGAGCGCATGGTCTGGATGTCGCGGCGCGTGACGCTCACGCCGGCGTCGGTGGCGGCGCGGTGCAGGACCTTGTCGAGCACCATCGTGTGCAGCGTGCTGCGGGTGAGGCCGCCGGACTTGGCGATGGCCTGCGAGTACTGGGCGTCGTCGGGGATGGCGGCCCGCTGCGCGTCGCGCACCTCGTTCACCCGGCCCTCCAGCTGCGCGACCGTGATGCGGTCGCCGCCGACGACGGCCGCGGCGCCCGGGTGCGCGTCGCTGCCGCAGGCGGTGAGGAGAGGGGCCGCGGCGATCGCGGCCGCGGAGAGGATGAGCGCTGTACGACGACGGCGGCGGTGCAAGTGAGCCTCCCGTTGGAGATTGTGCGGCGGTGCACAAAGTCTTGCGGTGATCGATGGTAGGCAGTGACCGTCTTCTCGGCCAGCCATTCGACACCTATTCGACCAACGATTTCCCGGGAGTCGGGGCACCGTCAGCCCCGCACTTGACCGAGCCATTGCAGGGTGCGGCGGATCTCCGCGGGGAACGGGTGGCCGGGGCCGTGCAGCAGTTCCGCGTCGTGCAGCAGGCGGGCCAGGGTGTCGTGGGCGGCGTGCCGGTCGCCGAGGGCGAGGAGCAGCTGGCCGATGCGGCGGCGGATCTCCAGGGACTGGTGCCGGTCCTCCGTCGCGTACTGGTTCTCGTAATAGGGGAGCAGCGCGCGGTACTCGGCGAGGGCCGCGGCCGGTTCGCCGAGCTGCTCCAGGCACTGGGCGGCCTCGTAGCGGAACTGGAGCGAGTGCGGGTCGGCGTGGCCGGACTCGGCGGCCCGCTCGTCGGCGAGGCGCCGCAGTTCGGGCAGGGCGCGGCGGTACTGCCCGTCGTCCATGAGCGTGGCGGCGTACTGCTTGCGCAGGGTGCGGACGACGGGTGAGTGCTCGCCGTGTTTGGCGGCGGCGTCCGGGAGGATCGCGCCGAGGATGTCCACGGCCTGGGTGATGCGGCCCTCGCCGAGGAGCCGTTTGACGTCCTCGACGGCCTGGGCGAGGTCCTGCCGGGGCGGCGCGCCCGGCGGCTGCGACGGCATGTCGGGGGCGGCCGCGGGGGTCGCCGCGCGGTCCGGCCAGGGCGCGTGCGGGCGCAGGAAGGGGCGGGTGGGGTCCAGGGGGCGGCCGGAGGGGATGCCGCGGGCGGGCAGCAGCGGTGCCAGGTCCTCGTAGACCTCCTGGGCGCTGCCGTGGCGGTGCTGGGGGTCCTTGGCGAGGAGGCGCAGGACGAGGGACTCCAGGGCTTCCGGTACTTCGGGGCGCAGTCGGCGGACCGGCAGCGGGGGTTCGTAGAGGTGGCGGTGGAGGACGCCGAGCGCGGTGGAGCCGGAGAACGGCACGTCGCCGCTGAGGAGTTCGTGCAGCAGCACGCCGAGTGCGTACAGATCGGTGTACGGGCCGACCGCGCCGCCCATGGCCTGTTCGGGGGCCATGTAGGCGGGGCTGCCGATCGGTGAACCGGTGTGGGTGAGGCGGGTGGTGTCGGTGTCCATCACCGAGGCGATGCCGAGGTCGAGGATGGAGACCGTGCCGTCCTGTTTGACCATGACGTTGCGCGGCTTGAGGTCGCGGTGCACGATCGGCACGGCGTGCACCGCGGAGAGCACCGCGCACAGCTGGGCGGCGATCGCGACGGCCCACTGCCAGGGGTAGGGGTCGTGCTCGGCGAGGTGGTCGCCGAGGTCCGCGCCGTCCACGTACTGCATGACGAGGTAGAGGTCGTCGCCCTCGCTGCCCGCGTCGTGCACGGTGACCAGGCCGGGGTGGTCGACCTGTGCGGTGACGCGGCACTCGCGCACGAAGCGGCGGCGCAGTTCCTCGGCCTCGGCGCCCGCCACCCGGTCGGGCCGGAGCAGCTTCACGGCGACGCGGCGGTCCAGGCGCTGGTCGTACGCCGTCCAGACCTGTCCCATGCCGCCCTGGCCGATGAGCGTGGAGAGTTCGTAGCGGCCCGCGACGACGCGCACGGTCAGCTGCCGCCTTCCTGCTTGCGCAGGTAGTCACTCAGCTCGTCGAGCTCGGCCCTGACCTGGTGGATGCGGGCGGGGCCGGGGGGCGCGGGCGGCGGGGTCTGCTGGAACGGCGGGTGGCCTAGCTGGGTGGGCTGCGCGTGGACCGGGCCGGGCGCGGGCGCGGGGGCGGGCTGCTGCGGGTAGCCGTACGAGACCTGGGGCTGCGGCGGGGCGTAGCCGGTGAACTGCGGCTGCCGGTACGGGCTGAAGTGGCGTATGTCCGCGTACAGGTAGTAGGCGACGGCGCCGAGCATCGTGCAGAGCATGACCACCATGCCGGCGCTGCCGGGGCCCTGGAACTCGTCCTCGCCCGGGTCGACGCCGATGAGCACGACGGCCAGGATGTCGAGCGCCGTCACGAGAGCGAGGACGGCCCAGTCGTGCGTCTTGCGGGTCACGAGGGCGAGCCGCAGCATCGCGGCCCACGAGAGGAGACCGCACGACATCACCGCGAGCACCACGAACAGCACGCGCAGCGTCACATGCGTCCCCCTGGAAGGGGGATGCGGGTGCTGCGGCGCGTAGCCGTGGCCGTGCATGGCTGCTCCTGGTGCCTGATGAACGAAGGGGCGAGGGTTCGAGCGTATAGGCCGACCGCGACGACGGGTCCCGGGTGTACCGAACCGTTGTCGTACTGGTCACGCGGTCCCGGGCGGAAGGGTTCCCTCCGTCAGACCGTCGTGCATGCCGCGCACCAGCCGGTCGCCGAGCAGGGCCGCGTGGCGTACGGCGTCCTCGAACTCGGCGAGGCAGCGGAAGCGTTCGCTGTACCCGTACTGTCCGGTGAGCGGCAGCCGGGGCAGCTGGAGGCGGCGCACGTCGAGCCGGGCGGACGTCGACGCGTAGCTGCTCGCCTGGCGGTGGTTGGCGGTGCCGCGCAGGAACCCGGCGAGGAACCAAGGGTCGAGCGCGGCGGGGTCGGGGCGCAGCAGGGTGAGGCCGCGGCCGAGGGCGGCGCCCGCGGTGGTCTCGTCGATCACGCGGGCCGCTGCGCCGCCGCCGAACACCGGGACGACGACGTCGCCGGGCTCGGTGCGCACGGACGCGTCGTCCGCCGTGCCCACGCGCGCGGCGCCTTCGGGGGCGGTGCCTGCGCGGCCGGTGCCTTCACGAGGGGCGCCTTCGCGGGGGACGCCTTCGCGGGGGGCGCCTTCGCGGGCGGTGCCGGAGGGCGCGGCGCCCGTCAGCACGTCGTGGTCGGTGAGCACGGGCATGCCGCCGGGGCCTTCGCCGGTGCCGGTGTGCAGCGTCAGAGCGCCGGCGCGGGCCAGTTCGCCGACGGTGGTGAGCGGTGGCAGGGCCGCGCCGGGGGCGGACGGGGTGAGGTCGTCAGCCGGGGGCGCGAGGTCGGCGGCCCGGCGCAGGGCCTCGCCCAGGCCCTGCCGGACGGCCAGGAGCTCCGTGCCGCCCGTGGCCGCGGCGGGCGGCGGCAGATGGCGCGCGGGCGCCAGGTCGACCTCGTCGTCGAGGAGTTCGAGCACCGGCACACAGCGGGCGAGACCGGGCCGCTCGTCGAGCGTGCCGTGCCGTTCGACGTGCTGCCAGGCGTCGAGCACGGCGTCCTGCACGGCGGGCCACAGCTGCTTGTCGCGTCCGTCGGCGGCCAGCACACCGGCCGTCTCCACGAGCAGCAGCTCGGGCGCTGGCCGCGCCGCCCGGTCGGGCCTGCGCAGCACCCAGATGTGCAGGGGCAGGTTGTACGGAGGTGCGGTGCCGGCCGGCAGGGCGATGACGGCGCGGAGCGCGCCGCGCCGCAGCAGGTCGGCGCGGATGCGGCGCCCGGAGCGGCGGGACGCGGCGGCGGGCGGCATCAGCAGGACGGCGGTGCCGTCGTCGGTGAGCCGGGCCAACGCGTGCTGAACCCAGGCGAGTTCGGATTCGGAGCGGGCCGGGAAGCCGTACTCCCAGCGGGGGTCGTAGGCCAGTTCCTCGTGGCCCCAGTTGCGTTCGTTGAACGGCGGGTGGCAGAGCACGGCCTCCGCCTTGCGGCCTTCGTACGCGTCGGCGCGCAGGGTGTCGGCGGCCATGGTGCGCACGGTCGCGTCGGAGTGCAGGGCGAGGCGCAGCGCGGTGAGGGCGGCGAGCTCCGGGGTGCTGTCCTGGCCGTACAGGTACTGGTCGGGGCGGGGCGGGACGGCGCGCAGCAGGGCGCCGGTGCCGCAGGCGGGGTCGAGGACGGTGCGCGCGGGAGCGGTGCTCGCGGCGAGCCGCGCCATCAGCTCGGCGGGGCCCGCCGGAGTGAGCGTGTACTGGCGCGGGTTGGCGTCGGTCTGGCGGCCGAGGAGGAACTCGTACGTCTGCTTGGCGCCCAGCTCGGCGGCGAGCTCGGCGACTCCGCGCAACAGCGGGGCGGAGGGCAGAAGTTCGGCGGGCCCGGGGACGCGGACGGCGCGCCTGCGCCGCACGCCGAACCGCATCGCGACGACTTCGTCGAGCGCGTCCGGCAGGAGCTGCGCCATCCGCTCGTCGGAGACGGCGCTCACCGCGAGCCAGTCGGTCGGCCTGTCCCGGACGAGGAGCAGGGCGCACCCGGCGTGCAGCAGGGCGGCGACGGGGCCCGCGGGGTGTCCGGCGAGCTGCTGCCAGACGCGTTCACGGAGGGGGACCTCGACCAGTTTGCCCTGACCGCGCAGCCACTGTTCGACCTCGGTGAGCGCGAAGGAGGGGCTGGTGTCGGTGCCGCCCACGGGCTTCGGGAAGTCACCGTGCCTGCGGCGCCAGTTGCTGACGGCGGCCCTGCCGACTCCGGCGAGGCGGGCGATCCCGGCGGCGGTGACTTCGGTCGCGTCGTCCCGCGGCGTCATCTGGTGGCTCCCCTCGAACGCGCGGGGTCAGCCGCGCGGCGTCGAGCATACCCAGGGATCAGCACCACGGACGGCTTCACGGACGGCTTCACGGCCGTTAACCCCCGATCTCCCCATGCTCGTGTTGACTCGGTTCACACACTCCTGCTCTGATGGTCCCACCGAACGAGCTCCCTGGGGGGATTTCATGCGTCACCACCTGCGTCAGCACCCGCACGGCCGCCTCCGTCTGCGCCGTACCGCCGTCGCCGTGGCCTGCCTGGCCACCGCGGCCGTCGGCCTCACGGCCTGCGGCTCCGAGAAGGACGACAAGCCGAAGGAACCCTTCGCGGGCATGTCGGGCACCGAGATCGTCGACAAGGCCGTCAAGGCGACGAAGGGCGCCGATTCGCTGAAGCTCGCGGGCGAGGTCTCGGATGACGAGCCCGGCCTGATGAAGATGAACCTGGCCCTCGACACCTCGGGCAAGTGCGCGGGCAAGCTGGCGGTGGGCGACGAGGGCTCGTTCGACCTGATCGTCCCCGGCGACAAGACGGTCTACGTGAAGTACGACGAGAAGTTCCTGCGCGCCCAGAGCAAGGGGCAGCCGAAGGACGAGACGGACGCCGTGGTCGACATGCTCGCGGACCGCTGGGCGAAGACGAAGGCGACGGGCGCCGACGCGAAGGACATCGCCGGGATGTGCGAACTCGACGATCTGCTCAAGGACTTCGAGGGCATCAACGCCAATGCCCGCAGGGGTGCGACGACCACCCTCGACGGCACCCCCGCCATCAAGATCGACGCCCACGACGCCAAGGACAAGTACACGATCTACGTCGCCACCGAGGGCAAGCCGTACCTGCTGAAGATCGTCGACAGGGGTGTCGCGAAGCCGGAGTACCTGACGTTCGGCGACTACGACAAGCCCGTGAAGACCACGCCGCCCACCGGCAAGGTCATCGACATCGACAAGCTGGGCGGCTGACGCCGCTCAGAGCGTGTGCCGCACCCACACGTTCGGCTCGACGTACACGCCGTAGCCGCGCGCCGGTTCGCAGTGGACCGGCACCAGCGCGCCCGGCACCTCCACAGGACCCTCCTCGTCGAACGGCAGTCCGGTCCACTCCCGCCACTGCCCGGTCGACCCGGACACCGTCATGGAGGCGTGCGCGACCTTCTCGATGACGCCGCCCGCCCGCACGTGCACCCGCAGCCACGGGTCGTGCGGCAGGCCGTCCTCGCGCGTCCGGTACGCGTACTCGTCGATCCGCGCGGCCGGTTCGAGGTGTTTGGCGTTGGGGCGCACGGGCGCGACGACCTCGGTGAAGCCGCGGGCCCGGGCGTTGTCCCGCATCGCCGCGAGCATCCGCCCGGACAGCCCCTTGCCGCGCGCCGCCTCGTCGACGGTTATCTCGATGGCGCTCACGGTGTCGGGCGTCTTGCCGTGCCGCAGGTCGGAGAAGGCCCAGAGCAGCACCTGATCCCATCCCCCGTCGGGCAGTTCACCCTCGCCGCGGGCGCGCAGGGCGAGCGGCACGCTGAACGCGCGGGCCACGACCTTGTCGTCCGCGTCGCCGTCGGTGGCGACGAGGACGTACTCCGGGAGGTCCTTGACGATCCGTCCGATCAGCGACCAGCCGACCGGGTCGTGCAGGATGAACTCCGGCCAGTCCTCGGCCATGCGCCAGAGGGGGGCCTCCAGGGCGGGGCGCTCGGCGAGGGTCGTGATCTTGAGGTCCATGCGCCGCACGGTACGCATCCTGCGGGGTGGGCGGTATTGGTTTTCCCTGCGGCGCGTTTGACCCTGCGGTGCGTTACGAGTGACGGCGCCCCTTAGAACCCTCTCCAAACCGGCGTGCGTTGTCTTCGAAGACAGCCGCTGGGGGCGCTGAGGGGCGTGTCATCAGCGGTGGCATGGGCGGTGGGCGGTGGGCGCGATGGTGACGCCTACACGCGGAGGGATCACTGTGTAGCCGACCGGGCGGGGCACTGTGCGACTGCACACGGGCCGGCCTCAAGGGCCAGGAAGGCCGACGTGCGTGAGGGCCCCCGGCCGACAGGCCGGGGGCCCTCACGCATCACAGAGGTAAGAGGTCAGCTCGGCTGGTCGCCGGTGTACCGGTAGATTTCGCCGCCGGTGTTGACGTGCCACGCGTTGCCGTCGGCGCCGGCGGCGATGTCGGAGGCGGTGCCGGGGATCTTGATCCACGGGTTGGTGCCGCTGGCGTCGTTGTTGGTGTACCGGTAGATGGCGCCGGCGGGATCGACGCCCCATACGTTGGTCCGGGAGCCCACCGCGATGCGCTTGAGGCTGCCGGGAACGCTCTTCCACGGGTTCGTACTGTCCTGGTCCCCGGTGTACCGGAAGATCTGGTTGCCGCTGTTGACACCCCACACGGTGCCGTCCGCCGCGGCACCGATGTCACTCAGCGCCCCCTGGACCTTGATCCACGGGTTGGTGTCGAAGTTGGTGTACCGGTAGATGGCGCTGGCGGAGTCCACCCCCCACACGTTCGTCCGGGAGCCCGCATCGATGCGGACCAGGCTGCCGTTGATGTGCGTCCACGGGTTCGAGGCCCCCTGGTCCCCGGCGTACCGGAAGATCTGGTTGCCGCCGTTGACACCCCACACGGTGCCGTCCGCCGCGGCACCGATGTCACTTAAGCCCCCCGGGATGTTGAGCCAGGGGTTGGCGTCGTAGTTGGTATGGCTGTAGATGGCGCTCGCCGCGTTCACGCCCCACACCGTTGTCCTGGACCCCGCTGAGATGGCCGTGAGACCGCCCGCGACTTTCACCCAATCCGCCATGCCGAAATCGCCTCTCGTAGAACCGATGTTGGCCCCATCCTGGGTGACGAGATGAGCGTATGGGTCCGTTAATGTTTCATCTATTACCAAACAAGCCTGTAAATCGACGTTTGCGCACCTGTGCGCCCACGTTGCGCAGAGTCGGGGCTGCCCAACTCCGAGTATTTCGGCTCGAAGTGCCGTCCTCCCCCGGAGGGATCGACGCGAGCGCCGTTGCGTGCTTCCTCTGGCCGTGGACGATCCCGCGCCGGTCAAAGTGGGATGGGTCAACCCGAACCGGTGTCCACCGCCGTTTGCCGGTCCGCTCGTCCAGCGGCGGGTTCTTGATCGCCGCCCACCGTTCGTCGTCGTCAGAGGTCGCGGCCGGGGTCTGGTGGGTACTGAACGCCACTGGCTCTTACGGGGCGCTGAAGCGGGGCGGTGCCTTGGTCGGGGAGCCACCCGACGGGAGCTTCTCGGCGGGGCACTTGGTGAGTACGTTCCGCATCGCGTCCCGTTCGGCGCCGGTCACCCACACTCCGTACTTCTTCTTCACGGCGACCTGTCCGGCGACGTACGCACAGCGGTACGACTTGTTCGGCGGAAGCCAGGTCGCCGTGTCGCCGTCGCCCTTGCTGCGGTTGGGGCCCGCGTCGACGGCGAGGAGGTTCAGCGGGTCGTTGGCGAACGCTATGCGCTTGCTCGGCTCCCACTGGAACGCGCCCTTCTGCCAGGCGTCGGAGAGCGCCACGAGGTGGTCGATGTCGACCTGACTGCGGCCGCGCCGGAACGTCACGTCCTTGCCCGTGTACGGATCGGGCGCGAGCTTCCCGGAAGCCACCCGGCAGTCACCGCTCTGATACGTGACGTCCTTCAGGTCCCGCTCGAGGATGTCGTCCCGGGTCGGGCAGTGGTTGGAGTCGGTGTCGGCCCACGCGCTGCCGAACCTGGCGCGGTCGTAGCCGGTCTTGGGCGCGCGGCCCTTGACGGTGAGTGTGTCGACGGCGGCCAGCGCGGAGCCGGCCTTGGCGTCGGGCCCCGCGCCGCCTTCCCCCTTGTCCTCGAAGCTGGTCTCGCAGCCGGTCAGGAGCGCGGGGACGGCGACCAGGGCGAGCAGGGCCGAGGTGGTACGACGGTTCACAGGACCACCACCGTGTCGCCGAGGGCGACTTCGGCGGGCGTCACGACGTCCGTGTGGATGCCGATGCACATGCCGCGGACGGCGGTGAGGGTCTTGAGGACGCGGTTGTCCACGGGGAGGCCGGGCTGGGCCTGAGTGACCATGACGCACCGCTTGACGCGCTTGACCCCGCGCAGCCGCAGCGGCTCCGCACCCTGCCTGCCGCCGATGACGATCTCGCGGCCGATCCAGCTCTCCTCGATCCAGGGCTCGTCGGTCTCCACGACGATGTTCTTGCGCAGCCGCCGTACGTCGACGGGGTCGGCGTCGCCGAGCAGCTCGCCGAGCGCGCGCAGCGAGGCGGTGCCGACGAGGGAGACGGCGGAGACGTCCTTGTGGCCTTCCGGCCGGCTTTCCGGCCCCTCCCGGACCAGCTCGACGCCCTCACCGAAGCGTTCGGGGACGCGGGGGTCGCCGGGTCGCAGCGTGGCGCCGTCCGGCGCGGTGACGACGGGCAGACCGTCCTCGTCGTACGCCGCGTGATGTTCGAGCAGTCCCGGGATGCGGCGGAAGCGGGCGTGATTCTTCCCGCTGGCCAGCTTGCCGTCGGGGAACCGCAGGGCCCACAGCCGGTCACCCACGGGACCGCGCTCGTGGAACTCCAGCCGGTCGTGCTCCTCCCCGAGCATCGACTTCACCGGAAAACTGCGCAGACCCACGACCTTGAGCGTCACTGCGCTCTCCCCTCCCCTGGGCGGACTCTCACGTCCACCACGGTAACGGCCGTGAGAATATCTCCTGTTCACGCCCGTATCGGGAGATTCATGCACCGAAGATCCATGCACCGGAGACCCATGTACCGGAGACCCATGTACCAGCGCTCGCCCCGGCTCGTCCTCCTGTTCGCCGCGGTCGCCACCGTCGCCCTCGGCGCCACGGCGTGCAGCCAGTCCAGCGACACCTCCTCCGCTTCTTCCGCGCGTACGTCGCCGTCGGCGAGCGTGTCCGCCGTCCCGGAGGGGCGCGGGCTGCAGGGGCCGGCAGCCGCCTTCTTCCTGAAGAGCCTGCGGAAGAACTACCCGGACCTCGACCGGATCAGTGACGACGCGCTCGTGGCCGAGGGCGACGCGCTGTGCACCATCCGGGGTGCCGCGCTCGGCGAGCAGTTCACGAAGTCCATGCGGCGGCTCGGCACCACCAAGAAGCAGACGTCCCGCATCCTGGGCACCGCCCACGGCCTGTGCCGGGACGAGGAGGACCAGCTGTTCAAGGACTGACGCGGCGCACGATTACCTCCGCGGTAATCGACCGTTCTTCCTCTCCTCGGCAGGATCGGACACATCAGCCGCGAGTGCCGATCCCGAGGAGACTCCCATGAACGCCGTCGAGACAGCCGTCGACACCGCAGCCCACACCCGCGCCGTCGTCCAGGAGTTCCTCCAGGCCCGCCTGGCCGGGGACACCGCGCGGATGGTGGAGCTCTTCGCCGACGACGTGGACTGGCTGCTCGCCGAGAACCCCGCCGTTCCGTGGATACGGCCGCGCTCCACCGGCGCGGAGTGCGCGGCCCAGTCCGCGGAGCTGGCGGAGCACACCGTCGCCGAGGATGCCCGCGCCTCCCTGGACACTTTCCTCGTCGACGGCACCGACGCCGTCCTGTTCGGCCACCTCTCGGGCACCGTGCGCGCCACCGGCAAGTCCTTCGAGGGCCCCTTCGCCCTGCGCCTCACGGTCGAGAACGGCCGGATCACCCGGCACCACCTCTACGAGAACAGCGTGTCGATCGCAGCGGCGTGCACGGCGTCCTGACCGGCACGCCCCTCCCCCTCACTCGTACCGGGGCAGGCCCTCCGTGGAGATGGTCCACTCGGCGATGGTGACGTCCTCGCCGTAGACGAAGTCCTTGCGGGCGGCGTAGCGCGGCCCGTCGGGCGTGGAGTGAATGTCGGAGAGGACGGCTCCGGAGCCGGTGCGCGGGTCGAAGATCGCGTACACGGGAATGCCGAGGAGCGGATAGTCGCGGGTCTTGCCGACCCAGTCGTTGTCGGGGTTCGAACGGGAGACGATCTCGATGGCGGCGATGAGGGTGCGGGGGTTGAAGGAGCCCTGGCCTTCCATGTCCACCTGGGCGATCAGGATGATGTCCGGGAGCCGCATGATGTTCTCCGGCTCGTCCTCGACCTCGGGCGCCCCCGTATGTGCCAGGAGCCCGTCCGGCATGACCCGCTCCAAACGGCGGCTGATCCGAGCCGAAGTGCACTCGTGGGGCCGGTTCGGCACCACCATGTCGTGGACGATCCCTTGCTTGGTGATCTCGAATTTGCCGGGAAGGGTGTCGTCCATCGACCGAACGAAGTCCCGCATGGCTCGATAGGCGTGATGGGACGCGGCCCACCGGGCGTCACCTGAGGCGAGGGTCGTCACGTTCATGCTAGGCGGCCCGCCGCAGGTCGGGGCGGCAGTCGCGGCAGTGGCCGGGCGTCGGGGCCCGGAAGGCCCGGTCGCACCCCTCGCAGTTCTGGAGCGGATCGGGACGGGCCGGGGCCGCGCCACCCGGCCCCGCCGGCAGGGGCGGCGGAAGCAGAGCGGTGAGCCGGTGGGCCAGCAGGGCGGCCGGGTGCCGCAGATCGTCGGGGAGCGCAGCCGCGAGAGTACGGCGTACGGCATCGGGTGCGGCCCCGCGCTCCAGCCAGGCGGCGGCCGCGGGGGCGAGACGGCGGACGTCCCGCTCGGCGAGGAGCAGGCGGGAGTCGTGGCGCCGCAGATCGGAGATGAGTTCGGTGGCGGCCCGGTGCCGGTCCAGGTCGGGGGTGTCCGGCTCGGGGAGGGGCTCGCGTTCGGCCCGTTCGGGCTTCTCCGGAGCGGGTGCCGGAGTGGGAGCGGGAGCGAGTGCCGGAGTGGGAGCGGGAGCCGGAGCGGGAGCGGGAGCCGGAGCGGGAGCGGGAGCGAGTGCCGGCTCGGCGTCGGGCCGCGTACCGGGCTGGTTGTACGACACCGTCCGGGTGACGACCTCACCTCCGGGCAGCCGCTCCCGCGTCCGGGAGAGATATCCGTGCCGCTCCAGCTCACGCAGGGCCCCGGCGACACGGTGCTCGCTCTCCGGGAAGCGGGCGGCGAGGAACTTGATGCCGATGCGGGCCCCGGCGGGCAGCGACTGGATGTGCACGGCGAGCCCGATCGCGAGCAGGGAGAGCTCGCGGTGCTGGGCGAGGTGGTTGCCGACGACCGTGTAGCGGGCCGTGTGCCGGGCGTTGACGTGAACGACACCGGATCGGGGGGTGTCGGCGGGTACGGAGGACTTGGCGCGCGAGGGCGCGCTAGGGTGCTGGAAAGCCATCAGGAAGGGGCTTACTTCCTAGTTGGTCAGGCCCTCGGCCGGGATGCCAGTCCCGCCGGGGGCCGTCGCATGTCTGTGGTTGTCGCGGCGAGCATATGCCCGCGAACAGGCAGGAAAGCCAGCCCAGTTGGTGAATGTCACCCGCGTGAGTGACGGGCGCCCGGGCGTCGACGGTTGGGTTGGTGGGGAGGTATTTCCCCAAAGGCTTTCAAGCTTTTATGTCGTGGCGCACCGGTTCACGGCCGACCGGGTCGCGCACGTCCGCGACCCGGTCGACACAGTCCCGCACAGTCCCTCATCCCCCAGTCCGGCCCACCGGTTCGGGGTGTCGTACGAGCCACTCCTGGAACTCGCGGTGACGGAACTGGTAGGCGATGCCGGAGGTGCGCATCAGGCCTGCTGTCACCGTCCAGTCGAGGAACCGTGCCAGGCGGAAGCGGAGTTGGTACTGGGAGGCGAGGAAGACGAGGTAGCCCACCCAGTCCCGCTGCAGCACCAGGATCCCCACCATGAGCAGGCTGCCCATCACCGCGTCCGCGGCCTGGGCGCCGCCCGTGGTCACCGCTCCGATGCACGGAACGCCCATGCACAGGACGAAGGTCCACCAGCCCGCTCTGACGGGGCCGGCCGGTCCGACCGCCGTGCTGTCCAGCCGGCTCGCGGACGCCCATGCCAGCATCGCCAGGCAGAGCCACCCGAGCAGCAGCAGGACCAGTGGGTTGCCGCCACCACCGCCCACCGCCTCGGGAAGCACCTGCCAGACGCCGGTCGCCAGGATCGCCGCCGCGATGTAGGGCGGAACACTGCGCGCGCTCACCCGGAAGAACCGGCGCAGCCCCACCCGCCAGAGCGGGCTGCCCAGGGACGGCATCGCGATCTCTGCGATCATCGGCGTGTTCTTGCCGCGTATCTCCTCGATCAGCGAGCCGACCACCATCACGATCGTGATCGCGGACATCACCGTCATGTCGCCGTCGGACCACGGCAACGACCGTGCGAGCACCAGGGCCGGCAGTACGGCGGCCAGCACCAGGCCCGCGCAGATCACCGCGCGCACCCGGCGCGGCGGCAGCCGTTCCCCCAGCCGGTGCAGCACCAGGTCGGTCTCCGCCGCGCTGTCCGAACCCAGCAGAACGGCCAGCCGGTGCAGGCGGAGGTGGATGTCGTACGGCCGGTAGCGGTCGCATGCTCGGGGCGCGCTTCTCACCGACGCCTCGATGAACCGGCCCAGGAGCAGATCCGCGATCGCACCCACGGTCGCGGCGGGCACCAACTCCGCCGGGTCGCCGTCGCGTTCGTACACCACGCTGGCCAGGGTCAGCCGCCACGGCGTCGACAGCGCCATCGCCAGCACGCCCTGCGGCGACGCTCCGAGCTCGTCCAGGACCGGCTGCCACGGGCCGGGCCGCCGGGCCGCGCCGCGCTGCCCGAGGAAACGGATCGCCTGCCCCGGCGTCACCGGGGCGATCTCGATGCGGGCGGCGTCGAGGATATGGCTGCCGTCGGCCTCCAAGTCGTCGTACCGGTGCGTGCGGCAGGTCAGGACGAGCGGGGCGGGGTCCGTGCCGTACTGGTAGGTGGCGAGTGCCTCCAGGGCCCAGCGCGCCCTGGACTCCGTCGCACTCACGTCGTCCGCGTCCATCTCGTCCAGGCCGTCGAGCACGGGGAGGACCATCTGCCCGGCCATGACCGCCCGGGCGGACCTCGGCGGCATCCCGAAGTCCCGCTCCAGGTGGCGGACGATCCAGTCGGACAGCGGCTCGTCCTCGTCCCAGTCGGCCAGTGCGACGAGCACGGCGACCGGCTCGTCCTGCGTCCTCGCCCGGTTGAGCTCCATGACCAGCTTCCTGGCCAGGACGGTCTTGCCCGCTCCCGCCGCCCCTGTGATGACCATGCGGCGCGGCCGCAGCGCGCGGTAGTCCTCGACCACCCGCTCCAACTGCCCGGCCGGGGTACCCGGCAGCTCCGCCGCGCGGGCGTGGGCGTAGGGGCGGAAGGTGAACGTCACGTCGATGGCGGCGAGGTCGCCGCCGAGGCTGTGCGTCCACTGCGGTTCGCCGACCGAGTTCACCTCCCGGGCGAGCCTGGCGACCGCGGCCGCCTGGTCCTCGTGCGCCCCCGGCCTCGCCCACAGGAGCGCGACGAGCGCGACCACCAGGCCCGGCAGACCGACGACCATGGAGACCAGGCCGCTGCGGTCGGACACGCCCAGGGGATCGTGTTCCGGAACCAGTACGTAGAACAGCGCCCCGGTGACCAGGAGGGCCGTCGCCCCCACCCAGGCCATCCCCGCCCCGCGCCCCCCGGCTGCCATGGTGGACATAGTGCCGCAGGACGCGGGAGGCGGACCCTTACGAACCCAGGATCGACGTCAGGAACTCCCCGACCCAGGCCAGGAGTTCGCGGCCGACGAGCGGCTTGCC
This sequence comes from Streptomyces sp. NPDC093510, assembly GCF_040683555.1. Taxonomy (NCBI): domain Bacteria; kingdom Bacillati; phylum Actinomycetota; class Actinomycetes; order Kitasatosporales; family Streptomycetaceae; genus Streptomyces; species Streptomyces sp. NPDC093510. The sequence continues at coordinate 57,786 of NZ_JBFBEE010000028.1, forward strand.
GCCGACCTTTGCCGTCTTCGGGCGGGGGACCAGGATCTGGTTCGCGGTCGGCTTGATGACCGTGCCGGGATAGAGGCGTTTCAGCCTGAGCTCCTGCGACTCCCGCAGATCGACCGGCGCGAAGCGGATGTTGTTGCCCTGGAGGACGATCTCGCCCACCTCGCAGGCCCGGGACAGCATGCGCAGGCCCGCTACCAGGAGGAGGTTCTCGACCGGCTCCGGCAGCTTGCCGTAGCGGTCGACGAGTTCCTCGCGTACCGCCTTGATGTCCTCCTCCGTGTTGGCGGAGGCGATGGCGCGGTAGGCCTGGAGGCGCAGGCGCTCGCCGGGGGCGTAGTCGTGGGGGACGTGCGCGTCGACCGGCAGCTCGATCTTGACCTCCAGCGGCGGCTCCTCCTCCACGCCGCCCTCCAGGGACGCGCGGTAGTCGGCCACGGCCTCGCCGACCATGCGGACGTAGAGGTCGAAGCCGACGCCCGCGATGTGGCCGGACTGCTCGCCGCCGAGGAGGTTGCCCGCGCCGCGGATCTCCAGGTCCTTCATCGCCACGTACATGCCCGCGCCCATCTCCGTGTGCTGGGCGATGGTCGCCAGGCGCTCGTGGGCCGTTTCCGTGAGCGGCTTCTCCGGGGGGTAGAGGAAGTAGGCGTAACCGCGCTCGCGGCCTCGGCCCACGCGGCCGCGCAGCTGGTGGAGCTGGGACAGGCCGAAGTTGTCGCCCCGCTCCACGATCAGCGTGTTGGCGTTGGAGATGTCGATGCCCGATTCGACGATCGTCGTCGAGACCAGGACGTCGAACTTCTTCTCCCAGAAGTCCACGACGACCTGTTCCAGGGCCTGTTCGGACATCTGGCCGTGGGCGGTGGCGATGCGCGCCTCGGGGACGATGTCCCGGAGGCGGGCCGCCGCCCGGTCGATCGACTCGACGCGGTTGTGGATGTAGAAGACCTGTCCCTCGCGCAGGAGCTCGCGGCGGACCGCCGCGCCGATCTGCTTCTCCTCGTAGGGCCCGACGAAGGTCAGGACCGGGTGCCGCTCCTCGGGCGGGGTGGTGATCGTCGACATCTCGCGGATGCCGGTGACGGCCATTTCGAGCGTACGGGGAATGGGGGTCGCCGACATGGTGAGCACGTCGACGTTGGCTCGGAGCTTCTTCAGCTGCTCCTTGTGCTCGACGCCGAAGCGCTGCTCCTCGTCGACGATGACCAGGCCCAGGTCCTTGAACCTGGTCTCGGAGGAGAAGAGGCGGTGCGTGCCGATGACGATGTCCACCGAGCCGTCGCGCAGGCCCTCCAGGGTCGCCTTGGACTCGGTGTCCGTCTGGAAGCGGCTGAGCGCCTTCACGCTGACCGGGAACTGCGAGTACCGCTCGGAGAACGTGCCGAAGTGCTGCTGGACGAGGAGCGTGGTGGGGACCAGGACCGCGACCTGCTTGCCGTCCTGGACCGCCTTGAAGGCGGCGCGGACCGCGATCTCCGTCTTTCCGTAGCCGACGTCGCCGCAGATCAGACGGTCCATCGGAACCGTCTTCTCCATGTCCTCCTTGACCTCGGCGATCGTGGTGAGCTGGTCGGGCGTCTCCACGTAGGGGAAGGCGTCCTCCAGCTCGCGCTGCCAGGGGGTGTCGGGCGCGAAGGAGTGGCCGGGCGCCGCCATGCGGGCCGAGTACAGCTTGATGAGGTCGGCGGCGATCTCCTTGACCGCCTTCTTCGCGCGCGCCTTCGTCTTCGTCCAGTCGGCGCCGCCGAGCCGGTGCAGCGTCGGGGCCTCACCGCCGACGTACTTGGTGATCTGCTCCAGCTGGTCCGTGGGGATGTAGAGCCGGTCGCCGGGCTGGCCGCGCTTGGCGGGGGCGTACTCCACGACGAGGTACTCGCGGGTGGCGCCCTGGACGGTGCGCTGCACCATCTCGATGTAGCGGCCGACGCCGTGCTGCTCGTGGACGATGTAGTCGCCGGCCTCCAGGGTCAGCGGGTCGATCGTCTTGCGGCGGCGCGCCGGCATGCGCTGGCCGTCCTTGCCGGCCGCCTTCTGACCGGTCAGGTCGGTCTCGGTGAGCACGGCGAGCTTCAGCGCCGGGTCGATGAAGCCGTAGTCGATCGAGCCGCAGGAGACGTGCACGAGCGAGGGCGTCAGCTCGCCGAGGTCCCCGTCGAGGCGGGCCGCGATGCCCTCGCCGCCGAGGACCTCGACGGTACGGGCGGCGGGTCCGTGGCCCTCGGTGACGTACACGGTGCGCCAGCCGTCGGACAGCCAGCCCTTCGTGTCCGCGAGGGCCTTCGCGGTGTCGCCGCGGTACGTCTCGGGGGCGTGCATGCCCAGCTTGAGGGTGTCCGCGCCCGGCGCGTCAGCGCCATGTGCCAGCGTCTCGTCGGCGGCGAAGGGGCTCACCGACCACCACATCATGCCGAGGTCGCGCGCGTGCTCGCGGACGTCCGCGATGCCCCAGAGCGAAGCGGCGCCCACGTCGATCGGCGCCTCGCCGCCACCCGCCGTCGCCGCCCAGCTGGCCTGGAGGAACTCCTGCGAGGTCGCCACCAGGTCGGCCGCGCGCGTCCGCACCCGCTCCGGGTCGCAGACCACCGCCATGGAGTCCTCGGGCAGCACGTCGAGCAGCAGCTCCATGTCGTCCACGAGGACCGGGGCCAGCGACTCCATCCCCTCGACCGCGATGCCCTCGGCGATCTTCCCGAGCAGCTCGCCGAGCTCCGGGTGCTGCTCCGCGAGGACCGCGGCCTTCTCCCGCACCTCGTCGGTGAGCAGCAGCTCCCGGCAGGGCGGCGCCCACAGTCCGTGCGGGGCGACTTCGAGGGAGCGCTGGTCGGCGACCTTGAAGTAGCGGATCTCCTCGACGTCGTCGCCCCAGAACTCCACGCGCAGCGGGTGCTCCTCGGTGGGCGGGAACACGTCGAGGATGCCGCCGCGCACGGCGAACTCACCGCGCTTCTCGACCAGCTCGACCCGGGCGTACGCCGCCGCCGCCAACGCCTCGACGATCTGGTTCAGATCGGTGCTCTGGCCCGAGCGCAGCGCCACGGGCTCCAGATCGCCGAGGCCCTTGACCTGCGGCTGGAGGACGGAACGGACCGGCGCGACGACCACCGAGACCGGGCCGGTCTCCGGGTCGTCCGTGCTGGGGTGGGCGAGCCTGCGCAGCACCGCGAGACGGCGGCCGACGGTGTCGGAGCGGGGCGAGAGGCGCTCGTGCGGCAGCGTCTCCCACGACGGGTACTCCGCGACGCCGTCCGGCGGCAGGATCGTGCGCAGCGCCGCGGCCAGATCCTCGGCCTCGCGGCCGGTGGCCGTCACGGCGAGAACGGTACGGCCCGACTCGCGGGCCAGCGCCGCCACCGCGAAGGGCCGGGCCGCGGGGGGACCGACCAGGTCGATGTGCGTGCGGTGGCCGTCGGCCGCGGCCTTGACCGCTTCGGTGAGTGCGGCGTCCTTGACGACGGCGTCGAGCAGACCGTGCAGGCTCATTGAAGGCTTTCCGTCCAGGTACCGGGGTGAGCCGGAGGTGGGTGGGCAACGCGAACCGCCCGGCACGTCGCACGGGCCGGGGGTATCCAGCGTACGACCACGGGGTGATCCGCGCGGCCCGGTGCGGGTGGGTCCGGTGCGCCCCGGCGGGCGGGGCCGGCCGCGCCCTCCCGCACAATGACCGGAAACCGCCTGTCCCGAATTTTCCGGCCCGCCGTGTAAACCGGGCGTGCGTCCCAGGCGTACTCCCTTCGAGAACCGCCGCACACGCACCAGGAGACCACTTGACCGACGAGGAGTTCGAGGCGTTCTACGCGCACTCCGTGCGACCGCTGGTCGGGCAGGTGTATCTGATGACGGGCGACCTCCACGAGGCGCAGGACGTGGTCCAGGAGGCCTTCGTCCGCGCCTGGGCGCGCCGGACACGCCTGGAGCGGGACGCCGGGCCCGAGGCGTGGGTCAGGACCGTCGCCTGGCGGCTCGCCGTCAGCCGGTGGCGGCGGCACGGGCGGGCCGCGGACGCCTGGCGGCGGCACCACGGGGAGCGGGCGGACACCGCGCCCGAGCCCGAACCGGACACGGTCGCACTGGTCGCCGCGCTGCGGCGGCTGTCCGAGCGGCAGCGGCGGGTGGCGGTCCTGCACTACGTGTGCGACCTGTCCGTGCAGCAGGTCGCCGCGGAGACCGGGATCGCGGCCGGGACCGTGAAGTCCCACCTGTCCCGTGCCAGGGCGGCCCTCGCGCCGCATCTCGACGACGCGCCCGCCGACTACGCGCCCACCCCGGAGGAGCACCGTGACTGAGTTCCAGTCCCCGGCGGACGACCGTCTCGCCGTCGCGCTGAAGCGGGCCGCCGAAACGGGCGGCCTGCTCGCCTCGCCGGTACCGGCCGGGCAGCTGTCCGCGCGCGGCGCCCGCCGCAGACGCAGGACCTACGCGGCGGGCGCGGCGCTCGCCGTGTGCCTGGTGTCCGGTGGTGCGGCGGTCGCCGCGCTGCAGCTGGGCCGCGGGGACGAGCCGGTGGGGCCCGCGGTGCCGCCGAGCCCGACGAGGTCCGCCTCCCTCCCGGAGTCGTCCTCCTTCGCCGACCGCTCCCCCTCCCCCGGCGTCGAGGACTCCCTGCCGCCGACGCGGACGCAGACGGGGACGCCGTCGCGGACCCCGCCGGGGACGCCGACGGGGACGGGGACGGGGATGCCGTCCCGGATGCCGTCGGCGTCGCTGCCGCCGGACTCCGCGACGCCGACCACACCGCCGACCCCCTCGGGGAGCTGACTCCTTTCGTGCGCGCCGCCGCCGCTGCCGCTGCACGGGGCCCCGCCCCGGCCCCCGCTCCTCGATCGCCGGAGGAGCCGAATCGTCGTCCACCAGAAAGCCACCCCATGCCCGGAGCCACGACCGATCTCCCCGTTCAGGCGCTGACCCACGAGCACATACCGGAGCGGGACAGGCCCGCCTCCGCGCCCGCCACCTCCGGCAGGGCGGGACGGCTCTGGGACCGCGCCCCGTATCTGCTCGCCGCCGGGCTGTTCGTCGGGTACGCCGTCGTGTCCGTGAGCCGGTTCCGGCGGCTTGAGACACGGTCCTGGGATCTCGGGATCTTCGAGCAGGCCGTGCGCGCGTACGCGCACTTCCAGGTGCCGGTGGCCGACCTCAAGGGGCCCGGCGCGAACATCCTCGGCGATCACTTCAGCCCCGTCACCGTCCTCCTCGCGCCCGCCTACCGGATCTTCCCCTCGCCGGTCACGCTGCTCGTCGCGCAGGCGCTGCTCATCGCCGTCTCCGTCGTCCCCGTGACCCGGGCGGCGACCCGGCTCCTGGGGCGCGGCTCCGGGCTCGCGGTCGGCGTCGCGTACGGGCTGTCGTGGGGGGTGCAGCGCGCCGTCGACTTCGACTTCCACGAGATCTGCTTCGCCCTGCCGCTGATCGCCTTCTCCCTCGAAGCCCTGCTGCGGCGGCGGTGGCGGGCCGCCCTGATCTGGGCGCTGCCGCTCGTCCTCGTCAAGGAGGACCTGGGCGTGACCCTCGCGGCGATCGCCCTCGTGGTGGCGCTCCGGTGCCGCCGCACGGACCCGAAGACCCTGCCCTACGCCCTCGGTGCCGCCGCGTTCGGCGCGGTCGCCACCCTCGTCACGCTCACCCTGGTCATCCCCGCCTTCAACTCGGTCGGCGGGTACGACTACTGGGCCAAGGTCGGGGATGCGGGCGGCGCCGCCGGGGTCCTCGACGGGTCCGGCACCAAGCTGCGGACCCTCGCCTGGCTGCTCGTCCCCACCACCGGACTGCTCGCCCTGCGCTCGCCGCTGCTCCTGATCGCGCTCCCCACGCTCGGCTGGCGCTTCCTCTCCGCCGACGACCACTACTGGGGCACCGACTGGCACTACAGCGCCGTCCTGATGCCCGTCGTGCTGCTCGCCCTCGCCGACTCCGTCGACACCGCGCGCCGCAGCGCGAAGCCGTGGCTGCGCGGGTACGCCGACCGGTTGCCGGCCTGTGCCGCCGCCGCCGCGCTGGCCCTCACGACGTCCCTTCCGCTGGCGGGCCTCACCGAGCCGGCGACGTACGGGAAGAGCAAAGAGGTCGCCGCCGTGGAGCGGGTCCTCGACCGGGTCCCCGACGGCGCCACCGTCGAGGCGAACATCGGGCCGATCAGCAGGCTGACCTCGCGGGCCCGCGTCTTCTGGGTGGGCTCGGCCGAGCCGGTCGTGCCCGAGTACGTGGCCCTGGACGTGCGGTCCGGGTGGACGCGGGACCCGGTCGCGTACGCCGACGGGCTGCACCCGGGCGTGCGGTACGTCGCCGAGGACGCCGCCTACGGGTACGTGCTGCTGCGCAGGGAGTGAGTCGCAAGAGTGAGTCGCAGGGAGTGAGAGCCCGTCCTCCAGAACGCCACCGGCCCCGGCGGGTGCGCGGTGCGCGCCCGCCGGGGCCGGTCTCCCCCGCACCCCCGTGGCGGTGGCTACTCGGTGGCGATGGCGTTGAGGACGTTCATCCGGCCGGCCCGGAAGGCCGGGACAAGTGCCGCGAAGAGGCCCACGAAAGCCGATCCGATGAAGACCGCGATGATCGTCGGCCAGGGGATCTCCAGGACCTTCAGGCCCTCGAGCGCCAGGAGCTTCTGGGCGGTCGCGCCCCAGCCCATGCCGAGGCCGAGGCCGAGGAGGGCGCCGAAGAGGGCGATGACCACCGACTCCAGGCGGATCATGCGGCGCAGCTGGCGGCGCGAGAGGCCGATGGCCCGCATCAGGCCGATCTCGCGGGTGCGTTCCACCACCGAGAGGGCCAGCGTGTTCACGACGCCGAGGATCGCGACGATGATCGCCAGGCCCAGCAGGCCGTAGACCATGTTGAGGAGCTGGCCGACCTGGTCCTTCAGCGTCTGCTTGAAGTCGGTCTGGTCCATCACCTTGTACTGCGGGTAGGCGTCGAGGGACTTCTTCAGGGAGGCGTACGCGGCGTCCTCCTGGCCCTTGGTGGCCGAGGCGAACATCATGTCGTTCTGCGGAATCCGGTCCGCGGGGACGTACTGCTCCAAGGTCGTGATGTTGAGGTACATCGCCCCCTTGTCGACGGAGGTGTCGTCGGAGGTGATGGCCGCGAGCCGCAGCTTCGCCGTCCTGCCGTGCTCGAAGGCGATCTTCAGTTCGTCGCCGACCTTCAGGCCGTGCTTCTTGGCGAAGTCGTCGCCGACCGACATGGCGTTCTTGCCGTAGGCGGCGGACAGCTTGCCCGCGACGGTCTCGCGGCGCAGGTCCGTGGCGTAGGAGGGGTCGGCGGCGCTCAGGCCGACGCCGTCCACGGTCTTTCCGGCGGGCGTGGTCATGTCCGCGTCGATCTGCTTGTAGCGCGTGATGTGCGCGACGTGGTCGGCCTTGCCGAGCGCCTCGGCGGCCTTCGCCGTGATGGAGACGCCGGGCTGGGTGGGTTGGACGATGAAGTCCGCGCCGACCGACTTGTCGAGCTCGTCCGTGGCCGAGGCGACCATCGAGGAGCCGACGACGGAGAGGCAGGCGACCAGCGCGAGGCCGATCATCAGGGCCGCGCCGGTGGCGCCGGTGCGGCGCGGGTTGCGCAGGGCGTTGCGCTCCGCCATCCGGCCGACCGGGCCGAACGCCCGCAGCAGCACCGCGCTGATGACGCGGACGACGCCGGAGGCGAGCACCGGGCCGATGACGACGAAGCCGATGAGGGTGAGGACGACGCCGCCGCCCAGGAAGAGGGAGCCGTCCTTGGCCTTGTCGGCCTGCGACGCGGCGTAGAGGGCGAAGACTCCGCCGCCGGTGAGGACGAGGCCGATGACGGCGCGCAGCGCGCTCGCCCTGCCGTCGGCCGGGGTGCCCGCGTCGCGGAGCGCGGCCATCGGTGAGACCTTGCCGGCCCGGCGTGCGGGGAGGTAGGCGGCGAGGACGGTGACGACGATGCCGAGGACCATGCCGACGACGGGGGTCGTCCAGCCGACGGTGAGGTCGCCGGTGGAGAGTTCCATGCCGATGCCGGACATGAGCTTCATCAGGCCGACGGCGAGGCCGATGCCCGCGCCGACGCCGAGGACCGAGCCGAACACGCCGAGCAGCAGCGCCTCGACGAGCACCGAGCGGTTGACCTGCTTGCGGCTGGAGCCGATGGCGCGCATCAGGCCGATCTCGCGGGTGCGCTGGGCGACCAGCATCGAGAACGTGTTGATGATGAGGAAGATGCCGACGAGGAAGGCGATTCCGGCGAAGCCGAGCATCGCGTACTTCATGACGTCCAGGAAGCTGCCGACGGACTCGCGGTTGTCGTCCGCGGTCTCCTTCTGCGTCTTGATGTCGTACGAGGAGGCCTTGGCGTCGAACACCCCGGCGACGTTCTTCTTCAGCTGGGTGTCGCTGACGCCCTGGTCCGCGGTGAGGTTGACGTGCGTGAACCGGCCGGTGGCGCCGAGGAGTTCGCGCTGCGAGGTCGCGGTGTCGAAGTAGACGATGGCGGCGCCGGGGTTGGTCACCTTGAAGGTGGCGATGCCGGAGATCTTCGCGGTGTGGTCGCCGGTGGCGGCGATGGTGCGCAGCTCGTCACCGAGTCCGAGGCCGTGCTTGTCGGCGGTGTCGGCGTCGATCATCACCTCGGTGGGGCCGCGCGGGGCGTGGCCGGAGCTGATGTCCATCGAACGCAGGTCGTTGTGCGTCCAGTTGCCGGCGATGGTCGGGCCGCCGTTGGTGGGGCCCATGTTCTTGTTCTTCGCGTCGACGACGGTCACGCTCTGGCTCATGACCGCGCCCTCGGCGGCCTTGACGCCCTTGGCCTGCTTCGCCTGCTGGACGACGGAGGCGGGCATCGACTCGGGCTTGCCGCTGCGCGGCGCCTCGTCCACGTCCTGCGCGGACTTGGGGGTGACGGTGACGTCGGCGGAGGTCGCCGCGAAGAGCTTGTCGAAGGTGGTGCTCATCGTGTCGGAGAAGACGAGCGTGCCGCACACGAACGCCACCGAGAGGACCACGGCCACCGCGGAGAGCGCCATGCGTCCCTTGTGCGCGAAGAAGTTGCGCATGGAGGTCTTCAGGACGGTCATGACGTGCGCCCCCGCGCGTCGAAGGAGGGGGTCTGGGGGCGCCCCCCGGAAAAGCGCAGCATTCGGTCGAGGACCTGGTCGGCGGTCGGGTGGTGCATCTCGTCGACGATCCGGCCGTCGGCGAGGTACAGGACGCGGTCCGCGTACGAGGCGGCGACCGGGTCGTGCGTGACCATCACGATGGTCTGGCCGAGCTCGGTCACCGAGCGGCGCAGGAAGCCCAGCACCTCGGCGCCGGCGCGGGAGTCGAGGTTTCCGGTGGGCTCGTCGCCGAAGATGATCTCCGGCCGTGAGGCGAGCGCGCGGGCCACGGCGACGCGCTGCTGCTGGCCGCCGGAGAGCTCGGTCGGCCGGTGCTTGAGGCGCCCGGCGAGGCCGACGGTCTCCACGACCTGGTCGAGCCAGGCCCGGTCGGGCTTGCGGCCCGCTATGTCCATCGGGAGCGTGATGTTCTCGATGGCGTTCAGGGTCGGGAGCAGGTTGAACGCCTGGAAGATGAAGCCGATCCGGTCCCGGCGCAGCTTCGTGAGCTTCTTGTCCTTGAGGCCGGTGATCTCGGTGTCGTCGAGGTAGATCTGCCCGCCGGTGACCGTGTCGAGGCCCGCGAGGCAGTGCATCAGGGTGGACTTGCCGGAGCCGGAAGGGCCCATGATCGCGGTGAACTGCCCGCGGGCGATGTCCACGTCGATGTGGTCGAGCGCGACGACGCGGGTCTCCCCGGTGCCGTACGCCTTCACTACCTGGCGCGCCCGTGCCGCCACGGCCGTACGCCCTCCAGTGCCCCCGTGCCTGGGTGTGGTCACAGCCGTTGTCACGGTAAATCTCCTATGTCGGTCATGCGGTGAGTCGAGCCTGTTCGCCGTGCGAACAAGTCTGGTGTGACGGAGGGTCCCGGCGCGCTGGTGCTCAGCGCAGTCTTTTCCGGGGGTAAACCCCACCCCCGCCGGTGTGGTTGTCCGAGCCGGCCCCGTGCCCGGCTCGTAAAGCAAATCTAAGGACCGCCCCGGCCCGGCTCATCCTCCAGTGGTACGAACCCTCCCCGGTCCGGAGTACGGAGGTTCCCCTAGGGGTTCTCCACCCGCCGGTGGAGATCGACTCGGGGTTGTCTACACCCTGCCCTCCACCCCCGACGGGTGAGAAAGTGGCCCGCAGCAACTGCATGCAGGGGGAAGGAACTTCGGTGGGCACCAAGGATGCGGTACCGGACGCGATACCGGGCGCGCTGCCGGGCGCGACGCGCGGCAGGGGCGCGGTCGTCGCCGCGCTGATGCTCTCCATGGCGCTGGCCGCCGTCGACTCCACCATCGTGTCGACCGCCGTCCCGCAGATCGTGGGATCGCTCGGCGGCTTCCCGATCTTCTCGTGGCTCTTCTCCGGCTACCTCCTCGCGGCCACCGTCACCCTGCCCGTCTACGGCAAGCTCTCCGACACCTTCGGCCGCAAGCCCGTCCTCGTCGTGGGCTGCGTGCTGTTCCTGCTCGGCTCCGGGCTCTGCGCGCTCGCCTGGAACATGGAGTCGCTCATCGCCTTCCGCGTCGTCCAGGGCCTCGGTGGCGGCGCCGTCCAGGGCACCGTGCAGACGCTCGCCGCCGACCTCTACCCCCTCAAGGAACGCCCCAAGATCCAGGCCAAGCTGTCGACGGTGTGGGCCACCTCGGCCGTCGCGGGCCCCGCACTCGGCGGTCTCATCACCGCGTACACGGACTGGCGCTGGATCTTCCTGATCAACCTGCCCATCGGGGCGGTCGCGCTCTGGCTGATCGTGCGCCACCTCCACGAACCCCGGCGGGAGAGCGTCGCGCGCGGCCGCGTCGACTGGCCCGGCGCGCTCGCCGTCTTCGCCTGCGGCGGCACCCTCCTGACCGCGCTCGTGCAGGGCGGGGTGGCCTGGGACTGGGTGTCGGCGCCGTCGTTCGCGCTGTTCGGCGCCGGGCTCGTCCTGATCGCCGTCGTCGTCCTCGTCGAACGCCGCGCCGAGGAGCCGATCATCCCCGGCTGGGTCTGGCGCCGACGCACCATCGCCGCCGTCAACCTCGCCCTGGGCGCGCTCGGCCTCCTCATGGTCGCGCCCACCGTCTTCCTGCCCACGTACGCCCAGTCCGTGCTCGGACTCGCCCCCGTCGCCGCCGGGTTCGTGCTCTCCGTGATGACGCTGAGCTGGCCGGTCTCCGCCGCCCTCAGCCAGCACGTGTACCGCAGGATCGGCTTCCGCAACACCGCGGTCACCGGCATGTCCGCGGCCGCGCTGATCCTCTTCCTGTTCCCGCTGCTGCCCTACCCCGGCGCCGCCTGGCAGCCCGCCCTGCTCATGCTGCTGCTCGGCGCGGCCCTCGGCCTCTTCCAGCTGCCGCTGATCGTCGGCGTCCAGTCCACCGTCGGCTGGGCCGAGCGCGGCACGGCCACCGCGTCCGTCCTGTTCTGCCGCCAGATCGGCCAGACGCTGGGCGCGGCCCTGTTCGGCGCGGTCGCCAACGCAGTGCTGAGCGCGCGCCTCGACGGGGCCGGGTCCCTCGACTCGGTGGCGGGCATCCTGGACGACCCCGGATCGGTGGCCGACCCCGAGCCGCTGCGGCGGGCCGTCGACTCCGCCGTCGACGCGGTGTATCTCGGGGCGGGCTGCGCCGCCGTACTCGCCCTGCTGGTCCTGCTGTTCCTGGCGCCGCGACGCTTCCCGGTGCTCCAGGACCGACAACTCGCCCCACAGCAGGAGCAGTTGTCCCCCACACAACAGTCCGACTGACCGGTTCCCCGAAAACCCCGCACACCGGCCCTACTTACAAGTAACGTCTCGGCTCCTCTCGCTCCCTGCGGTCCGCACCACCGGGCCGGAAGCCGCGCAAGGAGAACCGGGATGTCCCACCCCCCATACGATCCGCAGCACCCGCACCTCACCTACCCCTGGCAACCGCCACCCCCACCACCCCCGCCACCCGCACCCCGCCTCCCCCGCCACCCCGCGCCCGGCCGCCACAGCGACCTGCGCAGACTGCGCGGCGCCTACCGCCGGCAACGCCGCATCGCCACCCTCACCGCACTCGGCTACTTCACGCTCTTCCTCGCCCTGTCCGCCTTCGCGCCGGCCCTGATGACCGGCACCGTCACCGGCGGCCTGACCACCGGACTCCTGCTCGGCCTCGGCCAGCTCCCCGTCGCCTGCGTCGCCTGTCTCGTGTACGAGTACACGGCACGCCGCCGCCTCGACCCGCTGTCCCGGCGACTGCGCGCACAGGCGGGCGGGAACCCGGCATGAGCGAGGAAGCGCAGACCATGTCCCTGGTGGCCTTCACCGTCGTGGTCACCCTCACCCTGCTCCTGTGCGTCCTGACCGGACCCGACCGGGACGACCTCGACGAGTTCTACACCGGCTTCGGCGCGCTCTCCCCCATACGCAACGGCCTCGCCATCGCGGGCGACTACATCTCGGCCGCCACCGTCCTCGGCACCACGGGCGTGGTCGCCCTCCTCGGATACGACGGCGTGGTCCTCGCCCTGAGCACGGCGCTCTCCCTCACCCTGCTGATGTTCCTGCTGGCCGAACCCCTGCGCAACGCGGGCCGGTTCACCATGGGCGACGTGGTGGCGCGCCGCATGCCGGGCCGCGCCGTCCGGATCGCCGTGTGCGCCGCCACCCTGGCCGCGCTGCTCCCGCTCATGATGGTCCAGCTGGCGGGCGCGGGCGACCTCCTCGCCTTCCTCCTCGGCTTCTCCGACGACGGCCTGAAGACCGGCTGCATCGTCGCCCTCGGCGCCCTGATGATCAGCTACGCGGCGATCGGCGGCATGAAGGGCACCGCCCTCATCCAGATCCTCAAGATCGTGATGCTGCTCGGCTCCGGCGCGGTGGTCGCCGCGCTGATCCTGCGCCGCTTCGACTGGGACCCGGGCGCCCTGCTGGCCGCCGCGCAGCGCGGCAGCGGAGCGGGACCCGCCTTCCTCCGGTCAGGACTGCAGTTCGCGGACAGCCCCAACCCCCGCCTCGACATGATCAGTTCGGAGTTGACGGTCGTACTCGGCGGCGCGGCGCTCCCCCACGTGACCATGCGCATGTACACGGCGCGCACCGCCCGCGACATACGCCGCTCCATGTCCTGGGCCGTCGCGTCGGTCTCCCTCTTCGTCCTGGTCATCACCGTCGTGGGATTCGGCGCTACCGCGCTCATCGGCCGGGCCGCGATCGCGAAGGACGACCCGCAGGGCAACACCGCGTACCTCCTCGGCTCCCGCGCGGCGTTCGGCGCCCACACCTCGACCGCCGAGACGCTGCTCTTCACGACGGTCACCACGGCACTGTTCCTGACGCTGCTCGCCTCGGTGGCCGGCATGATCCTCGCCTGCGCCAACTCCCTTGCCCACGACGTCTTCGCGCACGGCCGCGCGTGCCCGCCCCGCCGCGAGATGATGCTGGCCCGCGCCTCCGCTCTGGCCACGGGAGCGCTGGCGATCCTCCTCGCGGTCCTGGTCAAGGACCACAGCCTCCAGCCGCTGGCCACGCTCTCGTTCTGCCTCGGCGCGTCGGCCCTCGCACCCGCCCTGGTCTACAGCCTCTTCTGGCGCCGCTACACACGGACGGGGCTGCTGTGGACGCTGCTCGGCGGCACGCTCGGCGCGACGGTCCTGATGACCGGCACGAACCTGGTGTCCGGCAGCCCCGGCGCCGCGTTCCCGAACCACGACTTCACCTGGTTCCCCTTCACCACGACAGGCATCGCCTCCATCCCGCTGGGCTTCCTCCTCGGCTGGCTCGGCACCCGGCTCTCCGACCGCAACGAGGCGGAGGACCACCGCAAGCGGTACGAGGCGGTGGAGGGCTGGATCCTGGCGGGGGCGGGACGAGGCGAAGCGCCACGTTCATGACACCCGCGTACGGGACCGGCGACTGGCGACTGGCCACCGGCGACCGGCGAGCGACGAGCGGCGGCCGGCGACTGGCCACCGGCGAGCGACGAGCGGCGAGCGGCGAGCGGCCAGCGGCGGCCTAGGGTGTCTCCTCCGCCGGGGCCCGGCCCGTCAGCGCCGCCAGGCTGCTGCGCACGTGGTCCATGTGCGCCCGCACCTCGTCCCACTCCTCGCTGTGCTCGCGCAGCACCCGCTCCGTGTCACGGGCCAGCCGCTCCTCGACCAGGACCGCCTCCGCGACCAGCTCCGCGCCCCGCGCCTCCGCGTCCTCCTGCCGGTGCCGCGCGGCCTCCTCCGCCGCCGCGAACGCTCGCTTCGCCTCGGAGAGCCGGGCCTCCGCCGCGGCCACCCGCTCCGCGTCCCGCGCGTCGGACAGCGCCTCGCGCTCGGCGATCTCCCGCTCGGCGGCCTCCCACCGCTCGCCCTGCTCCTTCTCCTGCTCGGCGAACAGCCCCTCGCACCGCTGCCGCATCTCCCGCAGCGCGGCCAGCGCCTCACCGCGCCACGCCTTCACGTCCTGCCGCGCGGAGATCCGGGTCTCGTCGGCCGTCGCCCGGTCCGCCAGGAGCCGCTGCCGCACCCGCTCGTCCGCCTCGGCGCCCACCTTCTCGGCGTGGGCGCGCGCGGCCTCCCGCGCCTCCCGCGCGTCGGCCTCGGCCGTCTCCGTCAGCCGCCGCGCCTCGGCTTCCGCGGCCTCACGCAGGGCGGCGGCCTCGGCCTCGGCGAGAGTCAGGATCTGCCGGGCGCGCTCGCCCAGCGTCTCGTACGTCTGAGGGGCAAGGCGCGACACCACGTCCCGCAGGTGCTCGGCCTCCACCTCCATGTCCTTGGCGAGGACAGTCAGCCGGGCGGCCCGCTCCCACGCCTCGTCCCGCGCCCGGGAAAGACCGGCGGCGTACGCCTCCACCTGTTCGGGACGGTAGCCGCGCCCCCGCACGGTGACGAAGCCGTGCGGCGACGACGGTGCACCGCTGCTGCTCATCCTTGGACCCCTCTCCGACGTACCACGCGCGCACAGCGCGATTGGCGCACATCCTGATGGATCAAGCGGAAGCGCTCATAACGCGACACTCCGCCCACTCCACCTGGTCAAGGATGCGCCAATTGGTGCCGGAACCCGGAATCGGGGCGTCATTCCCGCCGCCCACGCCCCGAATGGCCGAGGCGCCCGCCCCGTTCCCGGGCCGGGCGCCTCGTACGGCGGAACACCGCGGAAAACCGCGGAAACCCGCGGAAAACCGCGGCGGGCGACTACAGCAGCCCGTCCCACATCTGCTCGAGCAGCACCGACCACCAGCTCTCCGGCGAGGCGAGCGCCGCCGGGTCGAGGGCGGCCAGCTGGTTCTGGAAGTCGACGGTCCAGCGGCCCGCCTGCTCCTGGTTGAGGCCGAAGCGCAGCCGCCACATGCGGCCGAGCAGCGCCATGCAGCGCGCGAACTCGGGCAGCCCCGTGTTCACGAACTGCGGCGGCACGGGCGCGCCGCCCGGAC
The DNA here is from genome assembly GCF_040683555.1 of Streptomyces sp. NPDC093510. Classification (NCBI taxonomy): domain Bacteria; kingdom Bacillati; phylum Actinomycetota; class Actinomycetes; order Kitasatosporales; family Streptomycetaceae; genus Streptomyces; species Streptomyces sp. NPDC093510. The sequence goes on from NZ_JBFBEE010000028.1 coordinate 73,200, forward strand.
CCGCCTCCACCGGCACCGCCACTATGTTCGCCGTGCCGTACTGGACGCACAGCGCACGCCCGAAGTCGCTGCCCATCACCAGGTACGACCCCGCGTCGGACGCCGGCTGCACACCCCGCTCCTGCGCCAGCTCCGCCAGCGTCGGCACCGGGCGCCCCGGCTGGGCCTGCGCCCAGAAGAACGGCCCGAAGTCGACGGGCAGACCCGCCACCACGAGGGTGTGCGCCACGAGGTCCGGCACGCCCTGCCGGGACACGGCCCGCTGGTCGAACCGGAAGATGCCGGGACCGAACGCCGCGGCCAGCTCCTGCGCGACGCCCTCCGGGGGGATCGGCGGGGCGGGCGGCAGCTGTTGCAGCGGGGCGCGCACCGGGGCCGGCCTCGCGGGGCCGTCCGCGACCTGGTGCAGCTCGCCCTGGTGCGCGAGGAGTTGCTGCATGCCCTGCCTGCGGGACGCGTGGTCCCTGCCGTACGGGGCGATCGACGTGATCCGCGCCTGCGGCCACGTCTCGCGGATCATGCGGGCGCAGTACGCGCCCGGCAGCTCGCAGGACTCCAGCTCGGTGTGGAGTTCGAGCACCTGCTGCGGCGGCACGTTCATGCCGCGCAGCTCGTGCAGCATCTGCCACTCAGGGTGCGGGGTGCCGGGCGCCGAGCGCCGGATGAGCTGCTGCTCGGACCCGTCGGCCGCGCGGTAGCGCAGCACGGCCTGGTAACCGGGCCCCACGGTCGGCTGACCGGTGGGCTGCTGCGGATAGCCGTACGGCTGACCACCGGGGGCTCCGGGTACGCCGGGTACGCCGGGGGCACCCGCGGCCCCCGGGGCACCGGGAACACCCGGCATACCGGGAGCGCCGTGCATACCGGGAGCACCGGGGCCGGGGTGGCCCGGCGCGGGCGGCGGAGGCATGCCGGGCGCACCCGGGCCGCCGACCGCGGGACCGGCCAGCATCGTCGCGGCCTGGTGGACGCCGCCGCCGGGGGGCGGGGGCGGGGGCGGCGGGGCGCCGGGACCGGCGGACACGCCCGGAGCACCGGGGCGGGCGCCGGGCTGACCGGGGGGACCCGGAGGCTGCGGAGCACCGGGAGCGCCTGGAGGAGCGGGCGGCTTCAGCCCACCCGGACCGCCCATGCTCGGATCGGCCAGCATCGTCGCCGCGTGATGCACCCCGCCCGGAGGCGTACCGGGAGCACCGGGAGGACCGGGCGGACCGGGAGGCTGAGGTGCGCCGGGGGGAGCCGGCGGCTGCGGGGCGCCGGGCGCACCCGGGCCGCCGACCGCGGGACCGGCCAGCATCGTCGCCGCGTGATGCACCCCACCGGGAGGCGTACCGGGAGCAGCGGGAGCGGCCGGTGGCTGCGGAGCGCCCGGAGCCGCGGGCGGCTGGGAGCCGTCCGGGCCGAGCGAGGACACGAGCTGCGTCGGAACGTAACCACCGGCAGGAGTGCCGGGGGCGCCGGGCCCCGAAGGCGGCGGTGTGCTTCCGGGGGGCGGGGCGGGCGCACCCGGCGGGGCGGGAGGCGGCGGGGTGCCGTGCGGCGGCCTCTCCGCCTTGTGGGTGGCGGCGTCCGCGATGTTCCCGGCATCCGGGGCGCCGGGCCCCTGCGGGTACCCGTACGCGGAAGCACCGGAAGCACCGGGGGCGTTGGGCGCACTCGGCGGCGGAGGCGTCGGCGAACCGGCGGGCGGGCGCGTCGGATTGGCCGGCGGACCGGCCGGACCGGCCGGAGCTGCAGGACCGGCCGACACCGGAGACCCCGAAACCGAAGCGGCGGAAGTACCCGGAGCCGCGGCGCCCGAAGCCGCAGGACCACCCGGACCACCCGGACCCACGGGACCACCCGGAGCCGGGGCGCCCGAAGCCGCAGGACCACCCGGCGCCGAAGCACCCGGACCCGCAGGGCCACCCGGCGCCTGCGCGTCCAGTGCCGGTGCGATCGCCGTTGCCGGAAGGTGGCTGCCACCGTGCATCAGGGCCGTCTTCGCGTCCGGCGCGAAACCGGGCGCCGGGGTGTCGTCGTCCGCGTCCAGACCGGCCAGCGGCGGCGCGAACACCGTGGCGGGCAGCGGCACCGAATGGTCCTCGCCCCCGTCGGCGTTGGTGTCCGTGCCCGCCCACGGGGTCGCACCCGCGGGCACGCCCGCCGACGTGGCGGGCAGGCTGTCGTCACGCTCGGGCACGTCGTCCTCGTCGGAAGCGGCGGCCCTGGGCCACGGCGTACCGCCACCGGGAGTGGCAGGGACGGCGGGAGCGTCAGGAGTGGACGTAGCAGAGGGAGCGGAAGGAACAGCTGGAGCGGAAGGAGCAGCCGGAGCAGAGGGGGTAGCGGGAGCGGAAGAGGCAGCCGGCACCTCGGGCTCCGAACTCGCCGTCTCCGCACGCCGGTCCGGAATCCCCAGCTTGTCCGCCGCCTCCTGGAGCCACTCCGGAGGAGTCAGCAGGAACGACGTCTGGTTCAGGTCGACCCGCTCCGGGGGCGCCGGCACCGCGTCCTGCGGCACCGCGTCCGACAGGCCGTACTCCTCCTCGTACCGGCGGATCACCTCGCCCACGGGCAGCCCGGGCCAGAGCGTCGCGTCGCCGCTGTCCCGCGCGATGACGAGCCGCTGCCCGCCGCCGTCCGACACCGGACCGTTCTCCCGGTCCTCGGCCCACACCACGAACCCGAGGTCGAACTCCCGGACCCGCACCTCACGGTGCTGGTAGCCGGGCACGTCCCCGTTGATCCACTCCTCGGCGCGCTCCTGCGCCTGCGCGAAAGTCACCACTGTTACGTCACTCCCCACCCGACACGGGGACGGCGTGCGCGAAGCCGCCGTCCACCATCAGGTTCGCCACGGTCTCCAGCTCCGGCGGATTGCCCGCGAGCCGGGACAGGAACACGTCGAAGTCGTCGCCGCACGGCAGCAGAAGCCGCCGCACCCGCTCCGCCGGCGGCCACCCGGCCGCCTCCGAGACGTCACGCGCGTCGTCGTACGCGCAGAACCACACCGAACCGACCCGATCGCCCTTGACCTTCACGGCGAGCAGACCGCCCTGCACGAAACCGACCCCGAGATAGTCCTTCGTCAGGTGATCGCGCAGGCACTTGTTCACGTACACCAGGTCGTTGACCGCTGCCTCGTCCCGCACCGTGAAGAACGGCTGGTCCACGAGGAGTCCGAGCTCGGCGTCGAGCGCCGCGCCGACCGGCGCGCAGCCGCCCGCCGCCTTCAGGAAGGAGCGGTAGGCGCCCGGCAGCCGGTAGCCCAGGTCCTCCTCGACGCCCTGCACCTGCGCCTCGGTCACGGCGACCGACGCCTTCGGCAGCCCGAAGTGCGCGGGACGCGTCTCCTGGAGCGGGCGCGTGCCCCTCTTGTCCTGGTCCACGGCCGTCGTCGCGATGCCGCCGTGATGCCGCAACAGCGCCTTCACCTCGACGGGAACCAGCTCCAGACGGCGGCTGTTCGGCGCGTGGTGCCAGGTCCAGCCGTGCGGGGTCGCCACCGCGGGGATCGTGTCCCACAGTTCGTGGCCCGCCGCCGCCATCGCCGCGTTCGCCGACACGTAATCCGTCAGCCGCAGCTCGTCGACGCCGAAACCTTCCGGCGGCTCGGCGATCTCCGCGGCAGCACGCGCGTACGACGAGAAGTCCGGGAAACCGTGCTCGTCGACCCGCACTCCTCTGGGATGGCGCGCGGCACGGACCGGGTCCGGGAAATGCACCACCTGCCCGGCGTAGGCCGCGTTCGGCGGCGCGGACTGCTGCCCCAGCCGACCTGTCGTCATGGCGGTTGCCCCCTGCGGCACTGTGGAAGGTTCTGGTTCTGGTCCTGCGATGTCGACACAGCCTATGCGCAAGAACGGCACCGGTCACCGGGCCTCCGATTCCATGACCACCAGCCACCGGACGGTCACCGTGTGACGAATCCCGACGGGAAGCCAGGCGTGTCGCAGTGCCCCAGCTTCCGCACCACCCGCCCCATTTGGCAGGCTGTCCCCCGCAACGCGGGGGCGTGGCACACGCGGTGACGGCCGCGAGCAGGGGGAGGGAAGAGCACGATGCAGACGGCACAGAGCGGCATGTCCGGCCACACGCTGTCCACGACGGCGGCCACCACGACCGACGAGACCACCGGCCAGGGGCACGGCCCCGCGACCGTTCCGGCCCCGGGAGACCCCCGGGTCGGCTGGAGCGCGACCGCCGCCCACGCGCCCATACTGCGCCAGCGCCGCGACGGCATCCTGCCCACCGTCGCCGCCGCCCTCTCCGTACGCGGCCAGACCACCCTCACCTGCACCGCGGGCCGCGGCGAGGAACCCCCCACGCTCCACCCGCTCGTGCAGGACTTCCTCGACGCCCTCACCAGCGGGCAGCGCGAGCGCTTCACCGGCCGCTGCGCGGAAGCCATCCTCATCTCCCGCCACCTCACGGCGGCCGACGCGAGCCGCTCCAAACGCGCCTCCCGCAAGCCCATGACCAACGGCGAGGCCCGCAAGGCGCTGAAACACGCCAAACTCACCACCCGCCGCATCCGTGAGGACGGCGACCCCCTGCACGGCGGCTTCGCCCAGCCCTGCCGCTCCTGTACGGCCCTCACCGCACACTTCGGCGTCCGGGTCGTCGACCCCACGACCACCGAAGCCTGACCGCCGCCCGGCCGACCACCCCCACGAACCGCCCTGCCGACCGCCCCCACGACCGAACGAGGGCCACCACCCGATGCACCCCGAGCACCCCCTCCCCGTCCCCGTCGACGCCGCCCTGCGCGCGGCCGGCTGGCGCCCCGGACGATGGGACATAAAGCAGGCCGAGATCTGGGCCGACGCCCTGCGCCGCCACACCTCGCCCGCCGGGCACCGGCACACCGTCTTCCCCGCAGCCGTCGAGGCCTGGGCGGAGTACGGCGGCCTGCACATCGCCCCGCAGGGGCCCGGCCGTCAGATAGCTCCCGCCACCATCCACCTCGACCCCATGTACGGCCTCCACCTCGCCCGCACCCTGGGCGACCTCGGCCGCGCCCTCAGTACAGAGGTGTGCCCCATCGGCGAGGAGCCCGACAATCAGGCGCTCCTGGCCATCGACGCCGAAGGCCGCGTCTACAGCCTCGACCACAGCGGCGACTGGTTCCTCGGCGCCCACATGGAACAGGCCCTCGCCACGCTCCTCACCGGCGCCCAGCCCACCCGCCTCTCGGTGAGCGCGAACACCTAGGAAGCCGCGACCGGCCCTAGCCCATGGCGGGGGACGCGGCCGGAAGCACCGCGGAGACCCGGAAGCCGCCGCCGTCCGTCGGGCCCGACACGAACACGCCGCCCAGCGCCGTGACCCGTTCCTTCATCCCCACCAGACCGTTGCCGCCGCTCGGCAGCCGGGCGTCCGCGGTGCCGTCCGCCTCCGGCGGCGGCTCGTTCTCCACCTGCATCGCGATCTCCGCGCCCCGGTACGCGAGACGCACATACGTCTTCGCGCCCGCCGCGTGCTTGTGGACGTTGGTCAACGCCTCCTGCACCACCCGGTAGCCCGTCTGCTCGACCTCGGCGGAACAGTCACGCGGCTCACCCTGTACCGACAGGTCGACCGCCATGCCCGCGGCACGCGACTGCCCCACCAACTCGTCCAGCTCCGCCAGGCACGGACCGTCCTCGTCCACCGCGCGCGACGCCGCCGCGGCGGCCGCGAACCCCACCGCCGCCAGCGGCAGCGGCTCCGCGGGCTTCTGCCCCTTCGTCCCATCACCGGCCCGCAGCACCCCGAGCATCTCCCGCAGCTCGGTCAGCGCCTGCCGCCCCATGTCGCCGACGAGCGCCGCGTTCCGCACGGCCTTCTCCGGATCCTTCCGCGCGACCGCCTGCAACGCCGCCGCGTGCACCACCATCAGGCTCACCCGGTGCGCCACCACGTCGTGCATCTCACGGGCGATCCGCGTCCGTTCCTCGTTCCGCGCCCACTCGGCCCGCTCCTCGGCTCGCTCGGCCAGCAGCTGAAGCTCCCGCTCCAGGCTGTCCGCCCGCTCCCGCATGCCCTCGACCAGGCGGCGCCGCGCTCCCACGTACAACCCGAGGAGCACCGGGGGCGCCGTCACGCCGATCGCGGCGGTCACCGCGAAGAACGGAATGAACTCGCTGCCGATGGACGGGCTGCCCTCCGCCATGTCCTGGTTGGCCCGCACCAGCGCGACGATCAGGGTGCCCGCCATCGACATGCCGGCGAGGGCGCCCGTGATCCGGCGCGGCAGTTCGGAGGCGGCCAGGGTGTAGAGGCCGACGACCGTCAGCAGGACGCCCATCTGCGCGGGCGTGATCGCGATCGATATCAGTACGACGGCGACGGGCCAGCGGCGCCGGATCAGCAGCGCGGCACCCGCGAGCGCCCCGAAGCCGACCCCCACCGGCACGGGCAGCCCCGCGTCCCGCGCGAAGGCGATCCCCTCCGCCCCGCACTCCGCCGCGGACAGCACCGCGAGCCCCGCGTCCAGCGCGGCCCCGCGCCACCGCTCCCACCACCACGGCCCGGTCATGGCCGTGGTGCGGTCGTCCCCCGTCGTGGTCATGCCTTCCAGCGTACGGGCGTTCCGCCCCGGTTTTCCGGCGAGTTTCCCCCTCGGTGATCCAGCACACGCCCCGTTCGACGAGAAGCGAAACCTGCCGATATCCCTCGAACTGCTGAACCCTTTACGGTTCCGCCCCGGAAGACCACATTCCGCCACGACGGTCGTCCCATGACAGAGATCACGCCCGTCGAGGGCGGCATGGGCAAGTACGGGGACTTCGAGGGGCTGCGGGAGAAGGCGGTCGCCCTGCGGCGGGCCGGGCTGAGCCTGCGGCAGATCCGCGACGAGTTGAAGGTCTTCAACAACGACATTCTGAACAGGCTGGTGCAGGGCGAGCCGCCGCCCTCCTGGACGAAGCGGCCCAACGCGAAGGACGACCTTCGGGAGCGAGCGCGGGAGCTCCGGATTCAGGGCTGGACGTACGACCAGATCCAAGTGGAACTCGGGTGCTCGAAGAGTTCGATCTCGCTGTGGGTACGGGATCTGCCGAAGCCGGAGCGGCAGCGTACCCGCGAGCAGGCTTCAGCGATCGCTCGGCGCGGCTGGGAAGCCACCCTCCGGCGGCGCGAAGCGGAACGGCAGGAAACGAAGCGGGCGGCCGCGGTCGAGGTCGGCACGATGTCCGACCGCGAGCTCTTCCTGCTGGGCGTCGGCCTCTACTGGGCGGAAGGCGCCAAAGCCAAACCTCACCGCCCCCAGGAACGGGTCGACTTCATGAACAGCGACCCCAACATGATCACGGTCTACTTGGCCTGGCTCCGACTCTTGGGCGTAGCACCGGAACGCCTCCGCTTCCACGTGGCCATTCACGAAACAGCAGACATCGCAGCCGCCGAACGCTTCTGGGCAGACCTCACCGGCGCCGACGCCGACGCCTTCGGCAAAACCACGCTCAAGAAGCACAACCCCAAGACCAACCGGAAGAACGTGACCGAGACGTATCACGGTTGCCTGCTCGTACGCGTTCTACAGGGCGCCGAGTTGTACCGTCGCATCGAGGGTGCCTGGTACGGCATAGTGTTGTCCGCACGCCGATCCGATCAATGAGATTCGGACGTAGCGGGCAAACCATCCCGGGTCGTCTAATGGTAGGACAAAGAGTTTTGGTCTCTTGAATGAGGGTTCGATTCCTTCCCCGGGAGCCACAGAGTTGGGTCCTGACCGCCGAGGTCAGGACCCGCCCTCATTTCCACCCCCCAACGCCCCGGTATCCTGCGGATGTCCTCCTCCAGAGGAACCCCAAGCCATCCGAAGCCGAAGGGCATCCCCGTGAGCGCAACCTGCCCGGCAGCCGTCGTCGTCCTCGCAGCGGGTGAGGGCACCCGTATGAAGTCGGACCTGCCGAAGGTCCTGCACGAGATCTGTGGCCGTTCCCTCATCGGGCACGTACTCCACGCCGCCTCCGCGCTCTCGCCCGAGCAGCTCGTCACCGTCGTCGGCTTCCAGAGCGAACAGGTCCGCGAGCACCTGGGGGCCGTCGCGCCGCAGGTCCGCACCGCCTACCAGGCCGAGCAGAACGGCACGGGGCACGCCGTCCGCATCGGCCTCGACGAGCTCGGCGGCCCGGTCGACGGCACCGTCGTGGTGGTCTGCGGCGACACCCCGCTCCTCACGGGCGCGACGCTGCAGAAGCTCGCCGCCGTCCACAGCGACGACGGCAACGCCGTGACCGTGCTGACCGCCGAGGTGCCGGACGCGACCGGCTACGGCCGCATCGTGCGTGACGGCGCGAACGGCGCCGTCACCGCGATCGTCGAGCACAAGGACGCCACCGAGTCGCAGCACGCGATCCGCGAGATCAACTCGGGCGTCTTCGCCTTCGACGGCCGGCTCCTCGCGGAGGCCCTCGGCAAGGTCCGCACGGACAACAGCCAGGGCGAGGAGTACCTCACCGACGTGCTGGGAATCCTGCGCGAGGCGGGGCACCGCGTGGGCGCGGCCGTGGCGGACGACCACGAGGAGATCGCGGGCATCAACAACCGCGTGCAACTGGCCCAGGCCCGGCGGACGCTGAACGACCGGCTGCTGACGGAGGCGATGCTGGCCGGCGTCACCGTCGTCGACCCGGCCTCGACGTGGGTGGACGCCACGGTCACGTTCGAGCGGGACGCGGTCGTGCACCCGGGGACGCAGCTGCACGGCGCCACGCACGTGGGCAAGGGCGCCGAGGTCGGGCCCAACACGCGGCTGAAGGACACCACGGTGGGCGCGGGCGCCCGGGTCGACAACAGCGTGGCGGACCGCGCCGAGATCGGGGAGCGGGCGAGCGTCGGCCCGTTCGCGTATCTGCGGCCGGGCACCCGGCTTGGGACCAAGTCCAAGGCGGGTACGTATGTGGAGATGAAGAACGCGACGATCGGCGAGGGCTCGAAGGTGCCCCACCTGTCGTACGTGGGCGACGCGACGATCGGTGAGTACTCCAACATCGGTGCCGCGAGTGTCTTCGTGAACTACGACGGCGAGGCGAAGCACCACACGACGGTGGGGTCCCACTGTCGTACGGGTTCGGACAACATGTTTGTGGCTCCTGTCACGGTCGGGGACGGTGCGTACACCGCCGCCGGGTCCGTGATCACGAAGGATGTGCCGGCGGGTTCGCTGGCCGTCGCCCGGGGCCAGCAGCGGAATATCGAGGGCTGGGTGGCCCGTAAGCGTCCGGGGAGCGCGGCCGCGAAGGCGGCGGAGGCGGCGTCCCGGGAGCCGGCCGGCGAAAGCTGACCGGAAACAGGTGCGTCTGACACGGCGTACCGTGATAGTGCACATTCGGCCGACTCGACGCACCGGGACGCGTGAGTACGGCAGCGGGAAGAACTCTCTGAGGAGACAGTGCTGTGACCGGGATCAAGACGACCGGCGAGAAGAAGTTGATGCTCTTCTCCGGCCGCGCCCACCCCGAGTTGGCCGAGGAGGTCGCACACAAGCTGGGTGTCGGCATCGTGCCGACGAAGGCCTTCGATTTCGCCAACGGTGAGATCTACGTCCGCTACCAGGAGTCGGCGCGTGGCGCCGACTGCTTTCTGATCCAGAGCCACACCGCTCCGATCAACAAGTGGATCATGGAGCAGCTCATCATGATCGACGCGTTGAAGCGCGCGTCGGCCCGCTCCATCACGGTCATCGTGCCGTTCTACGGTTACGCGCGGCAGGACAAGAAGCACCGCGGGCGTGAACCGATCTCGGCGCGTCTGGTCGCGGACCTGATGAAGACGGCGGGTGCGGACCGCATTCTCACGGTCGACCTGCACACGGACCAGATCCAGGGCTTCTTCGACGGCCCGGTCGACCATCTCTTCGCGCTGCCGATCCTCGCGGACTACGTGGGCGCGAAGGTCGACCGTTCGAAGCTGACCGTCGTGTCGCCGGACGCCGGCCGCGTGCGTGTCGCCGACCGCTGGTGCGACCGCCTGGGTGCCCCCCTCGCCATCGTCCACAAGCGTCGTGACAAGGACGTCGCCAACCAGGTGACCGTGCACGAGGTCGTCGGTGAGGTGAAGGGCCGCGTCTGCGTCCTGGTCGACGACATGATCGACACGGGTGGCACGATCTGCGCCGCCGCCGACGCGCTGTTCGCGCACGGCGCCGAGGACGTCATCGTGACGGCCACGCACGGTGTGCTCTCGGGCCCCGCCGCGGACCGTCTGAAGAACTCGAAGGTCAGCGAGTTCGTGTTCACGGACACGCTGCCGACGCCGGGCGAGCTGGAGCTCGACAAGATCACGGTGCTCTCGATCGCGCCGACGATCGCGAACGCGGTGCGTGAGGTCTTCGAGGACGGTTCGGTGACGAGCCTCTTCGACGAGCAGTAGGAACCGCCCCGTCCGCGGGGTCTCCGAAGATCCTTTTGGTGCGGCCTCCGTCGCCGAGTAGACTGCTGAAGTTGCTCGGCGAGGGAGGCCGCACTTTTCTGTGTGGCTGTCCGTTATCGACGCGCTCTTCGTAGCAGGCCGTTCGTGGCCGGGTGACCGACTCTTTTCCGTCACTGCATATACGAGGAGTGCACATGTCCGAGGTGAAGATCACCGCCGAGACCCGTACCGAGTTCGGCAAGGGTGCGGCCCGTCGTCTGCGTCGCGCCGACAAGCTGCCCGCCGTTGTCTACGGTCACGGCATGGACCCGGTCCACATCGCCCTTCCGCACCACGACACCCTGATGGCGCTGAAGACCTCGAACGTCCTGATCAACCTGGACATCGACGGCCGCAGCGAGCTCGTGATCCCGAAGGCCGTCCAGCGTGACGCCCTGCGCATCGGCATCCTCGAGCACGTCGACCTGCTCATCGTGAAGCGCGGCGAGAAGGTCATCGTCGAGATCCCCGTCCACACCGAGGGTGACCTGGCGCCGGGCAACAACCTGCTCGAGCACGTCCTGAACACCCTGCCGGTCGAGGCCGAGGCCACCCACATCCCGGAGTCGGTCACCGTCTCCGTCGCGGGTCTGGACGCCGGCGACGCGGTTCTCGCCAAGGACATCCCGCTGCCCGCCGGCTCCACGCTGGCCGTCGAGGACGACACCGTCGTCCTCCAGATCCTCTCCGCGCAGGCCGAGGAGGCCCCGGCCGAGGGTGCCGAGGGCGACGCGGCCGCCGAGGCCTGAGCCTCGCGACGCACATTCGCACGGCAGCCGCCGCTCCCTCGGGGGGCGGCGGCTGCCGCGTATGAGGCAGAGATGCGCGTATGAAGGAGACATGCACGTGACGACCGACGCCAGCGCCCCCTGGCTGATCGCGGGCCTCGGCAACCCGGGCCCCGACTACGCCATGAACCGGCACAACGTGGGCTTCATGGTGGCCGATCTGCTCGCACAGCGCATCGGCGGCAAGTTCAAGCGGGCCGGGAAGGCGCAGGCTCAGGTGGTCGAGGGCCGGATCGGCTCGCCGGGCCCGGCGAGCCGCCGGGTGGTCCTGGTCAAGCCCATGTCGTACATGAACGTCTCGGGCGGTCCGGTGACGGCACTCCGGGACTTCTACAAGGTCCCGACGGCGAACATCGTCGCGGTCCACGACGAGCTGGACATCGACTACGGCACGCTGCGGCTGAAGCTGGGCGGCGGCGACAACGGCCACAACGGTCTGAAGTCGATGACGAAGGCGATGGGTGCCGACTACCACCGGGTGCGGTTCGGCATCGGGCGCCCGCCGGGCCGGATGCAGGTCGCGGACTTCGTCCTCAAGGACTTCTCCTCGACGGAGCGCAAGGAGCTGGACTATCTCGTGGACAGGGCGGCGGACGCGGTCGAGTCCCTGATCACGGAGGGCCTGGAACGAACCCAGACCACGTACAACTCCTGAGGACGGTCAGGCTGCGCCGCCGGGCGCACCGCTCAGGCGCGCGGGGCTCGTGGCGCCTTTTCAGGGGCGCGGGGCTCGTGGCGCCTTTTCAGGGCCGCGGGGCGCGGGGCGCCTTTTCAGGGGCGCGGGGAACTGCGCGACCAGCCACGACGAACCCGCAGCCAACATACGAACAGACAGGGCCCCGCACCGCCGAAGCGATGCGGGGCCTGTCACGTGGGCCGGGGCGTCAGCCGGTGTTGCGCAACCCCGCCGCCACCCCGTTGACGGTAAGAAGCAGCGCCCGCCCGAGCAACGGATCAGGCTCCTCCCCCGCGGCCGCGGCATCGCGCTGCCGCTTCAGGAGCGCGACCTGAAGATACGAGATCGGGTCCAGATACGCGTCACGGATCGCGAAGGTCTGCTGCAACGCCGGGTGCGACCCGAGGAGTTCGCCCCCACCCGTGATCCGCAGGACCTCCCGCACCGTCAGCTCGTGCTCTTCCTCGATCATGTCGAAGACGTGCTTGAGCTCGTCCGGCACGAGCGTGTCGACGTAGTGCCTGGCGATCCGCAGGTCCGTCTTCGCGAGCGTCATCTCGACGTTGGAGATGAAGTTGCGGAAGAAGTGCCAGTGCTCGTGCATCTCGTCGAGCACGGTGTCCAGACCGGCCTCGCGCAGGGCCTTCAGGCCCGAGCCGACGCCGAACCAGCCGGGCACGATCTGCCGGGACTGGGTCCAGCCGAAGACCCACGGGATGGCGCGCAGGCCGTCGAGCGAGACGCCGGAGCCGGGGCGGCGGGAGGGCCGGGAGCCGAGGTGCAGGTCGGCGAGCTGGTCGACCGGCGTCGACGCGAGGAAGTACGTCGGCAGGTCGGGGTCCTCGACGAGGCGCCTGTACGCGGAGTGCGCGGCGTCCGAGACGACGTCCATGGCGGCGTCCCAGCGGGCGAGAGCCTCGTCGGACTGGCGCGGGGCGGTGTGCAGGGCGGAGGCCTGCAGCGTTGCCGCGACCGTCAGCTCCAGGTTCTCCCTCGCCAGCGAAGGCACCAGGTACTTGTCGGAGATGACCTCGCCCTGCTCGGTCACCTTGATCTCGCCCTCCAGCGTGCCCCAGGGCTGCGCGAGGATCGCGTCGTGCGAGGGGCCGCCGCCGCGGCCGACGGTGCCGCCGCGGCCGTGGAAGAGGCGCAGGCGCACGCCGTAGCGGTGCGCGACGTCACGGAGCCTGCGCTGGGCGCGGTGGATCTCCCACTGGGAGGTGGTGATGCCGCCGAACTTGGAGGAGTCGGAGTAGCCGAGCATGACCTCCTGGACGTCGCCGCGGAGCGAGACGAGCTTGCGGTACGAGGGGTCGGCGAGCATCTCGTCGAGGATGACGTCGGCGGCGCGCAGCTCGTCGGTGGTCTCCAGGAGCGGCACGATGCCGATCTTGGCCCAGCCGGCGTGCAGGTCGATCAGGCCGGCCTCGCGTGCGAGGACGGCGGCCGCGAACACGTCGTCGGCGCCCTGGCACATGGAGATGATGTACGACTCGATGACCTCGGGTCCGAAGACTTCGAGGGCCTTCTTGACGGTGAGGAAGACACCGAGGGTCTTCTCGCCCGCGGCGTCCACCGGTGCCGGGGAGGGGCCGAGCGGGCGCCGGGACCGCAGCTCCTTGGCGAGGAGCTTCTGCCGGTACTCGCGCGGCATGTCGGCGTACCGCCAGGACTCCTCGCCGAGGCGGTCGAAGAGCTGGCCGAGGGCGTGGTGGTGGGCGTCCGCGTGCTCGCGTACGTCCATCGTGGCCAGCTGGAGGCCGAAGGCGGCGAGCGTGCGGATGGTGCGGTTCATCCGGCCGTCGGCGAAGAGGGCGCCCTTGTGTTCGCGCAGCGAGGTCTGGATGAGGGTGAGGTCTTCAAGGAGTTCGCTCGTGCCGAGGTAGTCGCGGCCCGGCTCGTGCGGGATGCCCTTGGCCAGGCGCTGCTTGGTGTTCTCCAGCTTCTGCCGGATGCAGGTGGCCTTGAGGCGGTAGGGCTCCTCGGCGTTGAGGCGCTTGTAGCGGGGGCTGATCTCGGGCAGCCGCTCCAGGTCGTCCTGGAGGGAGGCCTTCAGCTCGTCGGTGGCTCCGGTGTAGCGGATGGAGTTGGAGAGGAAGCCGCGGAGCTCGTCGATCATGTCGAGCGCGTCGTTGATGCCGTGCTCGTGCTGGAGGATCAGGACGTCCCAGGTGACCTGCGGGGTCACGTTGGGGTTGCCGTCGCGGTCGCCGCCGATCCAGGTGCCGAAGCTGAGGGGGCGGGTGCCTTCGGGAAGCTGGACGCCGACGCGCTCCAGTTCGGCGGTGAGGTCTTCCAGTACGTCCCCGACGGCGCCGGCGTGCAGCTCGTCGAGGTAGTAGATGGCGTTGCGGGCCTCGTCGGCGGGCTCGGGGCGTACGACGCGGAGCTCGTCGGTCTGCCAGACGAGGTCGATGTTCTCGGCCAGACGGGTGTCGTGGCGGCGCCGGTCGGACTCGATGACCGGGGTCTCCAGGAGCTCCGCGACGCGGCGGAGCTTGTTGAGCACGGAGCGGCGGGCCGCCTCGGTGGGGTGCGCGGTGAAGACGGGGCGCACGTTGAGGTGCTGCACGGTCTGGCGCAGGTGCTCGGGGTCGGCGTCCTTGAGGCGGTCCGCGGTGCGGGTGAGGAGTCCGCCCTCGGCGGCGCGCCGGGCGCGGAGCTCGCGGCCGCGGTGGACCTGCTCGGTGACGTTCGCCAGATGGAAGTACGTGGAGAAGGCGCGGACCAGCTTGGCCGCGGTCTCCAGTTCCGTGCCGCCGAGGAGTTTGGCGGCGGCCTCGCCGTCCTCGCGCGTCAGACGGCGGACCTTCTCGACCAGTTCGAGGAGTTCGGGACCCTCCTGGCGTACGAGGGTCTCGCCGAGCAGGTCACCGAGGCGGCGGATGTCGGCGCGCAGCTCGGCGCTGGCGGTGCTTGTGGCCTGCTGGCCCTGGTCGTCGGCACTGCTCACAGGTGCGGCTCCTTGCAGTGTGAAGCACGTCATGACTGGGAGGGGTTTCCGTGGGAAACCGGGGAGATACAGAGCGGACCGCGCTGTCCGACCGTGTCCAAGGATAGGTGTCACTTCGGGCACGGAGCTCGCGGGCTCTTGCCGCGGGGCTCCGCACTGCCATACTTACGTCGCCGTAGGTTACGGGTCCGTAGGTAACGTGGTGTCGCAGCCGTTGCAGGAACCGTGCCCGTGCACTACTCCCACCCCAGCCCTCGACCCCCTAGGGGACGTGCCCATGACGACAACCTCCGATGCGTACTCCGACGCCGATGTGATCGACGACGCTCCGCGGGCCACCGGCCCGGCCGACCCGGAAGTCCCGGCGACGCTGGGCGGCGAGCGGAAGCGCTCGGTCGAACAGATCGCCCTGCTCCTCTTCATCACCGTCCCCTTCCTCGCCCTGGTCGCGGCGGTGCCGCTGGCCTGGGGCTGGGGGGTGAGCTGGCTGGACCTCGGCCTGCTCGTCTTCATGTACTTCCTGGGATGCCACGGCATCACGATCGGCTTCCACCGGTACTTCACGCACGGCTCCTTCAAGGCGAAGCGTCCGCTGCGGATCGCGCTCGCGGTGGCGGGGTCGATGGCGGTGGAGGGTCCGGTGGTGCGCTGGGTGGCCGACCACCGCAAGCACCACAAGTTCTCCGACGCCGAGGGTGACCCGCACTCCCCCTGGCGCTTCGGCGAGACGCTCCCGGCCCTGATGAAGGGGCTGTGGTGGGCGCACATCGGCTGGATGTTCGACGAGGAGCGGACGTCGCAGGAGAAGTACGCGCCGGACCTGGTGAAGGACCCGGCGATCCGCCGCATCTCGCGGCAGTTCCTGATGTGGACGATCGTGTCGCTGGCCATTCCGCCGGTGGTGGGCGGTCTGGTGACGATGTCGTGGTGGGGCGCGTTCACGGCCTTCTTCTGGGGCTCGCTGGTCCGCGTCTCGCTGCTGCACCACGTCACGTGGTCGATCAACTCGATCTGTCACGCGGTGGGCAAGCGCCCCTTCAAGTCCCGTGACCGCTCGGGCAACGTGTGGTGGCTCGCGGTGCTGTCCTGCGGCGAGTCCTGGCACAACCTCCACCACGCCGACCCGACGTCGGCGCGGCACGGCGTGATGAAGGGCCAGATCGACTCGTCGGCGCGGATCATCCGCTGGTGCGAGCGGCTCGGCTGGGCGTACGACGTGCGGTGGCCGTCGAAGTCGCGCATCGACTCCCGCCGCCAGCCGCAGGCCGCTGACGCGGCATGATGGACGACGTGGCGACCGACTCCAGCAATTCAGGCCCTGCCGGCAAAGAGAAGCAGCCCCGGCGTACCCGCCGGACCCGCATGACGGGTGCCGAGCGCCGGGAGCAGCTCCTCGACATCGGTCGCACGCTGTTCGCCGCCAAGGGGTTCGAGGGCACGTCGGTGGAGGAGATCGCCGCGAAGGCCGGCGTCTCCAAGCCCGTCGTGTACGAGCACTTCGGCGGCAAGGAGGGGCTGTACGCGGTCGTGGTGGACCGCGAGATGCGTCAGCTCCTGGACATGGTGACGAGCGCGCTCACCGCCGGGCACCCGCGGGAGCTCCTCGAACAGGCGGCGTTCGCCCTTCTCGACTACATCGAGACGTACACGGACGGCTTCCGCATCCTGGTCCGCGATTCGCCGGTGGCCCAGTCCACGGGCACCTTCGCGTCCCTGATCTCCGACATCGCGACGCAGGTGGAGGACATCCTGGGCCAGGAGTTCAAGGGCCGCGGCTTCGACCAGAAGCTGGCGCCGCTGTACGCGCAGGCGCTGGTCGGCATGGTCGCGCTGACGGGCCAGTGGTGGCTGGACGCCCGCAAGCCGAAGAAGGCGGAGGTGGCGGCGCACCTGGTCAACCTGGCGTGGCACGGGTTGGACGGGCTTGAGCCGAAGCCGCGGCTGATAGGCCACCGGAAAAGCTGACCGCGGCGGGGCGGCGCGCGGGACGCCGTCAGCTGCGGGTGATCTCCTCACCGATGACGAGTCCCTTGGCGGGGCCGCTCGGCACGACGGCCTCGGCGCCGTAGGGCACGCGGTGCTCGTCCTCGTAGGCCGCCTTCTTCGCGTCGGGCAGGGAGAGCACGAGGACGGCACCGTCCTCGTCGAAGTCGTCGACGATCACGTATACGGGGATGCCCGCGCGGGCGTACTCGCGGCGCTTGCGGACGCGGTCGCGCTCGATGTTGCGGCGCCCGGGCGAGACGACCTCGACGACCATTGCCACGCCGTCGGCGTCGACGCCGAGGTCTTCCTCGTCGGGGATCTCGTCGAGGTCTTCGGGGGCGATGAAGAGGTCGGGGATCCAAGCCTTGCTGCGGTGAATGACATTGCCGTCCTGATAGGGCGCATAACCGCTGTCCTTCAAGTGGGCCTCCAAGGCCCGGCGAAGGCGGTTGATGAGCACCGTATGACGACGGCGGCCGGTAGGCGACACCTCGATGGCTCCCTCGATGATCTCGGCCCGGTAGCCCTCGGGGAGATCCATGGCCTTCCACGCCTGCCACAGGACCTCGTCCAAGTCGGGTACCGGGTTGTCCACCACGGGAGTAGTCACCTCATGTGCGAGAGCGGTCATCGTGCAGCACCTCCTCCATCAGTGTGGGCGCGGGCGCCACTGCGGCACAAGCGACACCGCGACGCTATGGCCCATGGCGCACTCTCACCCGGAAAGCCCCTTGCGGTCACTCAAAAGTGCGAGGTCAGGCCAGAGGTTCTAGGAATTCGAGCCGGTTTCCGACGGGGTCCCGCGAGTAGAACCGCCGGTGCCCCGGCAGCCCCTCGTCCCAGGTGACCGTCACACCCCGCGCGGCCAGCCGCTCGGCGAACGCCGAGATGCCCCGCACCCTCAGCCCCGGGTGCGCCTTGCGCGCGGGTCGGAAGTCCTCCTCGATGCCCAGGTGCAGGCGGACGCCGCCCGCCTCGAACCAGCAGCCGCCGCGCACCGCGAGCACCGGCGGCTTCGGCGCCTCCCTCATACCGAGCACCCCGCAGTAGAACTCCCGCAGCTGCGGCTCGCTGCCCGACGGGGCCGCCATCTGGACGTGATCGATCGCTGTGAGCATCAGGCCTCCTTGTGGGCCACCGCGAACACCCTCCGGAAAGGGAAAACCGTGCCGTGAGCTGTCGGCGGGTACGCCCTGCGCAGCAGCTCGCCGTACTCCGCGAGGAACGCCTCCGTCGCCTCCGGGTCGTCTTCCAGGGCCGTCAGGACCGGGCGCAGGCCCGTGCCCTTGAGCCAGTCGAGGACCGGGTCCTCGCCGGTCAGCAGGTGCTGGTACGTCGTCTCCCAGGAGTCGACCTCGCAGCCGAGGCCGACGAGCCGCTCCAGGTACTCCCCCGGTGACAGCACCGCGTCCGCGTGGCGCAGGACGTCGCCGAGGCGGTCGCGCCAGCGGGCGGATTCGCTGAGTTCCCGCATCAGGACATGGCTCGGGGCGTCGAAGTTGCCGGGTACCTGAAAGGCGAACGTACCGCCGCGGGTCAGCGCCTCGATCCACGCCGGGAAGGAGTCGGGGTGGCCCGGCACCCATTGGAGGGTCGCGTTGGAGAGGATCAGGTCGTACGTGCCGGGGGCAGGTGTCCAGTCCGTGGCGTCGGCCGGGGCGAAGTCGAGGCGGCCGCCCCCGGCGGTGGGTCCGGCCAGCCGGTCCGCGCGGGCCAGCATCTCCGGGGAGTTGTCGAAGCCGGTGATGTGCGCGGTGGGCCACCGTTCGGCGAGGAGCCGGGTGACGTTGCCGGGCCCGCAGCCGAGGTCGGCGACGTGGGGCGGCCGGCCGGCGGCGGGGAGCTCGGGGACCCGGGAGAGCAGGTCGGCGAAGGGGCGGGACCGGTGGTCGGCGTGGCGCAGGTACTGCTGGGGGTCCCAGGTCGGGGCGGCTGCGGGCATGGGGCGGGCCTCCTCGGGTGACGGGGTCTGTCGCCATCCTGAACCCATCCTGAACGGCAGATATCTTGACGTCAAGAGACTTCATGTCGACAGACCCCCTACACTGATCGTCATGGAGGACGAGGTCGATCGGCTGGTCGCAGCGTGGCGCCGGGAGCGCCCTGACCTCGACGTGGAACCACTCGAGGTGCTCAGCCGCGTCAGCAGGCTCGCGCGGCACCTGGACCGCGCCCGCAGACTCGCTTTCTCCGAGCACAACCTGGAGCCGTGGGAGTTCGACGTCCTGACGTCGCTGCGCCGCGCGGGCGCGCCCTACCAGCTCTCCCCCGGCCAACTCCTGACCCAGACACTCGTCACGTCCGGCACGATGACGAACCGCATCGACCGCCTCGCGAAGAAGGGCCTCGTCGAGCGCCTGCCCGACCCGAGCGACCGGCGCGGCGTCCTCGTACGCCTCACCGCCGAGGGCCGGGACCGCGCGGACCAGGCCCTGGCCGGACTCCTGGAGCAGGAGCGGGCGATCCTCGCCGAGCTGTCCCGCGCCCAGCGCGGCGAACTGGCCGGGCTGCTACGCCAGTTGACCGCCCCGTTCGACAACATCCCCGGCTAGGTCGGCCGGGCCGACCCCCGCGCGCCGGGCGAGCGCCACGGCGGCGAGGGTGGAGTGCACACCCAGCTTCCCCAGCACGTTCTGCATATGGGTCCGCACGGTGTGCGGGGAGAGGAAGAGGCGCTCGGCGACGGCTTTGCGGCCCAGGCCCGCCACCATGCAGCGCAGCACCTCGCGCTCGCGCGGGGTCAGGGACTCCACGAGGCGCTCGGACTCGGTGCGGTGTTTGCGGGCGGCGGTCAGCTCGCGCAGGACGCCGGTGAGCAGCGCGGGCGGCAGATGGGTCTCGTCGCGCAGGACGCCGCGTATGACGGTGAGCAGCCGGGACAGGGAACAGTCCTTGGCGACCCAGCCGGAGGCGCCGGCCTGGAGGGCGAGGGCCGCGCGGCGCGGGTCGTCCTTCTCGGCGAGCACCACGGTACGGACGGCGGGCTGGCCCGAACGGACGCCCGCGACCAGCGAGATGCCGTCGACGAGCCCGTCGGCGTTGCCCTCCTGGACGGGGACGGCGGGCCGGGTGCTCTGGAGGGCGCTCGCGGTGCTCCCGAGGTCGGCGTCGACGAGCAGCACGTCGTATCTGCGGCCTTCGGTGACCGCGCGCTCCAGGCAGCGCAGCGCGGCGGGACCGCTGCCGGCCGCGGACACGTCGACGTCCGGCTCGGCCGCGAGCGCGGCGGCCAGCGACTCGGCGAAGATGCGGTGATCGTCGACGACCAGGACTCGAATGCGAACCACGGAAACCCCCTTCCCCGAGCTCCTGCAAGGAGCTGGGGATACCCCATCATCGGAGAACGGCTGGTGCGGGTACGGCGCCCGGTGCGGGGATCGACGCGGTCGCACGGCCGCCGCCGTGCTGTGACCGCCACCCCACGCCAGGCGTCGTACCCGACTGTCTCGCCCCCTGATCAGTGCCGGCCCCCACCGGCACTGCCCTTCAGAGTAGGGCCGGACGCCAGGAGCGGAAGGCGATTTGCAGAACTGATTGCCCGGCGCGTTTATGGTGAGCCGTATGTTTCGTATTGAGACGGGAGTCGACAAAGAGCGGCTTGGTCTGCTTCGCTCACGCCTGGCCGAGACGAACACGGCGGCATCACCCGAGCTCCGCGCGCTGCGCGGAACCCGTGAGGACCAGGAAGTCCCCCTCGCTCTCTGGGCGTTGGACGAGCACGGCGGCCTCGCGGCGGGCCTCGCCGCGCACACCTGGGCACGCTGGCTGCACGTGAATCACCTGTGGGTCGACGACGGACACCGCGGCGCGGGCCTCGGTTCACGTCTCCTCGCGGAGGCGGAGCGGCTGGCCCGCGAGGACCGCGGCTGCCTCAACTCCCGTGTGGAGACATGGGACTTCCAGGCGCCGGGCTTCTACCGGAACCATGGGTACGAACTGGTGAGCGTGATCCCCGACTACCCGGAGGGCGTCAAGGAGTTCACGCTCACGAAGCGGCTGGGACCTTCGGTCTGACCCGGCATCCGAGTTCAGAACCCGGAGTCGCCGCTCGCGAACCGGACGGGTGACACCAGTGCGATGCGGATCAGACCAGGTGCGGGCGGCGGGGCATCGTAGACGTAGGTGACCGAGAGAGCCGGGCGCGACCCTACGCGCTCAAGACGCGTCGTGTAGATCTCCATGTCGCTGGCCGCGCTCCGTGACCGATGCCCTGGCAGCGAGCACGGGCCTCACGGGTGATTTCGGCAATGACCTGCGGGTACTCGTCCGTCACCGGGCGGTCCCGCGAGCCGCGTCGATCTCGGCGACTGCCGCTGCGACGGCGGTGTCGAAATCGGGGTCCTGGCGGGTGGCGACCCGGCCACGGAACTCTTCGACCAGCCGCACAATGCCCGTGAGGTCGGTGGGATCTGCGTGGTTGATCTCCCGAGCCAGCTCGGCCTCGAAGTCGTCGGCGTCACCGGGGAAGCCGTAGCCCATCGTGAGGGCGGCCCGGAGTTCCCCGATGGTGCGCAGGGGTGGGAGGCCGGAAGGAGTGGGGTCTGCCGCGTGTCTGGTCATGACTGTTGTGGGCTCCCTTTCACGATGTCGATTTCACCGTACCGGGGCGGTGTGCGCTGGGGAGGGTCACCAGAGACCAGGGGCATGCGTCACCCCCTCGACCCTCGGCTTCGGCCCACACCGTCAGGCCGTCGGGCCCGCGATACTGGCCCCACCGGTCGGCGAGCCCGGAGACGATCAGCAGGCCACGACCGGACTCGGGCTCACCGTCTTCCGGCACATCCGCTTCCAGCAGGTCTTCTTCCATCGCGCGCACGACACCGCGGCCCTCATCCGTGACGCTGACCGTCACAGCTCGGTCGACGAGAGCCAGAACGACAGTGACCGTCTCGCCGCCGCCATGCGTAAGAGCGTTGGTGACGAGTTCGCTGGTGATCACCTCCAGGGTCTCCACCTGGCCCTGTGGCAGCCTCCAGGAGCGGGCGGTGTCCCGGACGTGACGGCGAGCGGTCGGAGCGGAGAGCAGGTCCGCGCCGGGCAGTCTGCGCATGGACAGACTCTGCGGGGCGGTACGGGACACGGCCCTGTGCGGAGCCGGGGACGGTCCGGCGAAGTCGGGGCCCCGGCTCTCCGCGATGAGCAGGGTGTCACCCAGCGCGCACGCCAGTTGAGCCGCCAACGGCGCGAGTTCGGGCTCCGTCGCGCCGGACCCGTCAAGAACAAGCCGGGCACGCTCCAACAACCGCCGCGCCAACCCGAGTTGCACCACCGCGACATGGTCCGCGTACCTGGCCGCCATGCCACGGCCCAGGCTCCCGCCGAGCGCCTCGAAGCCGTCGGCCATCACGCCACCTCCAGCGCGCGATGGATGTCGCGCGTATCAAGGTCGATGCCATACGTGGCACACCACAGGGTGTCGCGGCGCAACCGCTGCAGCCGGGTCCTCTCCTCGTCCTCGCACGCCGCCAGATAGGGGCGGACCAATCGCGAGGCCGCGCCGTCGAGGGGCTCGTACCAGCGCCGGACGGTCGCGGCCAGGGGCGGACGGGGCCGGGCTGTCCGCATCACCTGAGGTGTCCCCTCAGGCGCGGGCCGGGCCTGATGCCCGGCGCGGTGACGCCCACTCGGCGCACGGACGGCCCGCACGTAGTCGGCGAGTCGACTGAACAGCGCTCTTCGCATGACGGCTCCTCCTCCAGAACTACCGGGAGTGACATGGGAAGCCTTCCATGGGATTCCCATAGAAGGTGCGCCCACGTCTGGAGTTCACTGGTGTGGGTGACGGGCAGGACATCCGTGCCCGATGCCGCGAAGTAACCCTTAAATTCACCTCGTTGACACACCTGGCCAGCTGGCCTGCCGTGACGGAAAGGTTCGGACGTGACCGCTACACAGACAGGCCCGGCCGGCCGGATGCAGATCGCGCGCGGATTGATCTCACTGCGTGAGCGCTGTGGGGCTACGCAGGCACAGATCGCAGCTCGCGCCGGTGTCAGCACTACAACGGTGAGCCGCTACGAAATGTGGCAGGACCGAGCCCGCATCCGATGGGCCACCGTCAAAGCACTGGCCGATGCGTGTGAGGCCACCGTCACGGAACGGGAGGCCCTCGTTCGCATCGCCAAATCCCAGTCGGACGGCTGGTGGGTCGGCAATAGCGCGGTGCCGACGTGGATGGATCCGCTCGTCTCCTTCGAACACGAGGCGGCATACGAGCACGTGTACGCCAACACCGTGGTCCCAGGCCTGTTGCAGACACGGGAGTACGCGCTCGCCATCCACCAAGCGCGCGAAGTCCGCAGTGGGAACGATGAGATCGAGCGGATGGTGGACGCCCGTATCGCTCGCCAGGGAATCCTCGGGCGAGACCCCGAGCTACACCTGTGGGCGATCTTGGATGAGGCAGTCCTTCGCAGGACGGTAGGCAACGCGGAGGTCATGGCCCGACAGCTCAAGCACCTCCAGGAGGCGACCGAGAGCCCCAACATCGACATCCAGGTGCTGCCGTTCAGCGCGGGCGCCCACGCGGCGGGGGCCGGACACTTCGTGATCCTCGGCCGTGACGACGACCGGGAACCGCTCAACTCCATGGCCGTGGTGTACATCGAGATGCGCCGCCGCGGACTGTATCTCGATGACGCCGGAGACGTCGGTGCCTATAAGTTGACCTTCGACTACCTTCGTTCACAGGCCGCGGACACAGCAACGTCGTCTCGGCTCATCGCAGAGGCCCGACAGGAGCAGTCCCCATGACTGAAGCATCAACTTCCACCACTGGTACGGAGGCTTCCGCTTCCGTGTGGTTCAAGAGCAGCTACAGCGGTGGAGAAGGCAACGAATGCGTCGAGGTCGCCCACGTCCGGACGCGGGTGGGAATACGCGACTCCAAGGAACCCCACCGGAACGGCCTGACCATATCGGCCGCGGCCTTCACCGCGTTCGTCGGCGGTGTGAAAGCCGCGGAGTGACTCGCCTGACGAACGAGGCGCCAACGGCTGCATGGCTCGCAGCAGCGAGCTGGTTCAAGAGCAGTTACAGCGCGGCAGACAACGAATGCGTCGAGGTCGCCCACGTCCACACGCAGGTGGGAATACGCGACTCCAAGGAACCCCACCGCAACGGCCTGACCATATCGGCCGCGGCCTTCACCGCGTTCGTCGGCGGTGTGAAAGCCGCGGAGTGACTCGCCTGACGAACGAGGCGCCAACGGCTGC
>NZ_JBFBEE010000028.1:97294-114020 GCF_040683555.1 Streptomyces sp. NPDC093510
GCATGGCTCGCGGCAGCGAGCTGGTTGAAGAGCAGTTACAGCGCGGCAGACAACGAATGCGTCGAGGTCGCCCACGTCCACACGCAGGTGGGAATACGCGACTCCAAGGACCCCCACCGGAACGGCCTGACCATATCGGCCGCGGCCTTCGCCGCGTTCGTCGGCGGCGTGAAAGCCGGGGAGTAACCCGCCCGCGAGGGACGCGCCCACCCCGGCCCAGCCCGGTGTCACGCCTCCCGGCGCGCCCCCGCCGACGCCACCGCCGGGAACACCCGCGGTGCCGTGTGGCCCGCCGCGGCGAAGGCGTCCAGGACCGACTTCGTCACCGTGTCCTCGTCCGCCGACTCCACCAGGACGACCGCCGAGCCGCCGAAGCCGCCGCCGGTCATCCGGGCGCCGAGCGCGCCCGCCGCGTTCGCGGAGGACACCACCAGGTCCAGCTCCGGGCAGGAGATGCGCAGGTCGTCGCGGAGTGAGGCGTGGCCCTCGGTGAGGACGGGGCCGATCGCGCGGACGTCGCCGGCGTCCAGGAGGGCGATGACCTGCTCGACGCGGTGGTCGTCCGAGACGACGTGACGCACGTAGCGGCGGACCTTTTCGTCCGTCAGCTTCGCGAGGGCCGAGGGGAGTTCGACGTACGGGACGTCGCGCAGGTGAGACACCCCGAGCTGCCGCGCGCCCGCCTCGCAACCAGCGCGCCGCTCCGCGTAGGCGCCGTCGCCGAGTGCGTGCTTCACGCGTGAGTCGACGACCAGGAGCCGCAGCCCCTGCGCCGCCAGGTCGAAGGGGACCTGGCGTATGGACAGGTCGCGGCAGTCCAGGTGCAGGGCGTAGCCCTCCGTGGCGCACGCGGAGGCCATCTGGTCCATCACGCCGCACGGCACGCCGACGAAGGCGTTCTCGGCGCGCTGGGCGAGGACCGCCAACTCCCTCGCCGCCAGGCCGAGTTCGTGGGCGTCGTTCAGGGCGAGTGCCGTGACGACCTCCAGGGCGGCCGACGAGGACAGGCCCGCCCCGGTCGGCACGGTCGATGCGAGGTGGATGTCGGCGCCCCCGGAGACGTCGTGGCCCGCGTCCCGCAGCGCCCACACGACGCCCGCCGGGTAGGCGGCCCAGCCGCCCTGGCCGTACTTCGAAAGGGGCGTCAGCTCGGCCACGCGCAGTTCGGCGACGGGGGCGTCGATGTCCGCCGAGTGCAGCCGCAGGAAGCCGTCGGTGCGCCGGGCGACAGCGGCGACCGCGCTGTGCGGGAGGGCCAGCGGCATCACGAAGCCTTCGTTGAAGTCCGTGTACTCGCCGATGAGGTTGACGCGGCCGGGGGCCGCCCAGACGCCGTCGGGCTCGTACCCGTACAACTCCCGGAACCCTGCCGTGACTTCGGATGCCGTGGCCATGTACGTACTACCCCTTTCGCTGGGCGAACGCCCAGGCGTCGGCGACGATGCCCGCGAGGTCCGCGCGGGACGGGTTCCAGCCGAGCTTCTCGCGTGCGGTGGCGGCGGAGGCGACCAGGACCGCCGGGTCGCCGCCGCGGCGCGGGGCGACCACTTCGGGGATGGGGTGCCCGGTGACCTTGCGGACGGTCTCGATGACCTCGCGGACGGAGAAGCCGTTGCCGTTGCCGAGGTTGCAGATGAGGTGCTCGCCGGGGGTGGCGGCGGCGACCGCGAGGAGGTGCGCCTCGGCGAGGTCGGCGACGTGGATGTAGTCGCGGACGCAGGTCCCGTCGGGCGTCGGGTAGTCGTCGCCGAAGACGCTGATCGCCTCGCGGCGGCCCTGCGCGACCTGGAGGACGAGCGGGATGAGGTGCGACTCGGGGTCGTGGCGCTCGCCGCAGTCGCCGTACGCGCCCGCGACGTTGAAGTAGCGGAGCGAGACGGCTGCCAGGCCGTGCGCGGCGGCCTCGCCGGTGATCATGTGGTCGACGGCGAGCTTGGAGGCGCCGTAGGGGGAAGTGGGGGCGGTGGGATCGGTCTCCGTGATCAGGGTGTTCACGGGCTCGCCGTACGTCGCGGCCGTCGAGGAGAAGACGAGCCTGCGCACGTCGGCGTCGCGCATGGCGGAGAGCAGGGCCATGGTGCCGCCGACGTTGTTGTCCCAGTACTTCTCGGGCTTGACGACGGACTCGCCGACCTGCGAGAACGCGGCGAAGTGCAGCACGGCGTCGTACGTGGGGTCCAGCCACTTGGCGGCATCGCGGATGTCGCCCTCGATGAAGGCGGCGCCCGAGGGGACGCCCTCGCGGAAGCCGGTCGAGAGGTTGTCGAGGACCGTCACCTCGTGCCCGGCCTCGAGCAGATGCTGGGCCACCACACTTCCCACGTAGCCCGCGCCACCGGTGACCAGGTACTTACCGCTCATGAACTCGCTACCTCTCGCAGTCGCTGGGCCGCGGCTTCCGGCGGCACGTCATTGATGAACACGCTCATGCCGGATTCGGAACCCGCGAGGAACTTCAGCTTGCCCGAAGTGCGGCGAATCGTGAAAAGTTCGAGGTGCAGGGCGAAATCATCACGATTGATCCCCTCATATCCGTCGAGGGCCCCGAACGGCGCTTGGTGCCAGGCGGAGATGTAGGGGGTCGGGGTCTCCCCCGTCTCCCCGGCCTCCCCGGTGCCGAAGATCCGGTCGAAGCGCCTCAAGAGTTCCAGGTAGATCTGTGGGAACTCTGTGCGTGCCGCCTCGTCGAGCCCGAGCAGGTCGGGCACCCGGCGCTTGGGGTACAGGTGCACCTCGTAGGGCCAGTGGGCGGCGTACGGCACGAAGGCGATCCAGTGGTCGCCCTCCAGGACGACCCGCTCCCCCGCGCTCTCCTTGGCGACGACGTCGTCGAAGAGGTTGCGGCCGCCCGATGCCTCCTTGAACGCGGCGAGCGAGCGGAGCATCAGGTCCGTGCGCGGGGTGACGAAGGGGTACGCGTAGATCTGCCCGTGCGGATGGCCGAGGGTCACGCCGATCTCGGCGCCGCGGTTCTCGAAGCAGAACACCTGCTCGACGGAGGGCAGGTGGGAGAGCTCGGCGGTCCGGTCGGTCCAGGCCTCCAGGACGAGGCCGGCCTGCTCGGGGGTGAGGTCCGCGAAGGACGCGTCGTGGTCGGAGGTGAAGCAGACGACCTCACAACGGCCCGCGTCACCCGCGAGCGAGGGGAAGCGGTTCTCGAAGACCACGACGTCGTACGCGGAGTCCGGGATCTCGCTGAGCCGGTCCCCGGCGGAGGGGCACAGGGGGCACTCGTCGGCCGGCGGGTGGTAGGTGCGGCCCTGCCGGTGCGACGCGATGGCCACGGAGTCGCCCAGGAGGGGGTCCCTGCGGATCTCCGATGTGGTCGAGACGGGCCCGAGCGGGCGCCGGTCGAC
This sequence comes from Streptomyces sp. NPDC093510, assembly GCF_040683555.1. NCBI lineage: Bacteria > Bacillati > Actinomycetota > Actinomycetes > Kitasatosporales > Streptomycetaceae > Streptomyces > Streptomyces sp. NPDC093510. Next base: position 100,651 of record NZ_JBFBEE010000028.1, read on the forward strand.
GGCATCGCGTACGGCGTCGTCGCGCATGTCGTAGTAGATGAGCTCACGACCGTCGGCGAGACGGGTCGAGGTCTTCTTCACGTCCGGGGCTCCTCACCACCCACCCAACAGAACCGAACATAACAAATCACAACTCAACAGCGCCGTCAATGCCCGCAACAGCACCGCAGCTCGGCGTGTCCACCGGAGAGCTCGATCACAATCAAACAAAGAACACCATCAGAACTGTTCAGTTATTGAAGCGGGGGGCGTAGGTTCCCGTCTGATCCGTTCGCGCAACGAAGCGAGTTCACATGCAGTCCCCCACAACAACCCTGGCCGAGGGGCTTCGGCTGCCCACCAACGGCCTCGACTACGCGATCCTGGCGATCTACTTCGCCGTGGTCCTCGGCATCGGCTTCGCCGCCCGGCGCTCCGTCAAGACCAGCCTCGACTTCTTCCTCTCGGGCCGTTCCCTGCCCGCGTGGGTCACCGGTCTCGCCTTCGTCGCCGCGAATCTGGGCGCCACCGAGATCCTGGGCATGGCCGCCACCGGCGCGCAGTACGGCGTCGCGGTCGTCCACTGGTACTGGATCGGCGCCATCCCGGCCATGGTCTTCCTCGGCCTGGTCATGATGCCGTTCTACTACCGCAGCAAGGTCCGTTCCGTCCCCGAGTTCCTGCTCCAGCGCTTCGACAAGTCGGCGCACCTGCTCAGCTCGGCGCTCTTCGCCTTCGCGGCGATCCTCATCGCGGGCGTCAACCTCTACGCCCTGTCGATCGTCGTCGAGGCGCTGCTCGGCTGGCCGCAGTGGGTGGCGATCGTCGTCGCGGGGCTGTTCGTGCTCGCGTACATCACCATCGGCGGTCTCTCCTCGGCGATCTACAACGAAGTGCTGCAGTTCTTCGTGATCCTCGCCGCGCTGATACCCATCTGCGTCATCGGCCTGAAGAAGGTCGGCGGCTGGGACGGCCTCACCGGCTCCATAGAGCAGCAGCACGGCGACACCTTCATGACCGCCTGGGGCGGCACGGGCATCGGTGACGCCAACCCGCTCGGCGCCAACTGGCTGACGATCATCCTCGGCCTCGGCTTCGTGCTCTCCTTCGGCTACTGGACGACGAACTTCGCCGAGGTGCAGCGCGCGCTGTCCGCGAAGAACCTGAGCGCCGCCCAGCGCACCCCGCTGATCGCCGCCTTCCCGAAGATCTTCATCGTCTTCCTGGTGATGATCCCGGGCCTGGTCGCCGCCGTCCTCGTCCCGAAGATCGGCACCCCGGGCTCCGACCTGACGTACAACGACGCGATCCCCTATCTGATGCAGGAGCTGCTGCCCAACGGTGTCCTCGGCATCGCGGTCACCGGTCTGCTCGCCGCGTTCATGGCGGGCATGGCGGCGAACATCTCCTCCTTCAACACCGTGTTCACGTACGACATCTGGGCGAAGTACATGGTCAAGGACCGCGAGGACGGCTACTACCTGAACTTCGGCCGCCTCATCACCGCGATCGGTGTGCTCGCCTCGATCGGCACGGCGTTCATCGCCTCGTCGTTCTCGAACATCATGGGGTACCTCCAGACCCTCTTCTCCTTCTTCAACGTGCCGATGTTCGTGGTCTTCATCATCGGCATGTTCTGGAAGCGGGCCTCGATGAAGTCCGGCGTGTGGGGGCTTCTCGCGGGCACGACCGCCGCGATGGTCAACTACTTCTGGATCTACAAGCAGGGCGTCATCGACATCCCGACCGACCAGGGCGCCAACTTCGTCTCGGCGATCGTCGGCTTCGTCGCGGGTGCCGTCGTGATGGTCGTCGTCACGCTCTTCACCGCGCCCAAGCCCGAGGCCGAACTGGCGGGCCTCGTCTACGGCACGGCCTCACCGGGCCTGGAGGACGACGGGGCGGAGGCCGGTGACGACGCCTGGTACCGCAAGCCGGCCCTGCTGGGCTGGGGCGCCGTCGTACTCGCCGCCGCCTGCTACCTGCCGTACTCGCTCTAGCCCCGATCGGAGGACCGAAGACATGTCCGACCTGCACAAGCAAGTCTCCGACCTGGAGGCCAAGTCCGCGACGGCCGCGCGCCTCTTCGACATCCGGCGCATCATCGGCGGCCTGTTCGTCGTCTACGGAATCATCGTGACGATCGCCGGGATCACCGCGTCCGACGCCGACCTGAAGAAGGCGGAGGACATCAACATCAACCTGTGGACGGGCCTCGGCATGCTCGCCCTCGGGCTGTTCTTCCTGGCCTGGCTCTGGCTGCGCCCGACGGTGCCGCCCGCGCAGGGACCGGAGGACGAGTAACCCCTCGCTCGTCCTCCTTGACCGGGGCCCGAGTTCACCGCGGTGGCTCGGGCCCCGTCGTCATGCCGGGGCCCTCGTGGGCGGTCGCGTGGTTCGCGTAGGCCGACGCGGGGCGCTCGGCGCGCTCCAGGAGACCCGTGCGCGCGGCGAGCGCGGCGGCCTCCAGACGCGACCCGACACCCAGTTTCATCAGGACCCGCTGCACATGCGTGCGGGCCGTGCTGGGCGCTATCCCCATCCCGGCGGCGATCAGCCGGGTGTCCTCGCCGTCCGCGACCCGCACCAGGACCTCGACCTCGCGGGGCGTGAGCATCTGGAGGAGGCGCTGGCCCTCGTCGTCGGGCTGCGCGGCCGGATTGAGCAGCTCGCTGAACGCGGCCTGCAACAGCTGGGGCGCGACGGCGGCCTCCCCCGCGCGCGCCTTCATGATGGCGCGCTCCACTCCTTCTATGCGCTCGTCATGGCGTACGTAACCGGAGGCGCCGGAGGCGAAGGCCGCGGCGATGCCGCGCGGGTTCGGCACCGGCCCGAGGACCACGACCGCGACCTGCGGCCGGTCCCGTTTGATCTTCACGACCGGGTCGAACATGCCCGGCTCGGCCGGTGTCGCCGTGCCGAGGAGGCAGACCTCCGGGGCCCTGCTGATGACCAGTTCCGCCGCACCCGCGGCGGGCGCGGCAGCGGCGAGCACCCGGTGTCCGCGTAACTTCAGCGCCGAGGCGAGTGCCTCGGCGAGCAGTCGGTGGTCGTCGACCACCATGAGCCGCACACCCATAGCAACCCCCCAGTTCCCCGCGGGCCCCCCGACCCTTCATCCCCCGGAAGCTACACGCTTGTTCGACGTTGCGCGCCCCCTACCCATCAGAAGCGGCCCGGAATGCCTAAATCCCTGCCCTTCGGGGGCGCTGGGAAGTACTGAGTGGTACGCGAACGGCGGCGGCCGCCCCCTCCGACACGAGGGGCCGGCCGCCGCCGTCGGCTGACGCGCTGCTGCGCTCCGGACTACTTGGCGACGAAGCCGATCGCCAGGAACTCCTTCTCGTCCTTCGAGTAGGGCTTGCTCAGCAGCTTCTTGCCGAGGAACAAGTGCCCGTTCGCGTAGAGGAGTTCGTTCGACTTCGGGACCATGCCGCTGATCGCGCCGGTGACCGCTTCGGTGCCCGGGGTCTCCAGGAGCTTGGTCTCCTTCATCGTCTTACCGTCGAGCGAGACGACTTGGGCGCCCTGCTTGTAGCCGTGCGCCTTGTACGCGAGGACGTTGCCGCCGTCCATGCGGATCGGGAAGATCTCGCCGTTCTCACCGGCGAGCGCGCGGTCGCTGGTGGACTTGCCGGTGGCCAGCGAGAAGGACACGATCTCGTTGGTGCGGTTGTAGCTCTCGCCGCTGCCGTCGTGCTGCTTCGTCGGGACGTACAGCCGGTCGTTGCCGACCGCGATCGCCTTGCAGGCGTTGACCATGTTGACGCCGCAGTCGTGGTCGTACTTCCCGTCCTCCAGCGAGATCTTGGCACGCAGCTTGCCGTTGCTGCCGATGGAGAAGACGTCCGTGACACCGGAGGCCGTGATCTCGGTGGTGTCCTGGCCGAAGACGACCGGGTTCGTCGAGATGATCTTGGCGTTGTCGATGCCGTCGGCCAGCGGGTACGTCCACTTGTCGTCGCCGGTCTTCGGGTCGAGGAGCTGGACCTTCAGCCGCTCGTCGCCGTACGTGCCGCACTTGCGGACCGCGACCAGCTGGTCACCTCCGGCGTAGCCGACGTCCTCGCACTTGCCGACCTTCGGCTTCCACAGGGAGTTGCCCTTGACGTCCCAGGCGGCGCCGCCGCTGGAGGTGCCCGCACCGGCGGCGATCGTGGTGCCCGAGATGGTGACTTCCTTGAAGGTCGCCTTCACGCCGTTGGTGTCGACGCTCTCGGTCCAGAGCTTCTTGCCGGCCTTCAGGTCAACCGCGGAGACGTTCGAGCACTGCTCGTAGTCGCCCTTCTTGTTCCGCTTGGCCTCTTCGGTGACGACCGCGACGATGCCGTCCTCGGTGACCTCGGGCGACATCGCGCAGGTCATGCCGGACAGCGGCACCGACCACTTCTTCTTGCCGGTCTCCGCGTCGTAGCCGTTCAGCTCGTTGACGCCCGCCTTGGCGAAGACGTCGTCGGTCAGCGCGGAGCCCGTGGCGTTCCAGATCTGGTCCTTGGGGACCTCGGGCTGCGGCAGCTGCATGAGGACCTTGGCCGACGGGTCGGCCGGCGCCTTCTCCTTGGCCGGCCCCTGGTCGGGCGCGCTGCCGCCCTCCTCCGAACCCTTGCCGCCGCCCTTGCCGCCCTTGCCGTCCTTGCCGGACTCCTGCGCGGTGTTCTTGGAGTCGCCGTCCTTCGTCGAGGCGTAGTAGACACCGCCGCCGACGATCAGCGCGATCGCGGCCACCGCCGCGACGACGATCGCCATCTGGTTGCTGAACTTCTTGCCGCCACCGCCGGAGCCACCGGGCTGCGGCTGCATCGGCATGGTCGGCGGCTGCTGGTACCCCTGCTGGTACTGCTGCTGGTAGCCCTGCTGGTACTGGGGCTGGGCGGGCTGCGTGGGGTAGCCGTACGCCTGGGGGGCCTGGGGGGCCTGGGGCGGCTGCGGGGCCTGGGGCGCCTGCGGGTAGCCGTAGGTGGGCTGGCCCGCCGGGGGCGCCGGCGGAGCGGGAGGCGCCGGAGGGGCGGCCGGAGGAGCCGTGGGCGGGGGCGTCTGCGGGTAGCCGTACGACGGGTCGGGGGCCTTGCCGAAGCCTCCGGGCGGGGGCTCCTGCGGGGCGCCGAAACCACCCTGCGGAGGCTCGTTCGGGGGCTGCTGCGGTGGCTGGGGCGGCTGGGTCATGACGTCGTCTATTCCTTGGGGACGAGAGGGGACGAGAGCGGTGGAGCGGATGTCTGGGTGAGGGCGCGTCACTTGCCGTAGGCGAGCATCAGCTTCGCCTGGCCGGAGGAGCGCATGATGCTGGTGGTCGAGATGTAGAAGCGCCCGTCCACGTAGTCGACGTCCTTCGAGTAGAAGCCGCTCTCGATCCTCGACGTGCCCTTCGGGTGCTGCAGAAGGGTCTTGGGCTTGTGCGAACCGGACGTCGCGATGGAGACGACACGGCCCCCGGCGTCGTACGACGGAGTGACGTACGCGATCACCTCGCCGTTCTCGACCTTCATCGGGAGCATCGTTTCGTCCATCGGCGACTTGGCGCGCCAGGTCTCCTTGCCGGTGGCCAGGCTGAGCGCGACGACGTCGTTCGCGCCGCTCTTCTCACTCGTCGGCAGGTAGAGGTGCTTGTCGTCGACGGCCACGCCCAGGCAGCCGCCCAGCTCACGGCTGAGGACCGAGGTGTCGCACTCCGGCGCGAAGCTGTCCTTGGTGACGACCTCGGAGCGCGTCTCGTCGCTGTTCTCCTTCAACACCGTGATGTTGAACTGCTTCTTGTCCTCGTTGCTGAGGTACACGATCGTCGGGCTGACCGAGAAGATCTTGCCGATGCGCCAGCCCTTGGGGAACTTCTTGGTCCACAGGGCGCGGCCGGTCTCCGGGTCCAGCTGCTGCAGCTCGTCGTGCGCGTTGGGCGTGCTCGCGCCGCAGGACAGGGCCATGATGAGCTGCTTGCCGCCGACGAAGCCGCTGGGGAAGCAGGTGCCCTCGGCCTTCTTGTTCGCGACGTAGAGCTTCTTGCCGTCGCTCATGCGCAGCGCCGTGCCGGACTGGTCGCGGCCGACCATCAGCACGTCGCCGACGATGACCAGGTGGCTCTTGAGGGCGAAGTCGAAGAGACCCTCCTCCTTGACCGGCTTGCCCCAGCCCTTGGCGCCGTTCTTCAGGTTGACGACCTGGAGCTGGTTGCACTTGGCGTCGCTCTTGGTGCCTTCCTTGTACGCCACGACGATCCTGCCGTCGTCGGTGGCCGTCCGGGTCGCCGCGCAGATCTTCTGCGGGAACTCGATGGCCTTCCAGGCGGTCTTGCCGCTCTCCACGTTGTACGCGAGGAGCTGCTTGTACGCGGCCTTGACCACGACGTCGCCGTGCACCCACATGCCCGGGGCGTCGCCGCCGGAACCGGGCACCTGGGGCGCCTCCTTGTACCAGAGGACCTTCGCCTCGCCGGACCGGCGGCCTTCGTTGAGGTCTTCCTTGCCCTCGTGGCCGTCGCCGTCGCCGGTGCCCGGATTGACCGGGGCGGACGCGGAGGTGGAGGGCTTGGGGTCCTTGTTCTTCGCCTCGGACTTCTTGCCGCCCTCGTCGTCGCCGCCGACGACGGCATAGGTGACACCGCCCGCGACGAGCAGCGCGGCCACGGCCGCGGCGACGACCACGATGAGCTTGTTGCGCTTGCCGTTGCCGCCGCCGGGCGGGGTGCCGGGAGCGCCGGGGCCCGCGGGGAACTGCGGCTGCGTCGGCGGCTGCTGGTACCCGTACTGCGGCTGGCTTCCGTACGGGCCGGGCTGCTGGGGCTGGCCGTAGGGTCCGGGCTGCTGGGGCTGGCCGTAGGGTCCGGGCTGCTGCGTCTGGCCGTACGGGCCCGGCTGCTGAGGCTGACCGTACGGGCCCGCCTGGCCGGGCTGGGCCGGCGGGGTCTGCGGGTAGCCGTAACCGGGTTGGGCGGGCGGGGTCTGCGGGTAGCCGTAACCGGGCTGGGGCTGCGGTGGCTGCCCCGGTGGCTGCGGTGCCCCTCCCTGCCGTGGATCCCGTGGGTCCTGTGGGTCCTGTGGGTCCCGTGGGTCCTGTGGAGCTCCGAAGCCGCCGGGCGGCGGCTGGTTGGGCGGCTGAGTCATCAGCGCTTCCCCCTTCACTGATTTTCGGCACGCCAAGTGGTGCTCAGGGCAGCCTTTCTATCACCCTGCCCCCGTACCACACGGGTCCGGTCCTGTCCCTGTTCCCAAGGGAGGACCGGCCCGTAATGCGTCCGTTACGCGAGCTCCACGGGAGTTCTACGCGTCCTCCGCGAGCTCCAACCAGCGCATTTCCAACTCCTCGCGCTCACCGATCAGTTCACGGAGTTCGGCGTCCAGTTTGGCCACCTTTTCGAAGTCCGTGGCGTTATCGGCGATTTGGGTGTGGAGCTTGGTCTCCTTCGCGGAGACCTTGTCCAGCTGCCGCTCGATCTTCTGCAGTTCCTTCTTCGCGGCGCGGCCCTCTTTGGAAGACACAGTGGCGGCGGGGACGGTCTTCGCCGCGGCGGCCTGCGCGGGCGCCGTCTGGGCGGGGGCCGACGCGCTCGCGGTCGCCGCCATCCGCTGCCTGCGCTCCAGGTACTCGTCGATGCCGCGCGGCAGCATCCGCATCGTGGCGTCACCGAGGAGCGCGAACACCTTGTCCGTCGTCCGCTCGACGAAGAACCGGTCGTGGGAGATGACGACCATGGAGCCGGGCCATCCGTCCAGCACGTCTTCGAGCTGCGTCAGCGTCTCGATGTCGAGGTCGTTGGTCGGCTCGTCGAGGAAGAGGACGTTCGGCTCGTCCATCAGCAGCCGCAGCAGTTGCAGCCTGCGCCGCTCACCACCGGAGAGGTCACCGACCGGCGTCCACTGCTTGTCCTTGTTGAACCCGAACGTCTCGCAGAGCTGGCCCGCGGTCATCTCCCGGCCCTTGCCGAGGTCGACGCGCTCCCGCACCTGCTGCACGGCCTCCAGCACCCGCAGCGTCGGCTTCAGTTCGGCCACCTCCTGCGAGAGGTAGGCGAGCTTCACGGTCTTGCCGACGACGATCTTCCCGCCCGCGGGCTGCACGTCGCCGTCACTGCGCGCGGCGTCCGCCAGAGCACGCAGGAGCGAGGTCTTGCCCGCGCCGTTCACGCCGACCAGACCGATGCGGTCACCGGGGCCGAGGTGCCAGGTCAGATGCTTGAGCAGCAGCTTCGGACCGGCCTGGACCGACACGTCCTCCAGGTCGAAGACCGTCCTGCCGAGCCGCGTCGTCGCGAACTTCATCAGCTCGCTGGTGTCGCGCGGCGGCGGCACGTCCGCGATCAGCTCGTTGGCCGCCTCGATGCGGAACTTCGGCTTGCTGGTGCGGGCCGGGGCGCCGCGCCGCAGCCAGGCCAGCTCCTTGCGCATCAGGTTCTTGCGCTTGGTCTCCTCGGTGGCCGCGATGCGCTCACGCTCCGCGCGGGCGAAGACGTAATCGGAGTAGCCACCCTCGTACTCGAAGACAGACCCGCTCTGTACGTCCCACATGCGCGTGCACACCTGGTCCAGGAACCAGCGGTCGTGCGTCACGCAGACGAGCGCCGAGCGCCGCGTCCGCAGATGCCCGGCCAGCCACGAGATGCCCTCGACGTCCAGGTGGTTGGTCGGCTCGTCGAGCACGATCAGGTCCTGCTCGGCGATGAGCAGCTTGGCCAGCGCGATCCGGCGCCGCTCGCCGCCGGACAGCGGGCCGATGACGGTGTCGAGCCCCTGCGGGAACCCCGGCATGTCGAGCCCGCCGAACAGCCCGGTCAGTACGTCCCTGATCTTGGCGCTGCCCGCCCACTCGTGGTCGGCGAGGTCTCCGATGACCTCATGCCGGACGGTGGCGGCGGGGTCGAGGGAGTCGTGCTGCGTCAGCACGCCGAGCCGCAGCCCGCCGTTGTGCGTGACGCGGCCGGTGTCGGCGTCCTCCAGCTTGGCGAGCATCCGGATCAGGGTGGTCTTCCCGTCGCCGTTGCGCCCGACGACACCGATCCTGTCCCCTTCGGACACGCCGAGTGAGACGCCGTCGAGCAGGGCACGGGTGCCGTACACCTTGCTGACTGCCTCGACATTGACCAGATTGACGGCCATTTCTCTCCTGACAGGGGGGATCGATCGATCCTCCAGCGTAGTCGCCCGCGGGGGCGGGTCTTCGGCCTCCCTGGGCGTACCTGCTTGCTCACTCTTTGTGATGACGGATCAAGGAATCCGCGGCTACCGTTGAGGCACAGGCCGAAGAATCCCGCCCATGGGAGGAACCATGACCGCCGAGTCCGTTGAGCAGCAGCACGGGCGCTGGCCGGTGCCGCCGCCGACCGGCTACACCGTGGACGACCTGTTCACGCTGCCTGATCTCCCGCCGCACACTGAGCTCATCGACGGGAGCCTGATCTTCGTGAGTCCGCAGAGCTACCTCCATCTACTGTCGATCAAGCTCCTGGAACGCGGCCTTGAGCAGACTCTGCCGTCGGAGTTGAAAGTCGTACGCGAGATGAACGTAGTGATCGACAAGCACAACGCCCCTGAACCCGACCTCAGCGTGGTCCGTGCTTCCGCTATTACCGATGACCGTCTGAGCCGCTTCCCGGTGAAGGACGTGCTCTTGGCCGTCGAGGTCGTGTCCCCGGAATCGGAGTCCCGCGACCGCACGACCAAGCCCCAGAAGTACGCCGCGGCCGGGATCCCGAACTTCTGGCGCGTCGAACAGACCGGGACCGGCCGTAGGCCCGTCATCCATGTCTACGAACTCGACCAGGTGACCAACGCTTACGTCCACATGGGCATCCACCGCGATCAGATCAAGGTCAGTAAGCCCTACGACATCGACATCGACCTCACCGCCATCGACGTGCTCTGACCCGGCCCCCCGCCCGCTCCACCACCAGCCACCCCGCCAGCGCCATCCCCACCGCCGCCGGTGCCGTCACGTGGACGGCTATCAGCATCGCCGTACGCCCTTCCAGCAGACCCCCGAAGCCGACCATCGACAGGCCGAGCACCCCGAAGAGGCAGAGCGTGACGCCGAGGGCGGCCGCCGGGCCCGAGGCCGTACCCGGAGCGACCGGCCCCACCGCACCCGGCCCCACCGCACCCGGCCGCTCGAAGCGACGGAAGAGCGCCACCAGCGCCACCGTCAGGGCCGTGGCCGCCGCCATCCGCAGCGGCACCTGCGCCCACCACGCCGCGCTCGCCGGCTCCGGCAGCGGGACGTCCAGGGCGAGCAGCGTCCCGTACACGCCGAGCATCGCCGTCAGATGCCACAGGAACGCCGTCATCGAGACGCCGTTCGCCGCCACCACGCCGCGCCACACCCGCGGCCGCGCCAGCCACCGTGTCGCCGGTGCGCGCAGCAGTTCCACGGCGCCGACCAGCCACATGCCGTGGCAGAGGAGGGCGAAGGTGGGCGGCGCCATGTTCGAGACGCGTTCGCCGGGCATGCCGACCATGGAGAGCGGATACGGGCCGAGGGCCACAAGCAGCGAGGCGCCCGCGAGGCCCGCGCCCGCCAGGACGTACGGCATCCGCAGCATGCCGTCCGCGCGCAGGAAGCCCAGCTGGTGCACGGCGAGCCACACGAAGGCGAAGTTCAGGAACTCCAGATACGGCACACCGAACGCGAAGCGCGCCACGTCCACCGCGCCGGCCGCCGCCACGAGCGCGCCGAACGCGCCCCACCCCCACCGCTCGTGCAACCACAGCAGCGGCGGGGTGAACGCGACCATCGCGAGATAGACGCCGATGAACCACAGCGGCTGCGCGACGAGCCGCAGCGCGACATCGAGCAGCCCTCCGCCCCGGCCGCCCCACTGCAGAAGCAGCGCGCCCGCGCCCCACACCCCTATGAACACCATGGTGGGCCGCAGCAGCCGCTGGAGCCGGGCACGCAGGAACGCCGAGTAGACGGACCGTCCCCCGGACCGACGGCTCAGCGAGCGGTACGACAGCGCGTGCGAGAACCCGCCGACGAAGAAGAAGACGGGCATGATCTGCAACGCCCACGTCACGAGCTGGAGCTCCGGCACCACGGCGAGGAGGTTGCCGACCTCCGCGCCGTCGTCGCCGACGGTCACGGCGGCCATCAGCCAGTGGCCGACGACGACCGTGCCGAGCGAGGCGACGCGCAGCAGGTCGACGTACCGGTCACGCCCGGCGGGCGTCTTCCCGGCGAGTTCACGAACGCTTGATCCCATGTACGTACGGTCGCGCGCCGTCATGTGTCGACGTCAGCGCGCCCGTACTCAGATCAGCACCTGAGTACCTACAGCACCATGGCTCCCGGAGCGGGCGACTGCGCCACCCGTGCCGCACGGCAGGTACCGGAGGCGAGCAGGGCGTCCGCCACGCGCCGCGCCGACTCGGCGTCCGCCGCGAGGAACGCCGTGGTCGGTCCCGACCCGGAGACCAGCGCGGCGAGCGCCCCCGCTTCGGTACCCGTCGCGAGGGTGTCGCGCAGCGAGGGGAAGAGCGAAAGGGCCGCGGGCTGCAAGTCATTGCTGACGGCACCGGCCAGCGCCCGGACGTCACCGTCCCGCAGCGCGGCGAGCAGCGCGGGCGAGGCCCCGGGGGCGGGCGCGACCGGAGTGAGCCGGTCGAACTCCCTGTACACGGCAGGCGTGGACAGCCCTCCATCGGCGACGGCGAACACCCACCAGAAACCGCCGCCCACGTCCAGCGGCTCCAGCTTCTCCCCTCGCCCGGTGCCGAGCGCGGCGCCACCCACCAGACTGAACGGCACATCGCTGCCCAACTCGGCACAGAGCTCGAGCAGTTCCCCGCGACCGGCCCCGGTCCCCCACAGCGCGTCGCACGCCACGAGCGCGCCCGCACCGTCCGCGCTGCCACCGGCCATGCCACCGGCTACGGGAATGTCCTTGTCAATATGGATATGCACATCGGGCGCGATCCCGTACCGCCCGGCGAGCAGCTCCGCGGCCCGGGCCGCCAAGTTCGTACGATCCAGGGGCACTTGCCCGGCTCCGACCCCGTCACAGGTGATCCGCAGCCGGTCGGCGGCAGTGACCGTCACCTCGTCGTACAGCCCCACGGCGAGAAAGACATTCGCCAGGTCATGAAAGCCGTCGGCACGCGCGGCACCCACGGCCAACTGAACATTGACCTTCGCGGGCACCCGCACGGTGACGCTCGCGCTCACGCGCCGGCCTCCTTGTGCTCGGCGATCCGCGCGAACTCCTCCACGGTGATCGCCTCGCCGCGCGCCTGGGGCGACACCCCGGCGGCGACCAGCGCGGCCTCAGCGGCGGCCGCGGAGCCCGCCCAGCCGGCCAGGGCGGCCCGCAGCGTCTTCCTGCGCTGCGCGAAGGCGGCGTCGACGACGGCGAACACCTCACGCTTCGACGCGCTCGTCTTCACCGGCTCGGCGCGCCGCACCAGCGAGACGAGCCCCGAGTCGACGTTCGGAGCGGGCCAGAAGACGTTGCGCCCGATGGAGCCGGCGCGCTTCACCTCCGCGTACCAGTTGGCCTTCACGGACGGCACCCCGTACACCCGCGAGCCCGGCCCGGCGGCGAGCCGGTCGGCGACCTCGGCCTGCACCATCACGAGCGTCCGCTCGATCGTCGGGAAGGTGTCGAGCATGTGCAGCAGCACCGGCACGGCCACGTTGTACGGGAGGTTCGCGACCAGCGCGGTGGGCGCGGGCCCCGGCAGCTCACTCACCAGCATCGCGTCACTGTGCACGAGCCCAAAAGAGCCCACCTTCTCCGGAAGGCGAGCCTGCACGGTCGCGGGCAGGGCCCCGGCGAGCACGTCGTCGATCTCGACGGCGGTGACGTGGGCGGCGGTCTCCAACAGCGCCAGGGTCAGCGACCCGAGGCCCGGTCCCACCTCCACGACGACGTCGTCCGGGCGGACCTCCGCGGTGCGGACGATGCGCCGTACGGTGTTGGCGTCGATGACGAAGTTCTGGCCGCGCTGCTTGGTGGGGCGTACGCCCAGGGCAGCGGCCAGTTCGCGGATGTCGGCGGGGCCGAGGAGGGCGCCGTGCTCAGTGCTCACGCCCCCAGGTTACGGTCCCTGGCCCCTGGGCCTCACCCGGTCCACCTGCTGCCCCACCCCGGCCCCGGGTCCGACGGGTGGGCCCCCCGGCCTCTCTCCCCCCACCTCCACAAACAGTCCCACCGCTCCGCGGCGGATGTATCCCACCCACCCACCCGTGCACCCCGCGACGTCCCGCGGGAGTAGGGGCGGGTGGGGGGGTGTCCCCCGCGACGCCCCGCAGGAGTAGGGGCGGGTGGGTGGGGTGTTCCCCGCGACGTCCCCCCGGGGTAGGAGCCCCAAGCCCGCCGCTCCGCGGCGGATGTTTGGGGGGGCCCCCCCCCCCCCCCCCCCCCCCCCCCCGCGGCGGCGGGGGGCGGGGGGGGGGGGGGGCCCCCCCCCCCC
>NZ_JBFBEE010000029.1:0-50528 GCF_040683555.1 Streptomyces sp. NPDC093510
CCTCAGGCGAGCGGCCCGCGACTACCGTCGGCCCCTAACCCTCCTCGGCCTCACCGGATGAAACCGGACAAAATCACTTCACGCAAAGACCCTGGGGGCAGATGCGGCCGACTACACCGCGGCCAAGGGGTGTCTTCGGGAGATGGGCCGGCAGCTCCGGAAGACTCACCCGCTGCGGCCGGCGGTCGCCCGCGCCTTGGAGCTGGTCAATGAGCAGGTCGAGACGCTCGAGAAGGCGGTTGGCTGCCTCAGTGGATCTGAGCGCGACATGCTGCGGGTGCGTACACGGCAAGAGCGTGTTGAGGCCGCCTGCGTACAGACCTTCCTGGGGCAGGCCCTTGACTTCCGTCGGTCTCACCCCGGCAGTTCCTTCGTCCCCGGTGCCGCGGCGGTGCACGGCACCTTCGGCCCTCTGCCCTGGTGGAACATCGTTGCCCGGACCGCAGCAGAGGCAGAGGCCGCCCACGCCGCATGCGCCGAGGGAGTGCTACCCCTCGGTTTCGAACGGGATCCCGAGCAGCAGAACCGGCTCCTGCTCATTTGCCGCAAGCCCCGAACAGAGATGCCCGGCCTGCAGGCCCACTTCGTCTTCGACCTGGACAACCCCGGCCATGCCTGCGAGCTGCTCCTCATCGCGAAGCGCTCTGGAGTGCCTATCGATCTCTACGCCCAATCAGACAACGAGCACGACGAAATCGAGTCCACCCACCTGGGCACGGTCTACGCACCCATCGGCCCGGAGCTCGCCAGGCTGATCACCGAAGCCGCCACCAAGGCACTGGCCCGATACGCGCCGCACTCCTGTGACCGCGACGGGTACGAGGGGATCGAACCACTCGAAGAGGCACTGCGTTGCCTGAGCCGTGCGCAGGCCGAGCACTTCGCACACGGACGCTGTATCACCGTCGCATCCCATCATCACGTCGATGGTGGGGTCGAAGTGTTGTCGACCGACCCGCCAGTCACGCTCTCCGGACTCTTCAGCGGCATCAAGAAGCACCAGAAATCTGGCAGCCTGCGACAGACCAGGAGCGGCACTCCCCGGACGACCGGATTTGTATATGTCCAACGGAACCCCGCCTTCCCGAGCATGCTCAAGATCGGCTACACGGACCTCCTCGCGGAGGACCGGGCCAAGGATCTGTCGGGAACATCGGTTCCCTTCCCTTTCGAGGTGCTCTTCAGGACCCACACCTCCCAGCCCAAAGACGTTGAGCAGGCGGTCCACCGACTCCTCACCGCCCAGCGGGTCAATGCAGGCCGAGAGTTCTTTCGAGTCTCCCTGGAGACTGCCGTCGAGGCGATCCGCCGTTGCCAGAATGAGGTCACCGGCATCGCTACCTGGAAGCCCATCCCCGAAATTCATCGACTGCGCGCGGATGATCGGGTCGTCCTGCCCCTGAGAGCGGGACAGCTGTTTGCACTCACCGCGTACCCTCACCTGCTCGATACGTCCGCTGAGGTCCTCGATATCTGGATGGCCCACGGGGACGGCGATCTCCTGGAGATCCACTCCACGCTCAGCCCTGGGCATGTGGCCGGAATCAGCGACCACGATACTGACGCATACGAGGACCCCGTGCCCTTCCTCGACAGAGACGGCACCGTGCGGAACGGCATGATCCATGGCAGGGAGCGCCTGGTGGCAGGTGACCGGCTGATTTGGTTCTCGGACGAGGAGGGGCCGGCCGATGCCCGCGGAGCCGTCTTCGAAGCGGACGCTTTCTGCCAGATCACCTACCGGACATCAGCCCCTCAGCGAGGCCCGCACAGCCTTCCGCTCCTGTTGAACGACCTCGATCGGGACCTTCCTGATGCGATGGGAGCACATGTCAGGGACGTCCTCGGGCTAGGACGGCCGAGGACCTGGGCTCCCCGAAACGTTCAAGAGGCGGACGGGTGGGCGGTAGCCGCCGCGAGCCCCCAGCCGCCCGAGTACTGGCTCCCCCAGCTCCAGCGACGTCGCAGGAGCAGCCCCTGAGCGCTGTGCGTTGGACGCCTCGAACCGGCCTTATCTGCGCCCGGTTCCTCACCCCTTCTAAGTCAAGGCGGATTAAAAAATGTGAGGGGCCGTAGGCGCTGCGTAGGCTCTTCGGTTGGCGCCGTGTTGCCCTGCGCTGTCGGGGCCTGGAGGGCGAAACGCTGCCTGCATGATGGAGCGGCAGCGGTCCCAGGAAGCGGGGACGAGGTGCCCGTAGATGTGCACGGTGGTCTTGATCGACCGATGTCCCAGCCAACGGGAGACCTCGTGAACGGGAACGCCGCTGCCAGGGCTGTGGAGGCAAAGAAGTGGCGTAGGCAGTGCGGCGTGTACAGCGGCGTACCGTCAGGGTGGACGAGTCCTGCGTCCCTGAGGGCCTTCCGGAAGTGGTAGGCGTACGTCGTGGCTGTAGGCATGATGCCCTTGCCGCGAAGGCGGGGCGCGAAGAGCACCTGATGGCCGGACACCGTCGATGTCTCCCACATACGCAGGTGCGCTTCGATCTCCTGGGCAAGAAAGGGCGCCAGCGGAACATCCCGGTACTCCTTGGCCGTGCGGTGCTTTAGCGGCACGAACCGCGTTGCGCAGTCCACTCGGTGCGCCTTGGAGCTGACCTGCCGACGTACCCGCAAGAACTCCGCGCGGCAGCAGTCGGCAGTGAACGCGAGGGTCTCGCTGATGCGTAGTCCCGCTCCTGCTTGCAGGTACACGGTCAGTCGGTAGTGCGGCGAGATATGCGCGGCGATCAGATCGACTTCCGGCAACGTAGGCAGCAGGTCCTCGTCGAGCGCAGGGGATGCACTGCGGGGGAGTCTGACGCCCTCGGTGGGTCATCGGGGCGCCGCTTGTCCCTGACGGCGCTTCCAAAGAGGCTCGAGACCATCTTCATGCGGTCGCGGACCGTGCTGGCGGCGAGGATTTGGCGCAGGGCAGCAACGAAGACTTCGGTGTCGCCACGCTGGATCCCTGCCAAGGGCCGCTCTCCAAGCTGCGGAAGCAGATAGATGCGGAGAAAACTCTCGTAGTTGCGGTAGGTGGACTCGCTCACCGCCTGGCGCTCCAGCCACTGCTCGGCGAAGGCGCGCAAGGGGATCTGCCCGCGTCGTGGATCGAGGAAGAGACCCTCGTATTTGTCCCGCTGGATACGAGCGGCGTAGGCATCTGCCTGCCACTTCTTCTCGAAACTCCACTCGCGTTGGCGCCCTCCGACACCGCTTGGCTCGCGATAGCGCACGGTCCACGAGTGCCCGCACCGGGTCTGCCGGCAGGGGTAGTGCAAGCTGCGCTTGTCACTCCTGCAGCGCTGGTAGACGGGCATTCAACCTCGCTGAACATCGGCCTGGCAGACGCCACTGAGATGGTTCAAGATCAGTATCGTCGGCCATGCGTGTCACGGCGCGGCGCGCGGCGCCTGATGGGGTGGTGGGGGATGCGGTAGGCGCCGAGTCATCGGAGGCCGATACCAAGTTCCCCGTCGCTCCTCTGAATGGTCTTCGAGGAGGGCGGGTGCAAGAGCCGAGCGGACCCCTAGCGTCACCGAAGATGATCTTGATGAGCGCCGGTTCTGCCGTGATCCCGCTGATAACCTCAAGTTGTCGGCATGTGGTTGTTCGTGGGCCGTGCGCTACTTGTGGCGCCCCCGCGCGGGACGGGGGCGAGGGTGGTCGATCCGCTGCGGGGCAGGGATCCCCGCGAGATCTCGGGATTCCGGCTAGTCGGGCGCCTCGGGCAGGGTTCCATGGGGGTCGTTTACCTCGGGTATCGCAGCCCCCGCCCGGTGGCAATCAAGGTCGTGCAACCTGCGCTGGCGGACGATCCGGCATTCCGTCGGCGCTTCGCTCAGGAGCTGGAGGCGATCCGCCGTGTCGGCGGGTTTCATACAGCCGCGCTCGTTGATGCCGATGCTGATGCTGAGCAGCCGTGGATCGCGACGGAGTACATCCCCGCGCCTTCGCTCGATCGCCTGCTCGACCGGCACGGCCCGGTGCGTGAGCTGGGGGGCTGGTGGCTGGCTGCGAGTATCGCTGACGCATTGATGCACATCCACTCGGTGCGTCTGCTCCATCGCGATCTCAAGCCCAGCAACGTGATGGTGACGAGGCTTGGTGTGCGCGTCATCGACTTCGGGGTTTCGCATGTCAGTGGCGCAACGGGACTGACTTCGGGGGAGTACCCCGTGGGCACGCTCGCTTATATGGCGCCCGAGCAGGCGAGGGATTCCCGCAGAGCTAGCGAGCCAGCTGATGTGTACAGCCTGGGTGCGACCATTGTGCATGCTGTGACTGGGCACCCACCGTTTTATGCTCAGCAGCATCTCCAGCGGACGCTGGACACGGCTCCTGACCTCTCCGGCCTTCCGGAGGGGTTGCGGGAGATGATTGTCGGTGCCTTGTCCTACGCTCCTGAAGACCGGCCCACGGCACAGATGGTGCTTGCCGCAGCCATGGACCGGTTGCTGGAAGATGCCGTGACGTTAAGCAGCCCGCCGTTGCCGGACGGGTTCCTCGCCGACGTGTTGCTGGCGGACAGCTCTCCGCCGGCGGAGGCAGCGCCGCCTGCGGCGCCGGAGGCGGACATGGCGGAGTCGGCGCCTCTCCCGCCCCCGGCGGGGTCTGCGGAACCCGCAGCCGCGGCAGCATCAGGTGGCGGTGCAGAGCCGTGGGCCGACCGGTGGCGGGGCAAGATCCGCGACCGGCGTTCCGACTTCGGCGGCTGATGCCGCCGACCGCGCGCGAGCGCACGACGAAGCAGTGTGAGCATGAGTGAAGGAGAGAGCCTGGTGACCAGCGTCACGGGCACGGCAAAGTTCGCCCCGGGCATGCAGGTGCGCGCCCGAGATGAGGACTGGCTGGTCGTCGAGGCCGCTGATACGGACGCGGACGGGACGCGGCTGGACGTGCGGGGCATTTCTCCGTTGGTGCGTGATCAGCGGGCTGTCTTCTTCGCACACGAGTCGTTGGATAAGGTCACTCCGCTGCGTCCCGAGGACACCGACTTGGTGGTCGACGGATCCCCGGAGTGCCGACGCTCACGCCTGTTCATCGATGCCCTGATCCGCAAGACTCCGCTGCCGCTGTCCGAGCAGCGGCTGGCGACTGTGGGCACCCACCTTGTCGACGACCTCGCCTACCAGCGAGAACCTGCCAGGGCAGCGCTGCGCGGTTTGCGTCCGCGGCTCCTCATCGCGGACGCGGTCGGGCTGGGTAAAACGCTGGAAGTCGGGCTCCTCCTGTCGGAACTCATCCGGCGCGGCCGGGGCGAGCGCATCCTGGTAGTGACGCCCAAGGCCATCTTGGAACAGTTCCAGCACGAACTGTGGACGCGCTTCGCAATTCCCCTGGTGCGTCTGGACTCCACCGGCATCGAGCGCATCCGAAACAACATTCCGGCTGGCCGGAACCCGTTCTCCTATTACAAGCGCGCGATCATCTCCATCGACACCCTGCGCTCCGATCGTTGGCGCAGCCACCTCATGCAGGTGACCTGGGACGCTGTGGTGATCGACGAGTCCCACAAGCTGATCAACAAGGGCACGAAGAACAATCGGCTCGCGGGACTGCTGGCCCCGAGGACCGACGCGATGATCCTGGCCAGTGCCACCCCGCACAACGGTGAGCGGGAGTCGTTCGGTGAGCTGCTGAGCCTTCTGGACCCGACCGCCATCCCCGACACCAGCAACTACGACGAGTCCCAGCTCGGGCACCTGTATGTGCGCCGGCACAAGATGTCGCCAGACGTGTCGGCGGAGATCGGCCACAAGTGGAAGACCCGGAAGCAGCCCGAGGCGATCGACTGCCCCGCGAGTGACCCCGAGCAGAGAATCTTCGAGGAGCTCTACGACGTCTGGATCAACCCCAGCGACGGCCGGACGGCTCCCGTGACCGGCAAGGGCGCCCGCCTCTTCCCCTACACCCTCCTCAAAGCATTCCTGTCCTCACCCCACGCCTTGGGAGAGACCGTGGGCAACCGCATCGCGTCCATCGACAAGGACGTCGAGGAGAACCCGGACAAGAAGGAAGTACGGACCCCGGAACGAGCGGCGTTGGTGAAACTCGGCGACCTGGCAGCTGACGCCATGGGTTCGCCTGCCGCCAAGTTCAGCCGACTGGTGACCGAGCTGAAGGCTCTGGAAGTAGGCCCGGGCTCCGAGACTCGAGTCGTCATCTTCTCCGAGCGGCGCGCGACCCTGCAGATGCTCCACGAGACCCTTCCCGCAGAACTCGGCTTCGAGGCAAGCGCGGACCAGATGACAGGAGCCGTCCGTCAGCTGCACGGCGGCCTGTCCGACGATGAGCAGCAGCGCACCGTCAAGGACTTCGGCCTGGCCGACACAGACCTTCGAATCCTGCTCACCGGGGACATCGCCTCCGAGGGCGTCAACCTTCACCGCCAATGCCACCAGATGATCCACTACGACCTGCCCTGGTCGCTCATCACCATCGAGCAGCGCAACGGCCGTATCGACCGCTACGGGCAAGAACAGCACCCGCAGATGCGCGCCCTGCTGCTGGTGCGCCAGGACGAGGACCCCGACGTCCCCTCCGCGGACCGGCTCGTCTCCCGCCGACTGCTCGAGCGTGAGGACGAGGTGCACCGCACCCTGGGCGATGCCGCCTCCATCCTTGGCCTGCGGGACGAGGATGCTGAGGAGAACGCCATCAAGACCGGACTTGCCGAAGGCCGAAACCTCGACGACATCGTGCCCGCCCAGCCGGAAGACCCCTTCGACCTCTTCATGGCCCACAACACGGTCGACGGGTCGGGAGCGCACTACCGAGTCCCCCAGCTGTTCGCCTCGACCCGCGCCTTCGTGGAGGAGGCGCTCGATGAGGTCTACGACGAAAATCCCCAGACCAAGGTGGGCAAAGCGTGGGGTGAGGATCATCCCGCGATGCTCTCCCTGCGCCCCGACCATGAACTGCAGCGACGCCTGCTGGTGCTTCCACAGACCTATCTCGACGAGCGCGGCGTACTTGAAGAGCTCCGCGTGACCTTCGACTTGGCCTTCGCGCAGGATCGTCTCGACCGTGCCCGCGAACGCAGCAGTGAACGGCCCAAGGGCGCCACCACCAAGCAGACCCGGCGGGAGGCGTCCGGATGGCCCGACGTCAGCTTCGTCACCGACCAGCACCCGCTGGTGGAGTGGCTGACCGACAAGGTCCTGGTCCGCCTCACCCGTAACACCGCGCCCGTCATTACAGCCAAAGTCGACGAACCCGTGTTCCTGATGCAGGGCATGTACTCCAACGCCAAGGGCCACCCCACGGTCCTCGCCTGGTCGTGCGTAAGCGGCCTGGAGCACGGGACCCCGGAGTTCAACGACGACCTGGTCAGGGTCCTCAACGACGCCGGCGTGGAACCCGGAATGGTCAATCGCCCCTACAGCGGTGACCTGGAGGGACTGCGGGGCCTGGTGCCGGCGGCTGTCGCCGCCACCCGCCGTCATCTGTCCGAGCTGCGTGCCACGCAAGAAGAGCCGCTCATCGAGCGACTGGTGGAGTACGAGACGCGCCTCAAGGAGTGGCGCAAGGCAACCAAGACCGCCTTCGAACAGCTCACACTCGGCTTTCGCCGTGACGATGCGGAACAGCGAGTGGAGAAGACGGCCATAGAGGTCGAGCAGCTCATCGAGGACCTGGCCACCCAGGGCGAGTCCATGGTCCGCGTGATCGGAGTCCTGGTGTCGGCCGCCGGGACAAGCAAGAAGCAGGGAGCCTGACCGCCGTGGCATTCGAAGCAATCGTCAACCGCGGCGAGTACATCTCCGCCCACTACCTCGCCGAGGTCTTCTCCAAGGACCTCATCGACCTGCGTAAGCGGTGGACCGCTGCCAACCGGGCCGGACAGCCCACCTCCCGCTTCGGGATGCGAAACCTGAGCCGCGACTACTTCAAGGCCAAGGTCCGCATCACCGAAAAGGGCGACTCCGACCGCTCCGCACTGCGCAGCCTCAACGACACTCTGCTCGCTGCCCTCGCCTACACACGCCGCGAAGATCAGCCACCACAGCGAGGGGACGACACACACCTCCGCGTCCCGCGCGGCACCATCGAGGTTTTGCACGCCGACAAGGCCCGAGAGGTGCCCGTCGCCTTCGCCGTCAAGGGACCAGGCGGCACCGAACTCATTGCCCTGGACGTCACCTGGAGCACGAACGCCGAGCTCATCGTCGCCGACCTCGACGACGACGGTGCCGAACTCCTCAGCCCCATCGCGCTGGACGGCCGACAGCGGATCACCAGCGCCGCCGACGCCGTCACCTTCCTCTTCGGCAGCGACGACGCCTACGCACCCCGCTTCGTCCTGCTGCTCGCCGGCGGCGCCGCGCTGCTCGCCGACCGCACCGCCTGGCACGAAGGCCGCTTCCTCGGCGTCAGCGTAGACGCGGCCCTCGACCGCAACTTGGCCGCTGACGGCGGCGAACTCGAGGCCATCTCCGCCCTGTTCGGCGCCGAGTCGCTCCTCACTGAGGGCGGCGCCGCCGGATTCCTCGACAGCCTGGTCGACAACGGCCGCAAGCACGCAGTCGGCGTCTCCAAAGAACTACGCGCGGGCCTGCGCGAGTCCGTCGAACTCATCGCCAAAGAGATCCTGAACCGGATCCATGCGCACCCCGCAGATCCGGCCGCACTCGGCGACAGCAACGAACTCGCCACCCGGCTCACCCGCGAGTCACTGCGCTACCTCTACCGGATTCTGTTCCTCCTGTACGCAGAAGCCCGACCAGAACTCGGCATCCTGCCAACCAAGGCTGATGACTACCAGGACGGCTACGGTCTCAGCCGACTTGGTGAGCTCGTCTCCTACGACCTGCCCGAGGAATCCCGGGACGGCTTTCACTTCTACGAATCCCTGGACCTGCTCTTCCGACTCGTCGACCAAGGACACCGCTCTGCGGAAACCCGCGACACAGCCGAACGCGAGGCGCTGGACGCGAACGGGATCCGCTTCGAATCGCTGCGCAGTGACCTGTTCAAAGCCGACGCCACCCCTCTCATCGGTACCGTGCGCATCGACGGCGAGAAGGTCGACACCCGCCTGCGCAACGAAGTCTTGTGGCAGGTACTGAATCTGCTCATGCTCAGCCGCGGCAAGAACGGCAAGGGCTTCATCTCCTACGCCCAGCTCGGCATCAACCAGCTCGGTGCGGTGTACGAGGGACTCATGTCTTACACCGGATTCTTCGCGGCAGAGGACCTGTTCGAGGTCGTCAAGCCAGACTCCGACGGTACGGCCGGCACGTGGGTTCTCCCTCAGAGTGAAGCCGAAAGCTACGACGATGGGGTCTTCGTTAAGCGACCAGACTCGATCACCGGCAGATTGAAGCGTGTCGAGCACAAGAAGGGTTCGTTCGTCTACCGCCTATCCGGCCGCGAACGACAGCGCTCTGCCTCGTACTACACCCCAGAAGTCCTTACCCGCAGCACGGTAAAGCATGCCCTGGCCGAGCTTCTCGACCAGGATGGTGAGATCACTTCTGCTAGGGACATCCTCGATCTGACCATTTGTGAGCCGGCGCTTGGCTCAGGAGCCTTCCTCAACGAGGCAATCAATCAGCTCGCGGCCGAGTACCTCAAGCGCCGCATGGCTGAGCTGACCGTCGAGCGCGATCAGGAGGTGCAGCTTTCTCCAGACCGCTACGAGGCGGAGCTACAGAAGGTCAAAGCGTACCTGGCCCTGCACAACTCGTACGGCGTAGATCTCAACCAGACCGCCGTAGAGCTGGCCGAAGTGTCCCTGTGGCTCAACGCGATGCACGAAGGGTTGAAGGCCCCATGGTTCGGTCTACACCTGCGACGCGGCAACTCGCTCACCGGTACCCGGCGCGCGGTGTACGCGAAGGAAGCACTTAAGAGGAAGGCGTGGCTTTCGGCTGCACCGACTGAGCGTCCCCTCCAAGAAGGGGCGCAGGAGGGTACTTTCCGTACCGGTGAGGAGATCCACCACTTCCTGCTTCCTGCGAAGGGTTGGGGTGCGGTTGCTGGTGCCAAGCAGGCGAAGGAACTGGTAGAGGGTGAGTGTGACCAACTTGCGGAATGGCGCGGGAAGGTCTCGGCTACGCCTTCGGTCACGGCGACGAAGCGGCTATTGGCGCTGGCCACTCGCGTCGAGCGGCTGTGGGAACTGGCTAAGCGCCGACTAGTCGTTTCGGAGGCTGAGGTCCGACGGGACGTCGACGTCTGGGAGATCGATCCGGAACGTCCCTTGCCGCGGTCGTCCGGCGCGGTCTCGCGCGAGCAGGTTGAGCAAGCTCTGCAGCAGCCTGGCGCTCCGCGCGGACGCTTGAAGCTGGTCATGGATGCTTGGTGCGCGTTCTGGTTCTGGCCCGTAGGGCAGCCGAACACGCCTGAGCCACCTAACTTCGAGGAGTGGCTCGAATTTTGCGAGGCCGTTCTGGGCGTACCGCCAGCAAAGGCGAAAGCCAAAGAAGTAAAAAGTGGTGCTGCTCGCAAGCGTGGAGTAGCGGCTGGCTTGGACGACAAGCTCGGTCTGTTTGCCGACATCGGCGACTTCGAGCAACTTGCCCTCGACGACGACTTCGATCGTGTCATGTCTCAGTGTGCCGACATGCTCACGGTGACCGTTCGCTTCCCTTGGCTGAGCGAGGTCGATGTGATTTCGCGTCGTGAGGGGTTCTTTCACTGGGAGCTCGAATTCGCGCATATTTTTGAAAGGGGAGGTTACGATCTGCAAGTCGGCAACCCTCCGTGGCACCAGCCAAAGTGGGATGATCCGCTTGCTCTGGCGGAATATGACCCTTGGTTTATCCTGGAGGGGACGGCTGGCCTATTCGCGCAACGCCGAAGCGAAACTCTGGGAGTCGCGAGAAACCGTGAGCGATACCTTGCAGATCTGAACTCGTGGGCAGGGATGAATGCTCATATTGGATCCTCGGTTGAGCATCCAATCCTGGACGGGTACCAGAATAACCTGTACCTCAATTTTATCGACCAAGTCTGGCGGAATGCGCACCCTCGTGGGGTATCCGGACTGATTCATCCGGATACTCATTTCAAGAATCCGAAGGGAGGAGCGCTTCGTGCTTCGTCCTATCGGCGATTGCGTCGGCATTTCCAGTTCAGGAATGAACTGGAACTCTTCGAAATCATGCACACGAGGGATTATGGAATCTACGTGTATGTCGCTCCTTCCTCTGTTGACTTCATCAGCATGGCCGGACTTTTCCATCCGGCGACTGCCGAAAATTCGCTCGAGCATGACGGTAGCGGTGAGGTGCCCGCGCGTAAGTTTGAGTCCGGGGGCTGGGACTTGCGGGCTCACTCCAAAAGGGCCGTTCGCGTCCGTGCTTCTATGTTGAAGTCGTGGTCGGATCTAATTGAGGATGAAGGGGCGCCCGAGCTGCATACTCGCATGATTCGCCCCCTTACGATTGACGAGAATGATGCAATTCGGCAGTTGTCGCTCTTCCCGGAGCGGTTGCGGGGCAGGTTTTGGTGGACGTCATCTGTCCGAGAGGACGGCCCCGTGGTTCGGCGCACCTCCGTTCCTGAGTCGTGGGGCGAGGTAATCCTTCAAGCTCCTCAACTTGCAGTTGGGAACCCCTATGCGAGGCAACCCAACGAGAACTGCAGGAGTAAGGGAGACTATTCCCCGTGGTCTCTTGAGGACCTTCCTGAGAGTGTAATTCCGCGTACGAACTACCTGCGCGATTGTGATCGCGATACGTTCGATTTGTATACCGGAATCTGGGATGAGAGAAGCTCGAGAGAGTATTTCCGCCTTGCATGGCGGCGAATGGTCGACCCTGCAACAGAGCGCACCCTCAATGCTGCCATTATTCCTCCGGGGCCAACGCACACCGATGGCACCTGCACTATGGCGCTTCCTTCTGAAAGGGACACGGCCACCACTGCTGGCCTTTGGGCGAGTCTCGTCTATGATTATCTTGTGAAGGTGGTCGGCAAGAGAAACTTGTCTGACGACCTGATCGGCCTATTCCCTGCGCCGCACGAGCACCCCCTCTCGACCCCCCTCCTCCTCCGTGCCCTGCGACTCAACTGCCTCACGAAGGAGTACGGGCCGCTTTGGGAAAGGCTATTTGATGCGCGATGGATGCAAGACAGGTGGACGAATCCTGTCGAGCGAGGGGTTCGGATTCAGGACGTTGAGCCTTATTGGTCCATGAATACGCCCCTGCGGACTGAGTTTGACCGCCGGCGGGCGCTAGTTGAGATAGATGCTCTTGCTGCGATTATGATCGGCTTGAGTGCGGAGCAGCTAAACGCTATGTACCGTTCGCAATTCGATACTGTCCGCATGTACGAATGGGAAAGCTTCTTCGCTTCGGACGGGCATAAAATTTCCGATACCGCACATTCCTACAACGTAGGCATCCGTCAAACTCGGGGGGAAAGTGAAATTGTGAAAACCTGGGTGCAGGCTGCACGTGCGGGAGACCTGCTCCCCAGCATCCCTGAAGGTTGGGTGAAGCCCAATCGTGAAGCTGAAATGGCCCGTGCGCACGCGGATTTTAAGGCGCGGCTGCTTGCTGGCGAGTACGGGGACTATGCCGCGTACGCCGCTGAGCACGGTGACCATGGAAACCTTCTTGGCGGACCTCAGATTGATGACCAGGCCGCCTCTGATGCGCTGGTAGAGAGCAGGTAAGTCGCCGTCATGTTGCCTTCTCTGGTTGCCGAGGATTTGCGGCGTGCCCTTGCCACCTACCTGACGACGAGCTTCGCGCTGGCCGACGACGATGTGCGTGAGGAACTGGATGCGTTCCTGGAGCGGCCGGAATCCCGGCTGTTCCGCGGCCCATACTTGCGCGTTCGTACCCCGTTCCGTGAGGCGCCGAAGGGTTGGGAGAAGGTACTCGACTGGAGCCCGCGTGCCCTTACGCCGTACACCCATCAGGCTGCTGCGTGGCGGCGGTTGTCATCCAAGGCAGGGCACCAGCCGGAACCGACAATCGTCACCACGGGCACCGGCTCGGGCAAGACCGAGTCGTTCCTCGTGCCGATCCTCGACCATTGCGCGCGGGCGAAGGCGGCTGGGCAGCAGGGTGTGAAGGCCCTGCTGCTGTATCCGATGAATGCCCTGGCCGATGACCAGGCCCGGCGTATCGACGAATACCTCGCTTCCGAGGAGGCGTTGAAGGATGTCACGGCTGGCATCTACATCGGTGGGGCGTCAGGTCCTCGGCCAGCTGGGGAGGATGACGAGCCGGGTTCGTACGGCCGTGACGCCGGATCGACGCCGCTTGGGCAAGACCCGGGCATCAAGAGGCTGATGACCGATCGGGATGCGATCCGGGCGAATCCGCCGGACATCCTGCTCACGAACTACAAGATGCTGGACTTGCTGCTGCAGCGGATCCCGGACGTGCCGCTGTGGAAGTCCGGCACCTTGGCTTATGTGGTCCTTGACGAGTTCCACACCTACGACGGTGCGCAGGGCACCGATGTGGCGATGCTGCTGCGCCGCTTGGGTGCTGCGACCGGTTCTGCACGCGAGGGCTGCCCGCTGGGGGACATCACGCCGGTGGCGACGTCGGCGACGCTGGGCGGGGGAGCGCCCGGTGGTCAGGTACTGGAGGGGCCTGAGCGGTCTGACCGTGAGTTGCTGCTGGAGTTCGCGGAGAAGGTTTTCGGTACTGAGTTCCCGGAGGCGGCGCTGGTTGGCGAGGACCGGTTGCTTCCGGGCCAAGTCGTGGACGAGCCGGACTTCTTGCTGCCGACGCCGGCACCGGCCGCTCTGGCCGAGGTCGCCGACCCGCTGGATGACGAGGCGGCCTTGGCTGAGCTGTCGCGCGTGATGCTGGGGGAGGCGATCACTGACCCGCTGGCGCTCGGAGCCAAGCTCAAGCAGCACATCCTGATCAAGGCCATTCTTGATGTCGCCGGTGATGCCCCGGTCGCTGTACCCGACATTGCACGGGAATTCGCCCAGCGCGGCGGCGGGCCGGCGTGGGACCAGACGGCCCGCAGTGATCCCCGAGAGCTGGAACTCGCCTTCGCGCGCATCCTCGCGCTGATCTCCCATGCCCGCGCTCCGCATCCGGTCACTGGAAAGCCGGTCCCGTTCTTGCGGGTTGAGGCGCAGTTGTGGGTGCGTGAGGTACGGCGCGTCATCCGGGCGGCCACGGCTGAACCGCACTTCCGCTGGTACGACGACGACGGCCCGACCGGGGACTCCCGGCCGAACCCGGCCAACCTGGCCATCTACCAGCCGACCGAGGTCGACAGTGCCGGCGAGATCGGCGAGGGAGCCGACACGTCGCGCCGTCCGGTGGGCCCTCCCTACCGGCGTCATCTACCGGCGGTTTACTGCCGTCACTGCGGCCGTTCCGGCTGGGCAGCTTTGTCCAACGAGCTGGAGTGGCAGCAGCTCAAGACGAATACGTTGGAGATCTACAAGGCATCCGTGCAGAAGCGACGGCCGGTGCGCTGGATGCTGCGGGCCCGCCCGGATGAGTACCCGGTGCTGCACCTGCACGCGGAGAACGAACAGCTGCTGGCCAACCCGGCGCAGGATTCCGTCGCTGTGATCACACCGCACGGGCCGTTGCCGGCTGGCGCCGACGAACGGTGCCCGTCCTGCGAACTTGATGACGGCATGCGCTTCCTCGGTGCAGGCACAGCGACCCTCGCATCGGTCACCACGACACAACTGTTCTCCGAGCGAGGACTGGCCACTAGCGAGCGCAAGCTGCTGGTGTTCACGGACGCGGTGCAGGATGCCACGCACCGGGCCGCGTTCATCGCCAACCGCAGCTTCGGGTTCACCCTGCGCGGTCTGCTGACCAAGCACCTCACTGTGGGACAGCCGATCGCCGTGCACGATCTCGCGGCCGATGCAGCGGAGGCCGTGGTCCTGGCCGCCGGTGGAGGAAAGCGAGAAGAACTCGCTTCGATCGTGCCCCCTGACCTGCGCGAGAACCCAGACATCCGGACGCTTCTGGAAGAGTCGGAGGACTTCAGTGACGCCGGCGCCGACATGCTTCACAGCCGCCTGGTCTTCCAGACGCTGCTGGAGTTCGGTCTGCGCTCCCGGCTGGGCCGCACCCTGGAGTTGACCCGCACGGCAGCTGCCGAGGTGAACCTGGAGGGACTTGCGGGCCTGTGTGCCGAGTTGAGGGAGCGGCATCAGCGGTTGCCCGGACAGATCTCGCTACCGGCTGACGACTCCGCCTACGAGGTGTTCCTGCGGGGCCTGGCAGAGAGGCTGCGGCTGCGCGGCGCGCTGTTCCACCCCTGGCTGCAGGAGTACATCCGCCAGGCGGGTTCGAGGCGCTGGCCCATCTGGGGCGGTCGACCCACCGGTATGTCGGCCTTCCCCCGCGGGATCGCCGCGCCGTCCTTCCCCGTTTCCGGCGGTCCGCGCACGCACGGTTTCGACTCGCTGACCCGGGACAACACGTGGTTTGCCGATTGGGGGCACCGCACCCTCGGCTGTGACCGCCGCGAGGCACGCGCCGTCACCGAGCTGGCCATGAAGCTGCTCGCCCAGCGGGAGATCCTGGCCACCTACCACGCCGAAAGCGGCGGGCTGGTCTATGCGCTCAAGCCCCGACATGTTCTCGTGCACCGCATCGACGATTCCTCCTCGGACGGTGAGAACGGGGTCAACGGCTGCGGTGTGCGGTGTGATACGTGCACCTGGCGCCAGACGGTCCCGCCGGGGCGGCGCGAGCAGTGGCTGGGCACCCCGTGCCTGCGCTTCCGCTGCGCAGGACAGTTCATCGAGGACGACCGCGACTACCGCTCCGACTACTACCGCAGGCTCTACACCGTGGACCGCCCGGGCGACGTGCTCACCGCCGAGCACACTGGTGCCCTGAGCCGGGAGAGGCGTGAGCAGGTGGAGGCCGCGTTCAAGAACCGGCCCTCGGCCTTCGACCCGAACGTGCTCACCTGCACGCCCACCCTCGAACTGGGCATCGACATCGGCGACTTGTCCGCCGTGCTGCTTGCCTCCATGCCGCCCGGCCCGGCCAACTACGCCCAGCGCATCGGCCGGGCGGGACGCAGTACGGGCAATTCGATGGCGGTCACATTCGTCCCACGGGGGCCCCGTAACCACTACTACCTGCACACCCCGGAGCAGATGCTGGCGGGCAGGATCATCCCGCCGGACTGCTATCTGGATGCCTCGGAGATTCTGCGTCGCCAATACCTGGCGTTCCTCTTCGACCGCGCCGCCGACCGGAGCCTGTGGGAAGGCACCTCGATCCCCGAACGACCCATGCCGCCACGGATCGGTGAGCTGTTCGGGCAGGGCCTGGCCGCGGATGGATGG
Source organism: Streptomyces sp. NPDC093510 (assembly GCF_040683555.1). NCBI lineage: Bacteria > Bacillati > Actinomycetota > Actinomycetes > Kitasatosporales > Streptomycetaceae > Streptomyces > Streptomyces sp. NPDC093510. The sequence goes on from NZ_JBFBEE010000029.1 coordinate 16,244, forward strand.
TTCCGGCGCTTCCTCGATGTCGCCACCACCCGCCACGCCGACTTGTCCCAGGCGTTCATCAGCCTCTTCCCCACGATGAGCGGGCAGGCCCGCCAGGGCGTGGAGCACTTCGCGCAGCAGGGACTTGAGGAGGCCGTGGGCGCGGCCGCCAATGCGTGGAACAGGCGGGTGGCCGCCTTGCGCGCGCGGATGCGGCAGATCGGGCGGGCCTTCGACGCTCTTGCTTCATTGTCCGGCGATCCGGAACGTGACCAGCAGCGACGGCAGCTGTTTGCCGAACAGCGCACTGTGCGCAAGCGCCGGGACGACCTCGTCGCCGAGAACTCGATCAACGCGCTGGTGCGGCTGGGGTTGCTGCCCAACTACACCCTCCACGACGACGCGACCGTGCTGGATGCCACCTTGTGGTGGCGCGACAGCGACGGTGAGTTCGACGAGACCTCTACCGACTACGGCCGCGGATCCCGCATGGCGCTGACCGAGCTGGCCCCCGGCAACTTCTTCCACAGCGACGGCTACAAGTTCATCGTCAACGGGCTCGACCTCGGCACTGCCCGCGGGACCGGTGAGAACACCTACGCACACTGGCGGTTCTGTCCCGAATGCGGGTTCGTCGCCACCGAGGAGACTGGCCTCGACCTCACCGCCTGCCCGCGGTGCACGACGCCCCGCATTGCCGACCCGGGGGCGCTGCACCAGGTGCTGGTGCCCGAGCGGGTCGTTGCCCGGGAGCGGCGCGAGGACGCGCGTTTGACCGACGAACGAGACGAGCGGGAGCGCAGGCCCTTCGACACGATCACCTTGGTCGACATCGACAAGAAGCAGGACCAAGGGTTGAGGGCGTGGCGCCGGGTCAGCAAGAGCGGCGAGAAGGCTCCGCCCTTCGGCGTGGAATTCGCCCGCGTGGCCACGATCCGCACTATCAATCTGGGACCGTCGGCAGCACCCGGATCCGCCCACCTTTTCTACGGCGACGAGCGGCCAGTGCCTGGCTTTGACACCTGTCCCGAATGCGGGGCCGTTCGGGGTGTCCATCCGCAGGCATGGGATCCGTCGGCACAACGTGTCGGCACCCGTCACTCCTTTTGGTGCTCGCACCGCGACGACGGCGTGGGGCACGAGCCGACCGAGAAGCTCTTGCTGGCCCACGAACTGACCACACAGGCGCTGCGTATCCTGCTGCCCGTCTCCACTCTGGAGCTGCCCGAGCGGTACATCTCGTTCAAGGCAGCCCTGCTGCTCGGCATCACCAAGCACTTCGGCGGTGCCCCCGACCACATCCGAGTGACCCCCGACAGCATGCCCGGGGACAGTCCGGAACTGCGCCGGCGCTTCCTCGTCCTGCACGACTCGATGCCCGGCGGCACTGGTTACCTCGAGCACCTCGCCGACTCCACGGTGCTGCACCGGGTGCTTAGCCTGGCGCAGGCGGCGTTGCGCGACTGTCCCTGCCATAAGGAAGACCAGCGCACCCCCTGCCACCGGTGCCTGCTGCCGTTCGTCTCCAGCAGTGAACACCCGCACGTCTCCTTGCGCATCGCCAAGGAGTTGCTGGACGAGATCCTCAAGGACTGGGCCGTCGAGCGGGTCGACACCCTGTCCGGGGTACGCATCGACCAGCTCGTCGACAGCGAACTGGAAGACCGCTTCGTACGCACCCTCATCGCCTGGGGACGCCGAAAGGAGGAGAACGGCTCGGTCGCGGCCAAGGCCGGCCAGCGCGGCATCGAACACGAACTACGCTTCACGTCCGAGGACAACACCACGCGCTGGCGCATGCGCGACCACGTCCGCATGGACACGACCCCGCCGTGCGAGCCCGACTTCCTCTTGGAACGCACCGATGGCCCGGCCGAACGCGTCGCCGTCTTCCTCGACGGGTTTGCCTTCCATGCCAGCGAGCGGGTCAACCGCATCGCCGACGACGCAGCCAAACGCGCGGCGCTGCGCAGCCAGGGGATCCTCGTCTGGCAGTTGACCTGGGACGACGTCACGGCCTGGGCCAATGCCATCGAGCACGCCGCCCAGGGGCAGCCGGTGCGCACCCCTGCCCCGCCGCTGCATGCGGAGGAGGCTCTTTCCAAGGCTCGCCAGATTCACCAGGTCCTGGTCGGCGAGGCCCGCTCTGACGACACGCTCGACCCGGTGCTGCGCAACCCTGCCGAGACGCTGCTGGAATTCCTCACGGACCCCGACCGCGCCAAGTGGAGCCGGCGCGCGGCCGGTCTGTTGGGAGGCTTCGGCGCCGTGACACAGCCACAGCCGGTGGACCGCGGCGAGCTCGGCCGAGCGCTCCCTGACATCCTGCGCGGCACTGGGCTGCCGCCCGCGTCCGGAACCGGGGAAACGATCGGGATCGATGCCCGCACCATCGGGCACGCACGCATCATCGGCCTCCTGGACCGCCGACCCGAACCACGCTGGCGGCGCCCGGACATGCGCGCCTGGTCCGTCCTGGCCCTGCTCGATGACCGAAGCGAAGCCATTACCGGAGACGGCCACAAGAGCCGATGGGCGGACTGGCTACGCTGGTCCAACCTCCTGCAGTTCCTCCAGCCCGCACCTAGCGACGAACTACCGCGCTCCTTCCACCAAGTCGCGCTCTCCACCAGCGACCAGGTGGACCCGCACACGGTGGCCCTGTTGACCAGCGCCCTGCCGACCAAGACCGGAGCCCCCACGGCTCTCGCGCCCGGCTGGGCGGAAGCCCTCGAATGGGCCTCGCCCCAGGTGCGCGACCTTCTCACCGTCGTGGCAGAGCGAGCGCGTGAGGGAGGCATCGCCGTGCCCGAAGTCGGCTATGAGTACGGCGATCAGGCACTGCTGGCGGAGCTGGCCTGGCCGGACGCGAAGGTCGCCATCTTCATCGATGCCGACGCGGCACGCGATACCGCATTCACGAGTGCGGGCTGGCACGTGGCCCAGGCCGGGGCCGTGGACGTGCCAGAGCTCATCAAGAAGCTGGAGGGGAACTGATGTCCGGTGCCAAGGTGATCATGGCGGACGTATTCGGGAAGTCCTACGACGCCCTGGACGGCTCCGTTCAACCGCTCGTCCTGCAGTTCATCATGAAGATGCAGCGCAACCCGGACTCCAACGGCCTCAACCTCAAGCCCCCCAAGGGAGCCGAGGACAAGCGTGTCCGCACTGCACGGGTCAACGACAACTACCGTGCCGTCCTGATGCACTACGCCGACCGCATCTACTACCTGGTCGCGGTCCTTCCCCACGATGACGCCTACGACTTCGCCGCGAACATCCTCTTCGACATCAACAAGGTCACCGGCGGCATCGAACTGATCAACCTCGGCAGCCTCTACGGCACCCTCAGCGGCCAGGCGAAGAAGACAGACAGCACCTCCACCGAGCCCGGGCCGGCGCTCTTCAAGAACGTCTCCGACGCCGACTTCGAACGACTCGGCGTCCACGCCTCCATCATCCCGGCCCTGCGCGAAATTCACAGCGAAGACGCCGTCCTGGGCATCGCAGAGACACTGCCGAAACTGGCCCGCGACGTCATCCTGTGCCTGGCCGACGGCATGTCTGTCGAGGACGTCTGGGACCAAGTCAGCTCGCTGGCCGCCACCGAGGACGACGTGGACCCCCACGACTACGAGGCCGCCGTGGAACGCCCGGCCACCAAGGAAGCCTTCGTCGTCACCGGCGACATCGCCGAGTTCGGCCGCATCCTGAGCGAACCGCTCTCCGCTTGGCGCATCTTCCTCCACCCTGCTCAGCGGAACCTGGCCGAACGCAAAACACCGTTCAAGGGACCCGCACGGGTAACAGGAGGCCCTGGCACGGGCAAGACGGTGGTGGCCCTGCACCGCGTCAAGGCGCTCGCCGACCGGCTGCCCCCGGGCCAGGCCATCTTGATGACCACGTTCACCACCAACCTCGCCAGCCTCCTCAAGTCCCAGCTCAAGGACCTCGGAGGAACGGCACTGCTGGCCAAGGTCGACGTCCGCAACATCGACAAGGTGGCGTACGGCACCGTCAAAGAGACCTTCGGCCCGGAAGCACCCTCACGGCTCAAGGACAGCGACATCCGTAACCGCTGGATCGAACTGGCTCAGGAGAGTTCCGCACCGCACTTCGACGGCCGCTTCCTCGACGCCGAGTGGAAGCAAGTAGTCCTCGCCCAAGACATTCGCAGCCGGGACGAGTACTTCGCCGCCAGGAGAGCCGGTCGAGGCCGCAGGCTCAACCGACCCGAACGCGCCCAAGTGTGGTCCCTCATCGAGGAATTCGAGCGCCGCCTCGACCGCGACAAGGCCGCAGGCGTCATCCAGCTCGCCGCTCAGGCCGCCAGGATCGCCTCCGGCTGGTCCGACGATGAACGGCCCTACCGGCACATCGTCGTTGACGAAGCGCAGGACCTACATGCGGCCCACTGGAAGCTGCTACGTGCCCTCGTTCCAGAAGGCAATGACGACCTGTTCATCGTCGGTGACGCGCACCAGCGCATCTACGACAACCGAACCGCCCTCAGCGCCCACGGGATCAACATCCGGGGACGCTCCCGACGGCTGACCCTGAACTACCGCACCACCCGCCAGATCCTCACGGCCTCCCTCAACCTGCTGGAGAACGCCGACTTCGACGACCTGGACGGAAACCCCGAACAGCTGCGCGGGTACCGGTCCGTCCTGTCCGGGGCCCGCCCTGAAACGCGGCACTACCCCACCCCGGCGGCGGAGATGAAGGCCCTCGCACAGCGCATCGGCGGATGGCAGCAGGAAGGGATCAAACCGCATGAGATCGCCGTTGTGGCTCGAACCCACGCTGTCGCCGATAGCGCACTCCAGGCTATGCATGTTGCTGGCCTGACAGCTGTGAAAGTCGAGGACTCCCGGGTCCCCGATCCGGACGAGGGCGTGCACGTAATGACCATGCACCGCATCAAGGGGCTTGAGTATCGCGCGGTGGCGGTTGTTGGAGTTGGCGCCCAACACATGCCGCTTCCGACAGCGCTCGCTTCGGAGAGTGAGGACAAGCTGCAGCATGGCGCTGATCTGCGCCGCGAGCAGTCGCTGCTATTCGTAGCGGCAACTCGCGCCCGGGAGCAGCTATCCATCACGTGGTCCGGCAGCCGTAGCGTCTTCCTGGCCTCGGGCAGCCAACAGAATGCGACGTCCGCTTGAACAGTCGAACCCGTTGACGAAGAGGTGAACGAGCCGTCCATGGCCGCGGACCCACCCCGGGTAGGCCGGCCGCCGGATACTGCGCGAGGTGTTTCGTAGACTGCACCATTGTTTAGCTGACGTCGTGTCATGCGTCAGCTACGCGCCCGCAACGCCCGCTTCGCCCGTAACGCACACGGGCGAGATGCCGGGTTTATCGCCAACGCGGCGCTGACCTGGCACTACATTCACGTGTTTTTGATTTACCTGTTTCGCGATGACGCATCATGTGGAGTGCGTGGCGATCCTTGAGCCTGCCGAGAAGGGCCGCTGACCTGCGGTTTCGCCTGGTGTGCATTATGGGCGTTGTGTGCGTTACGGGCGATATCTTGACGCACGGGCGACGCACGTGACGCACGTGTGACGCACGTTCGCTGTAGTTTCTGATGAGGCGTCAGGCGTATGGAAGCCGCCCCTGCTACCCAGTTCATCTGGGAGGCAGGGGCGGCTTTCATGTGTTCAGCGTGAGCTTCGGCGCGGACCGTTGTGGCGGTCAGGGTGTCGGCCGACCCGCACGTCGTGGGTGCCGTGCCGAGGGGTACTCGGTACCTGAGGTGGGCTGGCCCCGCGGCTCACCCGCTGGGTTGAGGGCATGGCGAACACGGGGCCTTGCTCACGGTCACCGACGGCCTCTCGCAGGAGCCAGAGCGTCTGCTCGCTGACAGGAATTTCACGCCTGGTGGGGATGACGTCTCCCACCGTCAACGCGAGAGCGCCGTCCAGCTTTACGTTGCCCTCGCAGAGCAGCCCGACAAGGGAGCGCACGTGTGCCGGGACGGCCTCGTTGGTGAGAAGGGCCTCGATATCTCGGGCTGAGAGCCCGTCATGCGGCGCCCAGTCGTCTGCTTGATGTGCTTGTTCTGGAAGGTTGTTGCGGGCAGCTCCGGCTTCGTCGTGCAAAGGGGCTCCTATCTCCAGCTTCCGGCCCGAAGGCGCAGCAGGGTTGCGTGACAACGGATCTGCGTTTTGGAGGCGACCTCTCATGCTAGGCGGGCGCGGACGAAGGGATCCGTGGCTGTGGAAATATCCCTGCGCTCAGCGCTGTTCTCGTGTGGCACCGAGATCATGGAGGGGGAGTGGCGGTCCTGAAGCTGTTCAAGACAGCAGGTGGTGTCAAGGAAGTCAGCGCGCATCTTGCTGAGGTTGAGGCGGATGTGCAGGACCTCGTCGAGGCGCACATGGAGACGATGCTGGGCGTCACCTTCCTGGCGAGCGAGTACGTCATCGACTGCGTCGACGGCGGGCGGATCGATTCGCTGGGTCTCGACGAGAACGGGTCGCCGGTGATCGTCGAGTACAAGCGCGGCACCGACGCAGGCGTGATCAACCAGGGCCTCTATTACATGGCCTGGCTGACGAACCACAAGGACGCCTTCCGGAACCTGGTCCGCGACCGGCTCGGAGCCACGGCCTCGTCCCAGATCCTGTGGAGCGCACCCCGGCTGATCTGCGTGGCCGGCGACTTCACCCGCTACGACGCGCACGCCGTACGCGAGCACCGGCGCTCGATCGACCTGGTCCGCTACCGCTACTTCGGCAGCGACCACTTCGGCCTTGAGACCGTAGCCTCCGTCACCGGGCACCCGGCTCCGGCCAAGCGGGTGCGCCGACGAGCGGCCGGGGTGCCGGTCCGGGAGCGGGACAGTGCGATGGCCGAGCTGGCCCAGGCGGTCGACGAGGTCCTGGTCGGACTCGGGGACGGTGTGACCCGGGTACAGCGCAAGCAGTACCGCGCCTACCGACGGCTGCGGAACTTCGCCAGCGTCGGCACGGGTGACTTGGAGCTGCAGCTGCGTACGGAGCGCGACCTGGAGCGCGCCGGTGACCTTCTCCGCCTCAGCTACGCCGCGGCATAGAGATCCCCCGCTACGGCATCGGCCCAAGCGGAATGTGGAGTTGTGGGCTGTCGTCGTGATGCTGCCTTTCGACGTGATGGGCGGGGAATGGCGGTGTACCACTAATGGTGCGGAGGATCCCCGGTTTCGCTAACCGGGGATCCTGTGCTAGGTGCCGAGGGGCCTCCGCTCCCGCGGCCTTTTAGAGGTCATCTCGTTTGGCTGGGTGAGCTGTCGGTCGTGGTGGGGATCGTTGAGCGGCTGGTGCCGGATGAGTTGTGGGAGCTGTTTCAGTGGGTGGTGCCGGAGGCGCCGTCGCGGCCTCAGGGAGGTGGCCGGCGTCGGCGCGGCGACCGTGAAGTGCTAGCCGCGATCGTGTTCGTGGCCACGTCGGGCTGCACGTGGCAGCAGTTGCCGTCCGCCTCGTTCGGTCCGTCAGGAGCGACGGCTCACCGGCGCTTTGCCAAGTGGACGAAAGCACGCGTGTGGGCCAAGCTCCACCGCCTGGTCCTCGACGAGTTGGGGCTCCCGCGGCGAGTTGGACTGGTCCCGGTGCGCGATCGACTCGGTGAACATGCGGGCGCTGAAAAGGGGGACCTGACAGGTCCGAATGCTGTCGATCGGGGCAAGTACGGCTCGAAGATCCACCTGATCACCGAGCGGACCGGTCTGCCCCTGTCCGTCGGAATCTCGGGGGCGAACCTGCACGACAGCCAGGCGCTGATCCTGCTGGTACAAGGGATATGCCGATCCGTTGACGGCGCGGACGCCGACGGCGCAGGCCGGCCAAACTCCACGCCGACAAGGGGTACGACTATGACCACCTGCGGCGATGGTTACGCCGACGCGGCATCAAGCACCGCATCGCCCGCAAAGGCATCGAGTCCTCGACCCGGCTGGGCCGCCACCGCTGGACCATAGAACGCACCATGTCCTGGCTCGCCGGATGCCGCAGACTGCACCGACGCTACGAGTGCAAAGCCGAGCACTTCCTGGGCCTTCCCCAGCATCGCCTGCACCCTCATCTGCTACCGCAGACTCGCCAAATGAGATGACGTCTTAACGCCCTCGCATCACAGTGCGCAACAGGCCATCTGATCACAATACCCCCACACTGCGCCAAGGGCATGAATCCGCTATCTATTGGAAACGATAGGTGGGGCGTGGATCTGCCCCGGCGTGGTGGCGGGCTCACCGCCGCCTGTCCGGAGCCGATGCGTGGAAGGAAGCCAAGCGATGGCAGGAGAACCCGCGGCGGCGACGGACGTCGGGCATCAGCAGGCGAGATCGGACAACGCCTGGCGAATCCTGGACACCATCCGGGATTGGACCAAACACGCGGAGACCAAGGCCGCCACGACCCTGGCAGCGGCCGGAGTGGTCGCCGGCGTCCTGTACAGCCTGGTCACCGGTAGTGGCGGTCGCTCGGCCTGGTTCGCCTCCGCCGCGGCGGTGTCCGCTGTCTGTACCGTGGCGGCAGGACTCACCGCGGGCCTGGTTCTGTGGCCCAGACAGCGGATCGCCGTCGGCACCATGCCCACCAGCCTGCTCTTCTACGACCACATAGGCCGGGAATACTCCGCGAGTCATTCCGAATACAGAGACCGGTTGAACGAGTTGCTGCGGGACGAGGACGCGTTGTTGGCCGCCGTCGTGGACCAGATCTGGGCCAACGCTCTCGTGGCCCGCCGCAAGTTCGGCTGGGTCAGCCGCAGCATCGGCCTGCTGCTGTTCGCGCTGCTGGGCTTGGCGGTGGCGGCGGTTCTCAGCGCGGCCGAGACGGCGGGGTGACCGAGACGTCGGCGCGAGAGAGCTCGGAGTGGGGAGCGCGTGTGAACGACATGCCCGAACACAGGGCCGGAGCCGCGGCACTGGACACTTTGCCGCGGATGTTCGCCGCATTGACCCAACCGACCTGCCCCGACGAGGAACGACGGGCGGCACTGACATGGTTTGGCTCGGCATGGCCGGTGCTGTCGGCGAGGCTGAGGGCGTTGACCGACGGCGCGAAAGTCGAAGGTCTGCCGGACGACGAAGGTCTGCTGGACTTCGTCCGACAACTCATGCCGTTCCTGGTGGCCGTGCACGACTGGCAGGCCGCGGCGGACGCGAGCCGTTCCGGGCTCGACGCCGCCGCCCGCCTGGGTTCCACGACCGACCTGGTGGATCTGTCCCAGAGCCTGGGCGCCGCACTCCAGCGGATGGAATGCGACGACGAGGCGGAAGAGGCGTTCCGGCAGGCCGCCGACACGGGCGACGAGCGGGCCCGCGCCGCGGCACTGGCCCACCTGGGACAGTTGCGCCATCACCAGGGCGATCTGCCCGAGGCCACCGCGTTGCTGCAACAGGCCGCGCTCGCCTACCGAAGCCTGGGGCACAAGACCGGGGAGGCCCGCACGCTGGGCGATCTGGCGCCCCTATTGCATCAGCTCGGCGCACCCGCCGAGGCCGAGCACTATGCCCGCCGGGCGCGGCAGCTGTTCCACGACCTCGGGGACCAGGTACAGGAGGCCCGCGCGCTGCGGTTGGTCGCGGCGGCCGAGGCGGAGCGTCAGGCGGACGAAGACGCACTGCGCTCGCTCGACGACGCCGTACGGCTCTTCGACGCGGCGGGGGCCGTCCATGAGGCCGTGGAGGCTCTGCACACCGCCGCCCTGGTGCATCGTCGTGGCGGGAATCCGGCGTCTGCGAGAGCGGCCGCGGAGCAGGCCCTGGACAGGGCGCAGGCGTTCGGCGACGCGCAGGTGCCGGAGATCGAACGGCTGCACACGATAGTGGCGGCGGAGGAAGCAGTGTCGGCACTGCTGGCCGCGCGGACCGAGGAGGAACGCGAGGCGGTGGTCACCCGGTATCCCGCACTGCTCGAAGGTCTCGCGCTCCAGCTGCTGATCCGCCAACGCGACACCGTCGACGTTCTGATCGGCGGCCATGCCCGCCCGACACCCGAGGCCGGGTCCGGAAGCGCCCAGGCCATGGCCGCCGCGCTGCGGGACCGGATCGACGACGCAGCACGGGAAAGGAGTCCGGAAGCCGTCGACGCCGTACGAGACCACCTGGCGAAGGCGGAGGGGCAAGCCAGGGCCATGGACGCCGCGCTCGACCATCTCGCGCGGAGGCCGGACGGGGCGCTGACGGAGTGGCGCCGGATCGACTGGGCTGAGACCCTCCGGATGGCCGGGGACGCCGCCGACCGGCTGCCCCCCGAACTTCCCGACCTGCTGCTGCGGCTGCTGGTCACCGACCGGACGGAGCGGCGCCGGTCCCTCCTGGAGCGACTCCTCGCCGTTGTGCCGGCCGACCATTTCCCCGGTGTGCACGGCCTGCACCTGGCCGAACTGGCCAGGCTGTACGTGGGCGGCACCGGCGTACCCGACTACGAGCGGGCCATTCGGCTCGCCGAGGAGGCGCTGCGGCTGCTGGACCGACCCGACACGCGCGACAAGTGGGCGGCGACCCAGACGTTCGTCGGCTCGGCCTGGCGGGCCCGTCGGCAAGGAGACAAGGGCGACAACATCGCCTTCGCCCAGCGTGCCTTCCGGGCGGCTCTCACCTATTACCGGCGGCGCACGGACCCCATGGAGTGGGCGGCGACCCTGGTCAACCTGGCCAACGCCTACTGGGAGTGCCCGCATGACCGGGCACGCAATCTGCGTCGCGCCCTGACCCGCCACACCGCCGCCCTGGCGGTGTTCACCAGGCGCGACCAGCCCGACCGGTGGGCCGCAGTCCAGAGCAACCTGGGTCTCGTCCTGTCCGACCCGGTCCTGGCCGCCGACCCCGACTCCCTCGAACTGGGCCGACGTCAGCTGGAGAAGGCCCTGAGCGTGCCCGAACTGGGCCCGCACCAGCGAGCCGCGGCTCTCATCAACCTCAGCCGCTGCTACCGCATGCGGGTGCGCGGCGACCATGACGGGAACCACAGCACCGCGCTGCGGCACGCTCGAACCGCCTTCGACCTGTCCGAGCGACTCGGGGAATGCCACGACATGGCGAACGCCGCCACGGCCGTCGCTGATGCCCTGGCCAATGCCGCCCTCCGTGAGGACAGGGCGTCCCTCGACGAAGCGGTGACGTGGTACCGGCGAGCACTCGACCTCGCCCCCACCGACGAGGACCCGCTGATGCACGCCGCCATCGCCGACAACCTCGCCAACTCCCTCGTGCAGCGCGCCGAACTGTCCCCCGGGGACCTCCGCGCCGCCATCGCGCTCCACGAGTCGGCCCTGCGCGCGTACGAGACACACGGGGACGTGCTGGAGGCGGCACGAGCCCGCTACAATCTGGCCGCCACCCTGCGCCGCGGAGACCGGCCCGACCCGGAGCGCGCGATCGGCCTGCTGAAGCGCAGCCTCGACGTGCGCACCCCGGGCACCGTCCCCTTGGAGTGGGCCGAGTCCGCCACGGAACTGGCCAGGGCCTGGGTGAACTGGCAGGACGCCCCGGGCGGACCCGAACGGTTCCGTCACGCGGCCGGGATCCTGCGACAGGTCGTCCCGGTCGTCACCGCGCTCGGCGCGAGCGGTCACGCCCGCCGCGCCTGGAACCTGCTCGGTGACGCGGAAGCGGAGTGCGGTCGTTGGGACGCCGCCGCCGAGGCCTACGAACAAGCTCTGGCCGCGGCCGAACGGCTGTACCAGGTGGCGATCTTGCCGGGCGGGAAGGAGGCGGAGCTCGCGGAGACCGCCGACCTGCCCCGGGAGGCTGCGCACGCCCTGGCCGGGGCCGGCCGGCCGGAGCGCGCGGTCGCCGTCCTGGAACAGAACCGGGCCCGGGCACTCGGCGACCGGCTCCAGCGGGACCGGGCGGCGTTGGCCGCGTTGTCCACCGATCACGAGATCGCCGTGACCGCGTACCAGGAGGCGGTCCGGCGCATCCGCGTCATCGAGGCACGGCAGCGGGAACCACGCGCCACCACCCCGTCGCCCGAGGAGCGGCACCGGCTGCGTGCCTCGATGACCGACGCTCAGGCCCAACTGACCGCTGCCATCGGGGCCATTCGGACGCTGCCGTCCTACGATGACTTCATGCGGGCGGCTCCGCGGACGGCGGTGAACGAGGCCGTCGCGTCCGGGCCTCCCCTGATTTACCTCACCACCACACGGCACGGCAGTGTCTGCCTCATCGTTCGCCGTCCGCCGGGACACTCGGAGACGGCCACGGAAGCGGTGCTGTGCCCGCTGAGCGAACCGGAAGTCCTGCTCGCCCTGGCCCTTCACCCGTCGCAGACAGAAGACGAGGACCTGACCGTGCTCCTCGACCTGCTCGGCGCACGGCTCGTCGGACCGCTGGCCGCACGACTGCTCGCCCTGGACGTCACCCGTGCTGTGCTGGTGCCCTCGGGGATCCTCGGCGTGCTGCCGGTCCACGCGGCCCGCTACCTCCGGGACGGCGGACGACGCCACCTGTTCGACGACGTCGCCGTCTCCCACACCCCGTCCGCGAGGGTGCTCGTGGCCGCCCGTACGGCGGCCTCCGCACCGGCCCGGAAGAAGCCGTCACGGCTGCTCGGCGTTGCGCAACCCCATCCCTGCGACCCGCCCCTTCCCTGGGCTGAGCCGGAACTGGCCGCCGTGCGACAGCTGTTCGCCTCACCCGTCGACTGCCTCATCGGTGCCGCCGCGACCAAGAAGGCACTGCTGCGGGCCCTGCCGACCGCCACCCATCTGCACTTCGCCGGGCACGGCTACTACGATCCCGAGGAACCGCTCGCCTCGCACCTGGCCCTGGCTGACGGCGAACTCCTCACGCTGCGGGACCTGTTCGACGGGCAGGTGCTGCACGGGGTACGCCTGGTCGTCGCGTCCGCCTGCCAGACGGCGGTGACGGACATGACCCGGCTGCCCGACGAGGCGGTGGGCCTGCCGGCGGGGCTGGTCCAGGCGGGGGCCACCGCGGTCATCGGCAGCTTGTGGGAGGTCAACGACCGGTCGACTGCGTTGTTGGTCGCCAGGATCTACGACTTCCACCTGCGCGGCGTGCCCGAGCGGGACGAACCACCGATGCCGGCCTCGGTCGCCCTGGCCCGGGCACAGGCGTGGATGCGCGACGCGACCCCACAAGAACTCGACACGTTCGCCGCCCAAGTCGGTCTGCGCCGTCGCACCAACGCCCGCTACGCCGAACACCCGTCCCACTGGGCCCCCTTCGTCCTCGTTGGCGACGGCTGACCGGGCACGCGGCAGGGCGACTCGACCTGGGAAACCGTGGGGCGTGGGAGAGAATCGCGACCGAGCGGACACAGCGTCACGCGAAAGCTACAGTGAGCGAACGTCGACGCGAGCGGCGGAAAGAGGGGGGCGCACATGTCCGGGGGGATTCCGATAGACAATGAGGCGCGTGAAGACGCCGTCAACGTCCTGCAGGATCTGGTCGAATGGCACCTCGCGCCGCAGCGCTGGGAGCGGGTCGACTCGATCGTCGACTCGATCGCCGACGCCCTCGCCCGGAGAGACGACGAGGCACTGCGCGAGGCCACCGCCGAACTGGAACTGACCGGACCGGTGCGGATCACCAGGATCGGCACCCGGTCAGTGATCCCGGTACCGGAACGGACCCGCGACCGGGCCAATCACCTGGTGCACACGCTGGGCCGGCAACCGGAGCGGCCACGCCAGGAGGAGCGGGCCGACACCTCCACGGACAGTCTGGGAGGCGACGGTGACGGAACCGGTACGCCCGCTCACTGACCAGGAACTCGTGGTCCACGTTTTCGGACCGACCGACGGTCCGGACGCCGAGGCCGCCTACCGGCAGATCCGCGATCTGTGGGCCCGATGCCGGGACGGCCTCGGCATGGTCGACGAGGTCCCGAACACCGGTCTGGCCACCAGCCTGCCACTCGATGCCGGCACGCTGACACCGGGACGACCCGCGGCTGCGATCCAGGACCGCGCGGCCGACTACCAGGCCGTCGTGCGCCGTGAACACGACGTCGTGAACCTCTCGATGGTGTTCGCCGCCCCGCTGGACACCCCGTCCCGCCGTCTGCGCATCGGCTCCGCGTCGCCGCCCGGCTGGGTCGAGTTCGACCGATGGTGGGACGAGCTGGCGGCGGGCGGTACCGACGCCCAGCTCGGTGTCGTACGCGTCTGCCAGGCGCAGGTTGTCGGCCCTGCTGTCCCACCGCTCGACGTGATAGCCCACGAGGTGCGTGCGGTGCTGCCCGGCGCGGACCATGCCCCGTACTGGTGGCAGCGCGGCTGGAGCACCGAGGGCGCGATAGCCGCATGGGAGGTTTCATCGGACGAGGACCAGGCGGGACGGCGTCTAGTCGTCCTCGCCCCCGAGGCCCGGGAAGCCGAGCTGAGCGCCTGGACCTTCAGCCAGGGCGATCCGGCCATGCCGCCGCTGGCCCGCTATCTGATGCACGCGGCGAAACTCCGCTACCAGGCCCGCGTTCGAGGTGACGGCGAGCAACTCAAGCGTCTCGTCGACGGGGTGAACGACCACGTCGCCCACGTGCGGACCGCGCTGGAGGGGGACTCGACCGACGTCACGGCCCTGGCCCGGCTGAGGCGGGGCGAGGCCGACCTGACGTCGACCCTGAGGGACATACGCGCCATGAGGCGCACCGTGGACATAGCCGTCGGAAACATGACCGCCGCGCTCGCGCAACCGTTCCCGAGCGATCGACGGCTCGCCGAGTGGTTCGGCACGCAACTGGGCGACGACGAGGAGTACTTGGAAGCGACGCGCGAGGTGGCGCGGGAGTTCGGCCGACTGGCTCAGCACGACCTCACCGTCGTGGAGCGACCACGGCCGGAGCCTCCCGCCCCACCCGGAGCGGACCGTGCCCGCCGACCTGAGTCCGCGCCTTCCGCACGGCGGGACACACCCGATCGCATCAGCGTGCGCATGGGCTTCGCCGTGGACATCGAGCGCTACAGCAGCCGTACCTCCCCCGAGAAGTCGCGTGTGCAGGAGAGGCTCGCCGCGCTGGTGCGGGAGGTACTCGACGACATGGGATATCGCCTGGACGAGACCGACCACCAGGACACCGGGGACGGAATGAACGTCTTCCTCCCGGCGGACGCCGAACTGCACCGCGCGCTTCCCAAGCTGCTCCTGTCCTGGCAGACACGTCTCGTGGCCGACAACGACCGCTACCGCGACCGTATGCGGCTGCGCATGTCCACGGCCTTCGGGCCGGTCGGGATCGCCGCGCTCGGCTTCGCCGGGTCCACGATCGTGGACGTCAGCCGACTGCTGAACAGCACGGTACTGCGCGGTGCCCTGACCGAGCATCCCGACATCGACCTCGCCGTACTGGTCTCCGAGCAGTTGTACGCCTACGTCGTCGGCGAGGGGTATCCGGGACTGGACGCGCGACGGTTCGAACAGCGCCTGGTCGAGGTGAAGGAGTTCCGTCAGCATGCCTGGCTGTGGATTCCGGAATGACGTCCGGGGCGCCACCGTGGGTCAGGCGCCGACATGGACGTGTGCCGCCCAGACGCTCGGGTATCCGTGCATGCGCCGCCGAGCATCGTGTACCGCCGAGTGCAGTGCGAGTGCGGCCGACTCGGCGGAGAGCCCTTCGTCGGTGCCGACTCCGCGGTAGAAGTCGCGAGTGATCCGGCCGACCGGGTGGTCGTCGACAGGCCATAGCGTGCCGACCACGTGCCGGTATCCCGCCAGATGGAACGCCGAGGTGATGTGGATGCCCTCGTCCGGGAGCAGCGCCGCACCCTGCGCGGTCGAACAAGCGGACAGATAGGCGACCTTGGCATCGGCGGGCCGAGCGGTGACGATGTCCGACACCCGCAGCGGCGCACTGTCGTGGTCATGCAGGACCAAGGCGCTGCGCGACGGATAGGCGGTGTCGGTCGTGGCGTGGCACGCGAAGTGCGCCCAACTGTGGTCCGCCAGAGCGGTGAGGACCCGGGTGCGAGTGGCAGCCTCCCGGATCAGCAGTGTCTTGGCCACCGGCAGGGCACCGAGGCGTGCGGTCTCCCGACGAGTGGCGGGGAGGACGGCATGCCCCGGCACGGCCGCCGTGGAGACGACGAGCAGCCGGTCGTGTCCCGGTGGTTGTGGGCGGCGGGAGTACGACAGGCTGCGCAGGGTGGGGCTGTAGGAGGACACCACACGGTCGAGTGCTCCGCCCGCGCCCGGGTGGCCGTGTGTGTCCTGCCGCTCCGCGGCGTGCAGCGGCAGGAAGGACAGCAGGCCGGTGGGGATCCACCACACCCGGGGGCGCCGGCCGGGATCGGGCATCGCGGGTATGTCTAGGTGACGCAGGACCGGCCCCGTCACCGCGTGCCACAGCCAGTCGAGTACACCCCGGATGTGCCGCTCCTCCCGTTTCCGTGCGTCACGGTCGGGGGTGTCCTCACCCTGGACGAACTCCAGCGCGGCGAGGAGGACAGACACCTGGGCGCGCACCGCCGCTGGCGTCGCGAGCGGCAGAGGGACGTGGGACGGGTGGTTGCCGTGGACGATCAGGGCGTCCGATCCCAGTTCGCTCAGGTTGACCAGGATCGCTGGCCCGGTGTCCGATGGCGGCACCAACTCGCTGAAGGAGGGCGGGTCGAGGAAGGTCTCGAAACCCGGCAGTGTGCGAATCGCCCCGAGGACCGTGCCGAACTCGCCAGCGAGATCCCTGCATTCCCGAACCGCAGTGCTGTCACCGCCGGTATGGCTCGAGTCGGGTACCGGGCTGTCCAGGCGGTGGCACACCTCGTGGAAACGGTCGGCCAGGGCGGTGTCGCGGCGGCGCAGGTCGGTGAGGTCGGTGCGGGCGTCCAGCGCCTGCCCGAGCAGGATGCCGCGTCCTTGCTCCAGCAGTCTCACCGCCTGTGGAAGGTCACAGAGACGAATGGCGCAGGCGGCGGCGTCCGAGGCGAGTGCGGTGTGTTCGGCCAGTTCCCGTTCCTGATCCTCCCTGGCCAGCTCCCTTGGGGCACGCAGGCCGAGCAGTCCGACGGCCAGTCGGAGGCCCGCGACCGCGGTTTCCCAGTCGCCGAGTTCGGCCGCGACACGCCCCCAGGCGGCACCCGCCGCCACCCGCACCCTGGTCTGCGCGGTCGGTATCCCAGCAGCCTCCCGGAAGGCGCTCACCGCAAGGGCCCCGTGGTGGGTCGGCGCCACCGGGTCGCCGAGCGTGGCCCGCTCGTACAGGACCCCGCCGAGATTGGACAGAAAGGCCGCACGCCGCGGGTGATCGACGGGGCCCATGTCCAGGGCCTGACGGAAGACCGCCGCGGACTCCTCGGCGTCGCCTGGATCCCGGCTCGACCGAAAGCGCGCCCGCAGCGCCGCACCGAGGTTGGACAGGTGCCCGGCCAGGCCCTGGCGGCCGGAACGGCACTCCCGAACGGCCCGCCGTCCGGCGGTGACGGACAGGTCGAGATCGGATACGTCCCCGGACTCGTCGAAACGCAGCCGGGCCGCCACGCTCAGATTGGCGAGCCGACCCGTCAGGGCGGGATCACCGACCTCGGTCTCCTCGATCGCCCCCTCCAACAACCGGACCGCGTCGTCGAGATCCTGGGGATCGCCGCTGATGCCGAACCGGGTCACATGTGCCGTACCGAGGTTGGCGAGCCTGGCCGGCAACGCCGGATCGTGAGGGTGCGTGGCCCGCACGGCGGCACCGCCCGTCTCGATGGCCGCACGCAGATCGGCGCTGTCACCGGTGGCCTCGCAGCGGATTTGCAACGCCGTTCCGAGGTTCGACAGGATGCTCGCCCGGGACGGATGCTCGTCGGGCGCGGCCTTCGACGCTCGACGGCCCAGGTCCACGGCCCGGTCCAGGGCGGAGGGTTCGTGGGTGCGCTCGAACCACGTCTGATGGGTGCCCGCGAGGTTCGACAGCACGGACGCGGCATCAGCGTACTGGTCCGGCATCGCGTCCACAGCCCGCTGCCCGAAGGCGGCGGCGCGCCGGACGTCCGCGAGGTCGCCGCTGGCCTCGAACCGCACCCGCAGACACAACCCGAGGTTGTTGAGTGTCACGACGCGCAGCACCGGATCGGTGTGCCCCTGCGCGTCCACGGCCTCACCCAGCCGTATCGCCTCGTCCAACGCGTCGCCGTCCCCCGTCCGTTCGGCCAGCACGCGCAATGAGTCGGCGAGGTTCATCATGGCCGCCGCCCGGTCCGGACGGCTCCCGCCACGGGCGTCGAGCGCCGCTCGTCCTGCCTCCGTCGCGCCCCGCAGGTCGGCGAGCGCCCCGGTCCAGGAGTAACGGGTCTTCAACGCCACGTCCAGCGCCGACAGCGCGGCCACACGCGTGTCCCTGGTGTCCGCGCAGCACCGCAGCAGTCCTACGGCGCGCGACAACAGAGGCTCATCACGCAGCCGACGGGCCTCCTCCAGAACGGCGACGCCCTCCTCATACAGCACGTGGGCCGTGTCCTCCGACCCTTCGCCCTTGTCAGACGCCATCCGACGCCCCTCTGGCTTTCCGCACCGGCTGTGCCGACCGGGAAGCGGTGCGTGTGTCCTGTGTGGTATCCAACTCGGCACATATGCATGCTCCTCATGGCTCCCGGCGCATGACCGGGCCCGAGCGACCACTGCCGACCGGCGCTCAGCATCCCGTGTGCATGTACGGCGCCCATACGGCGGGAGACTTGGCATAACGGGTGCGCAGGCCGTGCACGATGACGTGCAGGGCGCGGCTCGCATGGCGTACGTCGACGCCGGATCCGTAGCCGCGGATGGCGCTGTAGAACTGCTCCGTCAGCTTGACCGATGCCAGGTCGGCGGCTTCCCACAAGGCGCCGATCACCTGGGGGAAGCCAGCCACCTGAAAAGCCGACGCCAAGTGGATCGCTTCGTCGGGTAGCCGGTTGGTTCGGGCGGTGTGACAGGCGAGGAGCAGCGCGAGCCGCGCGTGTGGCAGTCGCTGCCGGGAGATCTCGGCGACGTTGAGCGGGCCGCCCGCGAGGGACAGCCGACTCGCGGCTGGATTCTCCGCATCGCTCACGCCATGACAGGCGAAATGCACCACAGCGGCCGCGGGCAGTTCGGCGAGTACCCGAGCCGGAGTCGCATCGGGGCCGTCCAGGATGCGCAGTGCCGTCAACGCCCTTGCCACCGAGGCCACTTCCCTGGCGGACGCCCCTGGGGCACCGCCGGCCCCGGTCGGTTGAGCCACAGCCAGGTAAGAGCCCCGCACTCCCTCGGGCACAGCGGCCTGACGGGCGTGGCGCAGCGCCCTGATGCTGGGGGTGTAGGAGGAGGCGACCCGGTCCAGAACCGATCGCTGCTGGGCGAGCTGGGCCTTGCGCTGGTACCCGGCGGCGTGCAGCGGGAGGTGGGCCAAGGGGCCGGAAGCGGACCACCACAGCCGGGGGATCGCCTGCCGGGGTGTGTCGTGGGGGAGCGGCGTGGTGAAACCCGCCGCGTCGAGGACCGGTTCGGCCACGGCGTCCCACAGCCACTCCAACGTGCGGAAGGTGACCTCGCGCGCCTGCTCCTGCTCGCGCGGTGAGTCCCGGTCCATGCCGACCGCGGCCAGGAACTCCTGCACCCTGTCGGCCACATTGCCTTCGGTCACATCGAGAGGCACGTGTCTGATGTCCCTCGACCTCACCACGAGCGCGTCGCAGCGCAGCGGGTCGACGTTGATCATGACGATCGGCCCCTCCGCCGCCTCGTCCCGCAACTGCCGTAGGGTCGGCGGCAGGAGGAACCGCTCGAACCCGGGATGTCCCCGGATGTCCGTCAACAGCTGCCGCCACTCCTCGGCCACGATGTGCTGTTCGCGCACCCGCGCGGACTCCTCACCCGCGCCGCCGCTCTCCGCGTGCAGCATCCGCTCGCTGGCAGCCGTGAATCGGGCGGCCGCCTCGGGGAAGGCCTCGGCCAGGTCCGAGACGTCGGTACGGGCTTCCAGGTCCTGAGCCATCAGTACGGCCCGGCCCTGTTCCAGTATCGTCAGCGCCTGCTCGGCCCGGCCCGCCGCGATGGCTACGGCGCATCCGGTACGGCCGAGGCTGGTCCCCGTGATCTGGTCAGGCAGACCCGCGGCACCCTGGCGAGGTGTGGCCGTGATGTAGGGACGGCCCTGCATCGCGGCGCGCAAGGCGTTTTGGCGATCGTTCCGGTCCAGAGCGCGGGACGTCAGCAGAGGAAGTACGTCCAGTGCGGTGGCGGCGGCGTCGGCGGCCTGTTCCCAGATGCGGTTCTCCACGGCGCGGACGAGTGCCAAACGGGCGTTCTCGAACCTCACGGTCGGTGGCAGCAGCTGCTCCGCTGCCGGATCCCACTGTGCCTGGGCCGACTCGAACGCGTCATTGTCCGCCCGTACATAGGCATCGGTGGCGAGCACGGCGCGGTGGACTTGGTCGAACGCCGGGCGCAGACGGCCCTGGAACGGCTCTGTGCCGAGGACGGCCGCCTGCTCCGGCAATGCCTGAAGGCACTGGTACGCGTCCTGCATGACATGTACCGCCTCCGCCGATCTGACCGGGTCGCGCAACAGTCCTGACAGGTCGGAGAGCGCGTGCGCGTAGGTAACCGAGCCGCTCAGCCAGGCGATCGAGCCCTCGGGCAGTCGCTCCCTGGCCCAGCGCAGGGCGCTCACGGCCCGTTCGACGGTCGCGCTGTGCTGGCACATCACGCCGTACATGTGTCTGTAGTTCTCCACCGTGCACACCAGGTCGATGTAGTGGGGGCTGCTCCGGGGCAGGTCCGCCAGCACTTCATCACCGCACCTGACGGCCCCCTCCAATTGCGTCGGATCATTGCTAAGGGTGTAGCCGATGGCCATGACATGGACCAGTACGGAAGCCATCCAGCCGCGTCCATCGTCCGGGCCGGGTTGCGCGAGCCGGGCGCGCAACTGCTCCTCGGCAAGTGCGAGCATGCGCGGATCCAGTGGAGTACCGTCGGCCGCCACCATGCTGCGCCACACGGCCGCCGCGTCTGGCGGTAGATCGGCGAGCGGCGGCGCCGAGGTCCCGTACGGCTGGGTGGCCGGTCCGGTAGCCGGATGCGGGCCCGGGGCGGGAACGGCGTCCGGACCGGGAGGCCACGCGGGCTCCGCGACCGGTGAAGTCATCGCGGAGAACGGGGAACCCTGGCTTTCGGCGTCCCACTCCGTCCCCGGCTGTGTGCCCGATCCGGGGGACGCGTAGCCGGGCGGCGCCAGCGGAGCGTCCAGCTGCAACGGGGGAAGTTCCGTCAGCACACCACCCACCAGGGGCTTCAGGTCGCCGATGAGCCCACTCGCGTTGAACGGGAAGGTGCGCATCAGCTGAACCAGCTTGGCCGCGCCTTTCCGCTTGAGCGCGATGTGCGGAAGCAGGGGGTGACCGGTGGGTAACTCGCCCTCCAGCGCGGCCCACAGCTCGTCCGACCGCATTACATCCTGCGGAGACCACGCCAGGAAGCCCCGGGCACTCAGCATGGACGCCATGTTGACGCTGTACATGCCGCGGTCGTCCGGAGGCCCTTCGGTCCGGAACGCCTCAAGGTGTTCGATTGCCTCCTCGACGGTCGCCAGGTCGGGATGGTCGGCCGCCGCCGACATCAGGGCGATCGCCAGGACGAAGTGCCCGGTGGCGGCTTCGTACCGGTCGTAGGGGGCGCCGTGGCCCCGGGTGCGATGCACGGCTTCCACGGCGAGGCGTCCCGCGCGGACCGCGGTCTCGACCGCCGAACGGTCCTGCAGGTGCAGGCGGAACCAGGAGACGCCGGCGTAGGCGGCCGTACGCCCGGCCGCCGCCGCCTCGATGTGGTCCGGCGTGACGGCGGAGAGCGCGGCACGCGCTCGTGCCCAGGCGTCCGTGAGCTGCGCGGTGTTCCCGGACTCGTAGCGCTGGTACGCGGCCTGCGCGAGCCGGACCAGCAGCGTGGCCCGACCGAGGTCGTCCTGTGGCAGTCCGGCGACGAGGCGCTCGGCCTCGCGTTCGATGGGCGAAGGCGCCTCGAAGTGGCGGGGCGGCGGCAGATCCGGGTACGTGGCCGCGACAGCCACCGGATCGCCCGCCGCGCGGTTCTGGGTCTGTGCGGCAAGACGGTGACGTACTTCCTGGGACAGCCGATAGTCCCCGTACAGGGCGGAGAGGGTGTGTTCCGCCAGCCACAGATGCAGCGTCCACCGGGCGCGCTCGGGATGGTCGTGGGCGCCCGTGTCCAATGCCAGCCCCATCAGCGCGGCCGCGGCCGCCGCCGCACCCTTGCCGTCCCCGTTCCACGAAGCACGCAGCAGCCCTGCGGTCGGCACCAGCCAACTGCGAGGGTCGTCAGTCGCGGATGCCAGCGCTCGGTTCACCTCCGACGAGCGGCTCACATCGAAACGGGCCAGCATCCGATTCACGACCACGTCCACGTCCGGCATGCACTCCAGTCTGCTCGTTCCGCCTACCGGAAGCACCCAGTTGACGGTATGTGACACAGATTGACTTCTACAGGAGATCCATCGGCTGTGACCGTTCGCTTGTGTCGACAGTGAGTACGGCAGCAACTCGGTGGAGGTATAGGTGGGTTTGCGGGTTGGTGCCGCGTTACCAGGCGACGACAACGATAGACCGAGAGATCCGATCTGCATAGGTTTGCCGCTTGCTGTTCCGTAGAGGTCGAAATATTCCGACTATGGAGCAGCCGTCGATTAATTGCGCCATCAGGCGCAGGAGTGATCGACTGAAACCTATTGGTTGAAAGGTGTCAGCGTCTACGACTCGGATGTGCACCATGCGCCTGCCGCGCGTCTGGCCAGTCCTGCCGATCTCATGGGCCATTTTGAAGATTCCGACAATATTTCCTACCAACCCCAACGATGCGATCACCCTGGTGATCGAGTGGCTCGCATTTTGGACGATGAAGGTCAAAATGAGAGTCGACGCGGGGGAGCCCACGATCGAAAACACTGAATCGGCTATCCGAGCCTTCAGTCGGGAACCCCAACTTGCGTATTGCAGGGCGGGGTAGGGTGCGTTGAATCCAGGATTCCGGCTCATTTTCAACCTGCCTGCTAGGCGAGGCGCTCTCGCATTTCCACTGTCGACGCCCACTGCTGTGGGGATCTCGCCACGCGTGGCGAAGCTATGCGGCGCGTCGATGGCGCCCGATCCGTATGAAAACCGAGGTCACTGACTGTGGACCCCTTTGTACGCGAGCGGGAGCAGTTGGAACCCGCTAGCCACGGCGCATGGCAGCAGAAGGGGGGCGTAGTCGGCGCATTCGGCGATGTCGTTACCCATCCGCATCACCCGTCTCGGTTCCGTGTCCGATCAGAGGCGGCCAGGATTTAGTCCTACG
This sequence comes from Streptomyces sp. NPDC093510, assembly GCF_040683555.1. Lineage (NCBI taxonomy): Bacteria > Bacillati > Actinomycetota > Actinomycetes > Kitasatosporales > Streptomycetaceae > Streptomyces > Streptomyces sp. NPDC093510. The sequence goes on from NZ_JBFBEE010000029.1 coordinate 39,471, forward strand.
GATCTTGCAACCGTCGTGGTCTCGAGCCGTGGGCATGGCCATGTGGCGGGAGGATTCGACGAACGCGGAGTGGGTCCGGCTCAAGTCGCATCTGCCGAAACCCTGACAGCTCCTAACTGGGAGTTTCGCCCTGCCTGATGCAGTTGCGTGATGGTTTTTTGGGGGGCCTGAAGTGAGAGGCGGGCCACCAGTTCGCTGTGAGGCGCCGGAGGGCTGTTTGATCCCGATGCCTCCTGCCTGAGAACCCCGACCCGCTTGTTGGTCTTTGACCGCTGGTCGGGGTGGTCACCTCGCAGTGCACCTGAGAGGCGCATCCACGGCACCTTGCGAGGGGGGCTCACCAGACACGACGATGCCCGTCGAGCACATTGCCCCGGTGGCTACGGTGCCGGCGGCAGGCCCTGACCTCCCCGAACACGGCCTTGTGCAACACGCTTTAAAGGGTGTTGCACAAGGCTGGGAACTGGGCATCTCCCGTGTATGGCTGGGGTGTTGAGTGCTGAACGGGTGTGGGTGGAGACGTTCACCGGGCTGCGGGTGATGCAGTTTGCGCGGCTGCTGAAGGCGGTGCGGGAGCGCGGTGGCAACGGCACGATGCAGGGTCGGCCGTGGAGCCTGCCGCTGGCAGAACGGGTGCTGCTCGTCGCGGTGTACTACCGGACGAATCTGACCATGCGGCAGCTGGGGCCCCTGTTCGGAGTGTCCTCGTCCACTGTGTGTCGGGTCATTCAACGTCTTGGACCGCTGCTGGCGCTCGAGCCTGTGGGGCGTCCGGCAGATGCCGCGGACCGGTTGTGGATCGTGGACGGCACCCTGGTCCCGGTCCGTGACCGGCACCTCGGTTCCTCCAGCCGCAACTACCGGTTCTCCGCGAACGTGCAGGTCATCGTGGACGCCGACACCCGCCTCGTGATCGCAGCGGCCCGGCCGGTGCCGGGCACCACGGCGGATGCCCACGCCTGGCGGGCCTCCGGCCTGGCCGAGCGCTGCCAGGACGTGACTGTTCTGGGCGATGGCGCCTACCTCAACTGCGGCATGGTCGTGCCACACCGCAAACGCCCCCGACGCGAGCTGCTGCCGGGCGAGGAAGCAGACAACGCCGCGCACCGCACGGTCCGCGCGCGGGTGGAGCATGTGATCGGCCGCATGAAGAACTACAAGATCCTCCGCGATTGCCGGCAACACGGCGACGGCCTCCACCACGCCGTCCAAGCCGTCGCCCACATGCACAACCTCGCGCTCGCATCATGACCAGAAGACTGCGCTCACACACCTGACCTGCCCGAACACGGCCTTGTGCAACACCCTTTAAACGATGAGGACGGAGAGCAAATTGTCTTGGCATCGACTGCCACAGTGATCATGGCCCGGGTAGCGTCGTGGGGCAGTGACGCGAGTGAGGGGAGAGTCCACGTGGCGTTGGTTCATCGCGACGAGTTCACGGTCCTGGTTGAGCGGTTCTTGCTCTGGTTGCAGGATGCCGACGAGGACATCATCGACGACTGGCCTGAGGGTGAGGGAGGGCTGGTCGTGGGAGAGCACGGGCGGGTGGACATCAGAACAGGCGGTCACACCCATTGGGCCGCGTTCACGGTCGAAGTCTGGGACTCACCGCCTGCGCCGGATCAAAGTGCGCCGTGGGAGGCGACGGGGGAAGCGGAGCTGGACTCTTCCTCGGGGCAGCTGCAGTTCCACACGGCAGGCGGTCCGGACGAGCATGACATCAACCTTGGTGTGACGGGACGGCGGTGGCGGCTGAGGGCTCATGTAGTGGGGCAGGAAGCAGTCGCTCCTCTCGCCGAGCAGGGCGTACCGAAAGGCGTGGAGCGGTTCCTGCTGCAGTTCTGGCCAGTGTGATGCCGCTGTGGGCGGATGGCCTCCGTCCACAGCGGCATCACATCAGGACACCTTGATCATGAATCCGTCGTCGGGCCCGTCAATGATGCGGTTCTTGGAGTAGAAGCCGCTCATAATATTTCCGCCGGCTCCGTTGTCTTCCTTGGGGATGGGCCGGGCGGAGAAGTTCTTCTTGGGTGCTTTGCCTTGCGGATCGTACTTTTTGAGTGCTTGGGCAGCACCCTCGTAGGTGGTGGAGAAGGGGAACTCATCGCACTGCTTCTTCCCGCCCTCCGCGTAGCCGGCCCCCCACTCGGCCTTGCACACCTTGATCGCCTCCCTGCGGTTGGCGTCGCGGCGTTCTTTGTCGTGAAACAGGCGGGTGAGGGGGCGGCTGGCGGTGCGGCCAGGGATGTCCTTCTTGGTGTTTGCTGGCTCAGTTTTCGTCGGCTTGGTGTAGGCGTCCTTGATGTGCTGGGCCGCGAGTCGCTCCTTGGCTCCGGGCTTGGTGCTGAAGGGCATCGCTACCGCGTAACTGAACGAGGCTCCGCCGTCGGCCCTGGATCCGGCCAAGTAGCTTGCCTTGTCCCAGCGCGGAGCCAGGAAGAACGGTGTGGCGCGCGTCGGCCCTTTCACCTGCCAGCCGGCGGGGTACTTCACCGTGAGGTCGGGCTGGAAGATGGTGAACAGGGCGTCATCGCGCCCAGAGCCCGTACCGGTCTTGCCGGTGAGGTTGTGGGAGAACCCTGGTTCGGGCTGTGCGGCGAGAGTCGCCCAGCTCTGCGCGGAGGGGAAATCCCCGCCCTGACTGATCTGGGCGCTGGCCGGCCAGGTCTGGGGCAGCGATACCTTCGGTGTGATGATCATTGCGGGTGCCCCGGTTTGCCCGACGGCCTCGAACCGGTAGTAGTGGCGGAAGTTCACCGTCCGGCTTCCCTCGGCGATGGTGCCCACCGACAGGAAGGCTATCTGACTCTCGCCGGACGGCCGGTCGTTGATGGACCAGACCGAGTTGAGGGTGGAGCCCGAGCACACCGCGAACCGGGACTTGATGTAGAACTTCTCGTGCGTTTCCAGGCCCTTGAGGCATTCCTTCTTGGTCATGGTCCGCGGCGGGTCCGGGTAGGGGGGTGCCGCTGCCTGCCGGGCCGGGCCGCTGGACGTAGGCAGCGGTGCGGTCGAGGACGGAGTTTTCGACTTCGGTGCCCACCGCCCGGCGGGCCCGAGAGTTTCCAGGGCGGCGTGAGGCTGCGTCAGCTCCGCCGTGTTCGCCGAAGTGGCACGTGACGCGGCGGCACCCTCCCCGAGGCCCTCAAGGGTCGGCCGTGGAGCACCGGCCGGCCCGATAGTGGTGACGACCTCCATCTGAGGGGCAGGCTCGTCGAGCGCCTGGGAGGAAGCCGGAAGCGCCACCGATATCAGGACCGCAGCGATCGAAACCGCGGCCCAACGTCTACGGAACGGTAATGGGCGACTTGCTGTCTGCATCTGTTCTCACAAGGTCGTGGTCGGTCTGTCACCGAACGTGTTCGGAGGCGAACCCACATGATCATTAAGGCAAAAGCGATGTCAACACCCTTTCAGGACAGGAGCGTTGCAATCGGTGCACCCGGGGCAGTCAGCGGGAGAAGCATGTGCCGCGGCGTGTGAGATGAACCTGAAACTGTCCCCGGGACACCGGCCTCGTGCCGACGGTCGGGTCACTCTTCCTGACCCTGTTTCACCGGGCCACCGGGTCAAGCAGTAGTGGTTCTGCCTCAGGTTTTGTGGTGCCGCCACGCGCGGTTGACTAGATACTTTTCAACCAGCGGGACGAATACGGGTCTCTTGCCGCAGCCCACGACGGACGGCTGTACTGGTAGCTGGTGGTGGCGCTTGGGCCAAGACGGGGATGCCCGTGATCATCGGCCTTTCCGGCATAATCACACATCCTGGACGTAGTGCTGTTCGGTATCCCCGTTGCAGAAACGCGGATGAGGAACGGCTATTTCTGCCCCACGGGCACCACACTGGTCCTGACCTGCGGCGTTGAGGAAGAAGAACACCTACTGATACCGGGATCCGTCGGGCGCCGAGGGCGGTTCGGGTGGAGTGTCACCCGGGCGAGGGCAAAGGTCGTACCGGCGGACCGTGCCAGGCGATGCCGGACACGACCAGCGCGAGATCTACTGGCGCCTTGTCAGCATTAACACCCCGAACCCGGCAGGCTCGGCAGAGCCGGATCATGACGCCGGCCGGTCACCCTCCGAGGCGCCGGAATCGAGCGACGTGGCCGCAACCAGACGCTCGACGAACGTCTTGAAGTCCGCGGCCAGCGGGAGCTCCGTGTCGTCGTCCACGTCGAACCACGTCACCGACGGCTCCCCGTGCTTTCCGCACCTGCGGTAGTCGAGAGCGATCCAGCAGTGACCATCACCGGACAACAGAACCAGCGGGGACGGAAGACCGCATTCCTCGACCAGATATGCCGTGTCCAGCAAAGACAACTGGCCCTTGTGACGGCCGATGCCCATCATGTCGTCGCGAGCCGAGCGGCTCCGCGGCGAGGAGACGCGGCCGCCGGCCTTTGGACCGGCTCATCGAGCAGGGCATCGGCGTCGAGAAACGCCCGGTGCACGTGGGCGACTGCGGCATGGATCCGGCCCCGCCGAGGAGTCGCAGCGCCACGCACGAGCAGGCGGAAGCCACGGTGGATAACAACCGGCCTGCACTGCTGTTCACGGATGACGCCGGGGTCCGCTGGCAACGGGATTCCTGTATGAAGCTTGAGGAAGTCATCGAGGGCGGTCCTGATCACGGAGGCGCCGTCCGGAGCTATCGCGCGCAGCGCGGTGTGAGCGTCCCGGCTCCGCTCCCGCCCGGCGGCGACCGCGGCCTCCACATCGTCGTTGAACCGTTCGCCGACGACCGCGCCGAGTTCGATGGCCGACCATGAGGCTTCGACCGCAGTGTCGGTCAGCTCGGAGTCGGTCGTCACGGCCATCGTCTTGTGAGCAGCACAATGTAACCGCTCCGATAGTGGCTCGCACGGCTCCGGCCGGCTCTTCGAAGGGGTCTCATCGGACCTGGTCTCGAGCTGATCGGCGCCCTTCACCAAGTTCCTTCACCTCCAGTTTGCGTCACCGTGGATTTCCTGCCGCAGTAGATTCCCGACCTCGTCCACCACATTTGTGCCTTTCTCTGCGCCCAGCAGGCTGCCCAGGACTCGTGGCAGGCCGGTCAATTGGACGGCACGGGAAGCATGAAAAGGAATCCCTATCGCTATACAGGAATTTCCTAATCGACTGGAGCTGAAGATGTAAGTAATGTCTGATCGCGGTAGAGGCGCCCTGTGGCGATTGCGGACTGTACTGACGCGTTGCCAAGTCGCGCCTGAATTCAGACTAAAAGGAGTGTCGTGCCGGAGAATATGCCTTACCGTCGCCGCTTTGCTGCAGGAGTTGCCACTCTTGTCGCCGCAGCCATGATTGGTACCGCCGCCTCCGGGTCGGCCGCTGCCGCCGATCGAACGCGAGAGAATACGCCGCAGGCGGCAGCAACTGTTGATGCGCTGCAGAGTCTGCAGGATGCCGTAATCCGTATCGAGACGCGGAAGTCAACCGGAGATGCACCCTCTGCCCTCATTCGCTCCGGTCGCCTTGATGGCGTCAGCGACGAGGAGGGAATGGCTGCACTCCAGCAAGCGTTCGACATTATTGGTTCAATTCCTGAGTCACTCATTCAGCGCGTCGAGGCCGGTGACCATGGGGCGCAGCAGGAGTTGGCGGATTTTCTTAACCAGGCCGCTAGTGCGGAACCCGCAGCGCGGGGATGGTTCCAGTGCGCGGCTGGGGTGGCAAAGTTTGCTGCTGAGAACGCGATCGGAGTCGCCAAGGTCTACAAGATCGTCAAGGGGGGTAAAAAGGTACTCAAAGCTGTTTGGGCTTGGATAAAGCACAAGAAGCGCCCCACCGGCATCGACGAGGACATTGTTAACCTCATAGTCAACTCCACGGGACTCCCCGCACTGGCAGAGGCGTGCTTGTAGGTAACGAAGGGAAGTGGGCGCCGTGAAAAGCGATGAAGAACGTCGCGTTGCTGACTCAGATGATGAGCTCGGGGCCATAGGGGGAGGCGCTCTTTATACTGCCATGTTCCTTCTGGTGGCCTATATACCCGGCACCCTTATTGGTGAATGCGTCGGAAATCGCGGTTTGCCCACCTCCCCTTGGATAATCGCGCCGGCCGTGGCGCTGATTATCAGCGTCATGCTTCGGTTCGAGACGTACCTTGAAGGGCTGTCTTGGTGGTCTCGAGTGGAGTATGTGTGGGGAGGTCTCCTGCTCGGCCAAAGCTTCGTACTCCCCATCGTCCTCTCCGTGGTGTGGCCTAACTCCGTCTGGCCGTGGCTGCCGCCAGCGGTCCCAACATTCTTGTCCCTCGTGCCGATCTCATTCGCTATCTGGTGTATCAAGCGTTGGCACCGGCATCTCTGGAAAACCCAGCGGCCACAGTTGGGGCCGTATCGGCCTGTTCCGCGGATCAGTGATCCAGATTCCAAGGATATTTAGAAGCCGTTATCGGAACCGCTATTCCGGCTCGCCTGGTGAACAGCGGCCCCGCCGCGACAGGGGTGTGGCGGGGCCAGCTAGCGTTCAGCCCTCCCAGGACATTTCGGAGGCCGCTGCCAGTCCGGCGAGAACTCTGTATCACTCATGATGTCCCCCCCTGCTCTCTCGGACTGGTCATACGCAGGGGGTTCGGCGACTACGCAGCCTGCCGTGCCCGCCGGGTGACCGGCGAGCGCGCCGAGGCCGCCCTCGCCTACTGGCGCGACCTGCTCGCCGACACCCCCGACCCTGGTGTGCCGTGGGGAAGTCACCCGAGCCCAGCCAACGGCCCCGCCGGGCAAGGGTGCTACGTGATCGTCGACGCCAATGACGGTTTCAGCGCCGCGCCAGTATGTCCTCACCGTGGTGGTAACGGGCCAGGCTCTAAGGGCGCAGGCTGGCCGCTGCCGCATGGTTGCGGGGCTTCAGCGACCCGCTTCGTTTCCGTCGACTGGGTCCGGCTCGCGAAGGTGGGCGAGGTCGAGGACGTAGTGCTCGCCCGCTGGGCACTGCGCGAAGTAGTCACGGGTCTGTTCGAGGGTCCAGTCCTCGGTGTCCAGGTCGAAATAGCTGTCGTAGTAGTCGCCTGCGGCTTGTCGGCCGCGCCACCAGGCGTGGCCCTCATACACGCCGGGGCGGGGCAGGTTCGTCTCGCCGGCGGGGCCGAACTCGAGCTCGTTGACGACGAGGGTGCCAGTGCCTGACTCGATGGTGATCGGTACGTGGCCTTCGGCGTCGGCGGGCAGTTGGGGGACGGTGTCCCAGATGCCGATGCTGACCTGGGCTTTGATGGCGGGCTGGAGGCTGACCAAGTGGAGGTGGTGGCGCTCTCCGGCTACGACCTGTTCTTCGGCGGTGTGCAGGGTTGCTGTGCCGTCGAGGTAGGTGTCGGCGTCGTACACCTCCAGGACGCGGCGGCCTGGTGTGGCCGTGCAGGTGTACTCGTGAAGGAGCGGCATGGCATTTCCCGGCTAAGACTTGTCCCGCAAATGATCTCTGGGGTGTCCGGAGTGCGGCCGGCCGCCATCGGAACGTGCCATCTACCCGGCGAGGGTGAGGTTGTGCAGTCGGGCGATGCCGAGCATGGCGTGGTGAACTCCGTCGCCTTTGAGGCGGCAGTCGCGGAGGATCTTCCAGCTCTTCATGCGGGCGAAGGCGTGTTCGACGCGGGCGCGGACTCGCCGGTGTGAGTGGTTGTGTTCTTCTTTCCAGTCCGGGAGTTCGGGCTGGCCTTGTTCGCGGCGATGCGGGATGACCAGGCCGGTGCCGCGGTAGCCGCCGTCGGCGATCACTATGGCATTACCGACGGCGGCTTTTGCCCCGGAGATCTCCCATGCCTTGCAGTCATTGCGGTTGCCGGGCACGGGTCGGCCGACGGTGACGATGAGGCGGGAGTCGGCGTCGATGACGACCTGGTGGTTGGTGGAGTAGCGGTAGTTTTTCGACTGCTCGGCGACCGTGTGGTCTCGGGTGGGCACCAAGGTGCCGTCCACGATCAGCACGGTGTCCTTGGGGAACCGCTGGCGTGGTGGGAGGGCAAGCTGAGGGCCGATGTGGTTGATGATGCGGGCGGCCGCAGACTTTGAGATTCCGAAGAGCGGGGCCAGTTGGCGCATGGTCAGGTTGGTGCGCCAGTACGCGGCCACCAGCAGCACACGGCCTTCCAGTGGAAGACTCCACGGCCGTCCGCGCCGGATCACGTCGGCCCCTTCCCTGCGGAGGGCGGCCACGAGCTGATGGAAACTGCGCGGGCTGAGCCCGGTGAACGGGGTTATCCAGGACGGCTCACACGGCGCGATCACAGCAGTCACAGCGCGATCATGCCGCTGTTTCGTGCGGCTCATGCTGCCGTTGACGTCATGGAGCATCCGGGCGCTGAGGGCGTCCTGGCTTGAGCTTGGCCGCGTCAGTGGCCGGTGTGCGGGGTGCGCGTGGTTCCTCCTCAACGCCGCAGTTCAGTCCGGTACAGCTTGCTGGCCTGGCGCCCGGCAAGGCACCTGAGAGACCGACAGCCGGGGAAGGGAAACACTCGCTTTGGGCAAGGGTGCTGTGTACGGGTCGCCACGGCGCTACGGTCTGAGACAGCACGGCTTTCGACGTCAGGCCGTCGGTCTGCAACGGGCGAGTGTTGGGGGGATGAGATGCTGCCTGAGGCGTTGATGGCACTGGCCGCGGCGGGTGGCGCCGCGGTGGTACAGGCGGCGGGAAGCGATGCGTGGGAGGGGCTGCGCAATCGGCTGGCGCGGTGGTTCGGCCGTGGTGATGCGGAGCGTGAACGCGGGGAGCTGGAGCGGCTGGAGCGCAGCGCGGAGGAACTCGCCGCCGCCGACGCCGAGAGCGCCGGGCGGATCAGGGCGCGGCAGGAAGCCGTATGGCAGACCCGTATCGAGACCCTGCTGGAAGACCTGGCCGACGATGAGCAGCGCGCCCAGGCCGCCGGGCAGCTGCGGCAGTTGCTGGAGCAGACCGTGCCCCAGGCCGGGGGTGGGGGCGGGACGGTGTCGGGGAACACCTTCGAAGGCCCGACCGCCGTCCAGACCGGCAGCCACAACCGGCAGGATGTCCGTTTCGGCTCCCGGCATGACCCCTCCTGAACCGGGGACACCGGGCAGCGGCGTGCACCACAGCGCCTTCCACGCTCCCGCCGCCATCCAGACCGGGCCCTTTGGCACCCAGAACGTCCAGTTCGTCTACCAGTGGAAGCCCGCCTACCGGATCGAGGACTTCCCCGCCGCGCCCCGCCCGGTGCGCGCCCGGGTACTGGCGGAGCAGCCCTCCAGGCTGCTGCGGGCCGCACATCAGGTGGTGCCCTTCACCGGCCGCGACGCCGACCTGGAGGCGCTGGCGACCTGGCGCGACGACGTGGTGGAGAAGTTCGCCATCCTGCTGGTGCACGGTTCCGGTGGGCAGGGCAAGTCCCGCCTGGCCGCTCACTTCGCCGAGTTGAGCCGCACAGCCGGGTGGACGGTGTGGCAGGCCATCGTCAACGAAACCGGCGCCGATCCCATCAGCACCAGCCCGCCCCCCGAAGCAGGGACCGGATGCCTGCTGGTCGTCGACTACGCCGAACGCTGGCCCACACCGGACCTGTACCGGCTCCTGCAGGAGCCTTTGTGGCACCACGTGGGTGTTCCGGTACGCATCCTGCTGCTGGCCCGGCCCGCAGGAACCTGGTGGGAGAGCCTGGAAACCTGGATCGGCGATCACCTCGACGTCACCGCCCAGACCCGCCTCCTGCCACCGCTGGCCGATGCCCCGCAGGCCCGCGCCGACCTGTTCCACCAGGCCCGGGACCGCTTCGCCGACCACCTCGGCCTACCCGCCGAGCAAGCCAGTCATATCGGCCCGCCGCCGGATCTGGACACGGACGAGGACTACGCCCAGGTCCTGACCATCCACATCGCCGCCCTGGCCGCTGTCGACGCCGCACTCCACCACGCCCCCGCCCCCACCGAGCCCGCCCGCGCCTCGGCCTACCTCCTCAAACGCGAACGCGCCCACTGGAATGCCCTGCACCAGCGCCCCGTCCGCCGGCTGGCCACCCCACCCGAGGCGATGGGCCGCACCGTGCTGACCGCCCTCCTCACCCGTCCGCTGGCCCGGAGCCACGGCTGGCGGGCCCTGCAGCAGATCGGTCTCGCCGATTCCACCGCCGACGCCAACACCCTCCTGGACGACCACCAGTACTGCTATCCCCCAGCCCGCGCGGCCACAGTGCTGGAACCGCTCTACCCCGACCGCCTCGCCGAGGACTTCCTCGGCCTGACCACCCCGGCCAGCCCCGACGATCCCGGCACACCCCACCCGGCCCCCGGGACCGCCGTCGACGACTGGGCCCACCAGGCCACCCAACGCCTCCTCACCACCACAACAGCCACAGAAGCCGCGGAAACCGATGCGCCCGCGCCGTGGACCCGCGACACCCTGACCATGCTGATCGAAACCGCCCGCCGCTGGCCTCACATCGCCACAGGCCAGCTCTACCCCCTCCTCACAGCCCACCCCGCACTCGCCCTGCACGCCGGCGGCACCGCCCTCGCCACCCTGGCCGGCCTCAAGGAGCTCGACCTCACCGTCCTGGAAGCCATCGAAGCCCGCCTCCCCACCACCCGGCACACCGACCTCGACGTGGGCATCGCCGCCATCACCCTGCGCCTGGCCCAGCACCGCCTGGCCACCACCCAGGACCCGCTCACCCACGCCCGCACCAACGACCAGCTCTCGGTACGCCAGTCCTACGCCGGACTCCGCCACGAAGCCCTGGCTACCGCCCAAGACGCGCTACGAGCCTGGCGCCACCTCACCCCGACCAACCCCGCCTACGAACCCGACCTCGCCACCTCGCTGTCCAACCTCGGTATGTACCTGTCGGGGGTGGGGCGGCGGGAGGAGGCACTGACCGCCGCCCAGGAGGCGGTGGACATCCGGCGTCGGCTGGCCCGGGGTAACCCCGCCGCCTACGAACCCGACCTCGCCACCTCGCTGTCCAACCTCGGCACCTTGCTGTCGGGGGTGGGGCGGCGGGAGGAGGCACTGACCGCCGCCCAGGAGGCGGTGGACATCTTCCGTCGGCTGGCCCGGGGCAACTCGGCCGCCCATGAACCCGACCTCGCCACCTCGCTGTCCAACCTCG
>NZ_JBFBEE010000029.1:50626-113838 GCF_040683555.1 Streptomyces sp. NPDC093510
GGGTGCGTACCTGTCGGGGGTGGGGCGGCGGGAGGAGGCACTGACCGCAGAGCTGGAGGCGGTGGACATCCGGCGTCGGCTGGCCCGGGGCAACCCGGCCGCCTACGAACCCGACCTCGCCACCTCGCTGTCCAACCTCGGTGCGTACCTGTCGGGGGTGGGGCGGCGGGAGGAGGCACTGACCGCAGAGCTGGAGGCGGTGGACATCCGGCGTCGGCTGACCCAGGACAACCCGGCCGCCTACGAACCCGACCTCGCCGGCTCGCTGTCCAACCTCGGCATCCGTCTGTCGGGGGTGGGGCGGCGGGAGGAGGCACTGACCGCAGAGCTGGAGGCGGTGGACATCTACCGTCGGCTGACCCGGGGCAACCCCGCCGCCTACGAACCCGACCTCGCCGGCTCGCTGTCCAACCTCGGCATCCGTCTGTCGGGGGTGGGGCGACGGGAGGAGGCACTGACCGCCGCCCAGGAGGCGGTGGACATCTACCGTCGGCTGACCCGGGGCAACCCCGCCGCCTACGAACCCAACCTCGCCACCTCGCTGGTCGCTTGGGCCTGGGTGAGAAACGAAGCGCAGCAGGATCTGTCTGGCGCGCTGCAAGCCACGGGGGAGGCGGTGGAGATCTACCGCAGGCTCGTGACGGCCGTACCTGCGCAGTTCCTTTCTCCGCTCCGCTATGTGCTCTCCTTGCAGGCGGATCTACTCCTCACACGCGGGCGTGTGCGGGAGGCGAGAGAGATCCAGACCTGGCTCGCAGCGAACGACCATGTTCCCGGCGCCCAGGACTGAGCAGTCTGAGAGATCACGGACCTCTGCCGAGTTGTGTCCAGTTTGCCCCCGATCTCTTTTCTCGCAACCTTCCACAAAGCATCTTTCGCGCAATGAGCCTCTTCCAGCCGAGCAGTGGTGGCTGTGAGTTGGACGCATCTGCACAGCCAGGAAGCTCCTGGTAGACGGGATATCAATCAAGATCAACCGGGTTCATCACGAGCTCTGCGGGCTTGCCCCCCGTCGATCGACCTGCCCAAGCGCGTCGTGCAGCACCCGACCGGACAACTCGCCTCCCAAGGAAGGAAGATCGGCAGCTCGGCAACCTCGTCCGTCACCGTGCGCATCACCCAAGGCCGCGCCACGAAGGCATACCGAGGACCAGCTGGCAGTGGAGTCAGCGCGGGGCATGAGGCCCTGACCCCTGCCGTGCACGACCACGGGAAGGTCATTTGCGGGACAAGTCTTAGTCGGTGATCTTCACGTAGAAGGAGTCGTCGTCAAGGACGCGGTTCTGTGTGTACGTCTTGTTTATCCGGTTCCCGCCTGCACCGTTGCCTTGCCGTCGTTGAGGCGGACGGAGAAGCGGTTGTCGCCCTTGGTGGACCCTTCCCGGCTGGAGGTGAAGGGGTACTCGTCGCAATCGGTGCAGATCCCTTCACGAGCCGGGATGTGCACTCCAGGCCGCTGCCGGTGTAGTTTCCCAGACCTTCTTGCACTCGCTGATGGACTTGGTCCGGTTCTTGTCCTTTGTCGACGAGCCGGTGCAGGGGCTCTTTCTCGCCTGGCACGCTCTTGCCGACGAAGGAAGGGAAGGCCCGGTCGGGGCGCTTTTGCGCGTCGTAGCGGATCACGGCGTGTGCGGGATTGAGTCACGGGGGCCTTCTGGGTAGTGCCCCAGCCGTCGAGCTTTGCGTCATATTCGTTTCGGTTCGGGAGGGTGAGGGCCCGGGGGGAGGGGGGGAAACTGCCTCAAATGCGACGCAGACCCGGGCTTTGAAGACGGTTTGGAAGGTACCCAGGAGAGATGGTGGGGCTTTCCGACTCCTACCTGTTCTTCGGCGGTGTGTCGGGTATGAGAAACGACCAATCGACACCGTCCTGGATTCGCTCCCCCGCCGCGTGGAGGTACGAGCGGATGCCGTGGTGGGTCAGGGCGGCTATGCGTGTCCTGATAGGGGTGGCGCCATAGCTCGAGACCCGACCACAGCAGGTAGCGGGGGCCAGGCTCCGTCTCATAGGCGTTTTTTCCTTCGTGCAGGCTGGTTCGCGCGTCGCTTTTCGGCTTGGCGTACAAGGATGCTGTGCAGGGCGTGCGCAGCTGTGCGTGCCGTGTGTGCGTGGCGTCGTTGGAGCATGACGCGGAATTCGGTGTTGTCATCGGCGAGAGGGCGGTAGGTGATGGTGCCGCTACGTTCCAGTGGGTCGCCGTGCACGCTGTAGTCCGGTAGAACGGCAGCGCCGAGCCCTTCTGCGACCATGAGTTTCCCCATTTCGGCGCCGTCAGCCGAGTAGGAGAAGGACGGTGTGCTGCCGCTGAGGAGGCGGTGGATGTAGCGGTGCATGACGTAGCCGGCCCGCATCGTGATCAGCGGGTGGGGCAGCAGGTCGGCGACGGTGATCGCTGAGCGTGCGGCTAGGGGACTGTCCTGGCGGATGCATACAACGGGTCGTCCGCGGAGTAGCTCAGTAGTGTGCAGGTCGGGCGGGAGGTCGTCGTCGCGTAGGTAGCTGACGATCCCCAGATCGAATCCACCCTCGGTGAGGTGTTGCTGGATGCCGTCATGCCGGTCCGCGATAACTTCCACCTGGGTCGATGGGTGAGTGGTGCGGAACTCGCGGATGGCTGGTGTCAGGAGGGTGACTGTGGCGGCATTGACCGTGCCCAGTCGTAGCGCGCGGTTAATGTGATGCTGTTCGTCGGCTGCTTGGCGCAGACGGTCGACTGCGTCCAGCACTGCGGCGATGTGCGGCAGCAGTTCTCGCCCCTCGTGACTGATCTTGGCTCCCGAGCGTTTGCGCTCCAGTAGCTCTACTCCCAGTTCGCGCTCTAGCTTGCGCAGCGTCTCGCCCAACGCTGGCTGAGACAGATGCAGTTCCTCTGCAGCGCGGCGTAGCGATCCGAGCCGTGTGACTGCCGCCAGATATTCCAACTGTTCTACACGCATGGCGAGATACCTCCGACCCGCATAGTAAGCCGTGTACACAGGGGACGATGTGAAAGGTCTTCCCTACCGCCATATCTGAAAGCCATGCTAGACCGCAGCTTGCACGCTGTTTATTCTCGGATATAGAAGGTCTGGCTGCCCTTCGTGGCTCCCCTCACCGGCGGCCAGCCAGGCCTTCTCTGGCCTAAATATGGAGCATGCTTTTGCGCCTCCAGCGCAATTTCCCGATCGTTACTGAGATTCGTCCGTATCGTTTGGGAAACTTGGCTCTCTCTTGGTTTTCTGAGAGCTTACTCTCAACGCAAATACTACTCGGAAACGAGATATAGTAGATGTTCTGGCAGGACACCTCCCAAGTTACTCTAACGGCCATGAGTGGTACGGAGCGCGGCATCGGCACCACTTGCGTGATGGTTGTTATTGCAGCCGCCGTGGCGCTGTTTATCGGTGCAGTGATCAGCATTACGCGGTCGCGGCTGAGGCGAGGTATGCAGTTGGTTTGGCTCGTGTTTACCTTTGCGCTTCCCATCTTGGGGAGCATGCTCTGGTTTGCTGTGGGTCGTCGCGATTCTCTTCACTGACGCAGTGCTGTATAAGGCTACTCGCTCCGAACGTGGTGCTGTCTGTGCTGCGCATCGGAAACGCTCTCTGTGTGATCCAGTCGGCATCGTGATCGCGCCCTGCGATGCATCCTTCATCTGCGCCGCAAAACGCAGGGGTAGCGAACGGCCTGCGGGGGTTGCATGTGAAGCCCTGTTGAGCCGACAAAACGCCACAAGGTCAGAGGGGGGGGCGAAAGACCCTAAGCATGCGTTCGGTAGTCCTGTAAAGAGCGAGGCGTTGGGCCCTACCGTTGAAACATCAAGCTTTGCCAAGTTGGGTGAAGTCAGCGAATTTCCTGGGAAACGGAAGAGGGAAATGCCCAAGACTGCGCAGGCGCCGATTACCTGGCGTGTACCCCTGCCGCATGTACCCGTCTCGGCTTCGATAGCCCGAACGCTTGTTCGCGCCGCTCTGATGCGCTCTACTGCGAATTTGACACAGACCCATCTATCTATAGTAGATGCGTCAGCTGCCGTGGATCGCGATGTGGCTGAATTGCTCACTTCGGAACTGGTAACTAATGCAGTTGAGCACACCACGGCACGGGCCCCCTCGAGCTACTTATGGAACTACAGCATTCGGGACTCCGTGTCGAAGTTCGGGACCATGATGCAGGCCCTGTGGAAGAGCTGAGCACGGGTGGGGATCCTCGCCACGGGTCCAACCTGCGGAGCGAGGGAGGCCGCGGCCTCCATCTTGTTCGCGAGCTCAGCTCATCGACTGGCTGCAGTCTCAGCGAAGGGGGAAAAAGTGTCTGGTTCACCCTTGCGTCCGGCCAGGCCCATTAAGCTTTTTGAAAGTTCGGTGTGTTGTAGCGGTGAGAGGGGGGTGTCGGGGTGGCTTATCGACCTTCGCCTTCCGCGGCTGACGCCTCCCTTGCTCTCTTGTCGCGACCCCAGTTGACATAGGCACATCACACTTGAGGGGTCGAGTTGTTCTGAGGCGGTGTCTCGAATGCGGAGATCGTGCGGGAGATGGGGGTGGGTGCGGCGATTGCCAGTGGGCTGGAGAGGGAAGTGGCGCGACGCCTCGCGACGGCGTGCGGCTATGGTCGTCCGACCAAGCTGAAGGACGCTCAGGTCGCGACCGCGCCGCTTCTCCCGTTCCGGCAGCGCCGTAAATGGACCAGCTGTGCGCGTGATGCGGCCCAGGATCCACAGCGCGGCGTACGGCGCCGTGCCGCGCCCGGTGTTCCGCCACAGCCGCGGGTCGAGTGCGTCCCCGCGCACGAGGATGTCCCGGCGGGCCCGGTCGGCGGCCGCCCACCCCCGCGGCGCGTAGGTCATCGGGGAGCGGACGACGGCGGCGGTGTCGGCGTAGTAGGGCTCTTCGTGGTCGATTCGGCCGAGGAGCATCGTGTCGTCGCCGACCGGCCGGAAGCCCTCCGAGGCGAGGGTGGCGCCGGGTGGTGTGCAGCTTGGTGCCGGTGAGGGTGGCGACGACGGCGCTGGGGTGCTGGGGGTGCAGGGCGAGGTGAACATGAGCTTCGGGTGAGGTGTCGGGCATAGGGGGCTCGTTTCGCCGGTCCGGACCGACGCGAAGGTCGGTCCGGACCGGGGGTTCTAGCGGGTGGCTCGGACGGGGAGCGGTGCGGTGTGCGGTGGCGGCTCGGCCCGAGGGGCAGCCGGGGTGCGGGCCGAGCGGGCGGTGCGCGGTGTGGCCGGGCCGGTGGCCTGGTGCCAGCGGGAGCGCACGGCGTTCAGGTCGGCCAGCGCCCGCCGGCTGCCGGTGATCAGCTGGTGGGGGCTGTTGGCCGGGTCATCGGTGAAGGCAGTGATGCGGATGGCGACGGTCTGTGCGCGGCTGAGCATGGCACGCTCAAGGACCTTCTCGCCCCAGTGCTCGGGGGAGCCGACCGGTGTGGACAGCAGGGCCAACAGATCAGTGGGGGTGATCTCGTGGGCGAGGAGGCCGCGGTGCTGGGCTTCCCAGAGCACGGTGACCGGGTCGACGGCCTCGCCGTGATGGGTGAGGGCGGTGAGGCACTGCCACAGCGCCGCGTGCAGGGGGAGTGCGAAGTCCTCGGGTATGAGCCAGCGCATCTGGCTGGTCTCGGCGGGGTACGCGGTGGCGGTGGCGATCAGGAGGCGTTCCTCGTCGAGGGCTTCCTCGCCGGTGTCCCTGGCGGGTGCCGGCGGCAGCGTGGTGCGCGGCAGGGAGCCGGGGTGCGGGGTGAAGCGGCCGGAGAGGTCGTCCAGGAAGCGGGCGAGGGTGTCGGCCTGCTGGAGGGTGGCCTTCGCGCGGTGGGGCAGGGTGGTGTCGCCCGCGGTCTGGGCCAGGCGCTCAGCGTGCAGGCGCAGGCTGCGGCGGGCGTGGTCGGCGCGGATCATCCGGGCGTACGTGGCCGCGTGCTGCGGCCAGGGGCAGACCTGGATGAGGGTGTGCAGGTAGGAGGCGGTCAGCCCGGGAGCGTGGGGGCGGGCTGCGTCCAGGACGGTATTCGGCCAGGCCGGGCTCGTGCGGTGCTGCTCGGTGTCGGGGGCCGGTGCCGAGCGCATGGCGCGGAACAGCTCGCCGTGCGTGTGGTTGGAGAAGTGGCTCGGCTCCAGTGGGCCGATCTCGTCGAGGCGCTGGGGGTCCAACAGGAGTGCACCGAGCAGAGATTGTTCGGCGTAGTGCACGGGTTGGGGCGGCGGAAGGTCGTCGAGGTCGTCGGTGGAGGGAGGGGGCATCAGGCGGCCAGGGTGAAGTCGTCGGGGGTGAGGGTCTTGCCGAGGTGTGGTGCCAGCAGGTGGGCTGCGAGCCGGGGTGGGACGGCGTTGCCGACCTGGCTGAAGATCTGGCCCTTGTTGCCCTGCCAGGGGTAGTCGGCGGGGAAGGTCTGCAGGATGCCGGCCTCGGCGGCGGTGATCCGGATCGGATCCGGGGCTGAGACCGTGCCCGGTGGCGTGGAGGCGACCGGCTCGGCCTGCCACACGCACTCGTTGGCCCGGTGACCGAAGAACAGGGTCCCGGCTGGCTCATCGATGGTGCGGACGGTGGCGTTGGCCTGGTTGTTGCTGCGCAGGGCCCAGCGCCACACCGTGGGCGTCGTCTGTGCGGCGGGGACGGATTTCTCCGCCCGGCCACCCGCCACAGCGGCAGTCGAGTTGGCGGGCGGGTGCGGCTTCCAGGTGCCGCGGTCGCGGGCGTCACTGAGGGTCTTGCGGGAGCCGGAGGGGAACGGCTCGGGCCCGCCACCCGGGCCGCCCCCGGCGCACACGGTCGGTACGGGGCGGTCGGTGGCGCCCCAGCCGAGGGCCTCGGCCATGGAGATCCAGCGGGCGCGGCCCGGGCCGAACAGCGACTCGGGCTCGGCGTGTTTGGCGTGTGTGGGCGGCGGTGGCTCGGCGGTGCGCGTGCGGGAGGCGAGCAGGATCGCCCGCCTCCTCGTCTGCGGCACGCCGTAGTCGGCCGCGTTCAAGATCCCGGTCCAGGCCGAGAAACCCCAGGTGCGCAGGATCGCGGCGTACTGGCGCCACAGAGGCAGGACGTCGGGGACCTCTTCCATCGCGACCCACTCCGGCTGACCGTGCTGGTGCAAGGCGTGCAGGTAGCGCATGGGTTCGGCGGCCAGCAGGGAGCGTGGATCGCGGCAGGCGGCAAGCAGCTGCTCGCGGGTGTCCAGGCCCTGGGCAAGGTCGGCGACGGCCTGGTGGACCAGGGGCTGGTCGACGAGCCCGAGGCGCTTGCCGGCCATCGACCATGCCTGGCACGGCGGTGATGCGATCAGCCCTGTGATCCTGCCGAGGAAGCGCCACAGCGGGTAGGCCGCGACATCGGTGCGGATCGTCAACTGGCCCGCTGCAGCACGGGTCTTGCACGCCCACTCGTCCCATTCCAAGCCCACGTCCCGTACGCCGAGCACGGTCAGAGCCTGGCTCCATCCCCCGGGGCCGGCGAACAGATCAAGTATCAAGCGGCCAGCCCGAAATCGTCCTGACCCGGCTCGACTTCACCGCGGCAGGCCCACGGGGAGCAGCCGTCGATAACGCCGTCCTCCAGTTCCTGGGTGTCCGCTTCGCTGCCGCCGAGTTCTTGCTGCAGAGCGGCCCATTCGGCAGCGGTGACATGGTCGATCGGCGCCTGGTCGAGCGGCACGCGCGAGCGGTGCAGGAATGCTTCTCCCAGCAGTCGGTTGCCGGTGGCGTTGGCGCGGGCGTTGCCTTGCCGGATGGCTGCGTCGAAGGCCACCACATCCGCCCACTCCTGCGGCGAGGAGTCCCGGATGGATCGCCACTGGGCGTTTCCATGAAAGGGACACCCAAGGCAGCTGGATTTCGGCGTGTCCGCCAGCCCGAGTGACGTCAAGTAGCGGACGCAATCGGCCCTTGACCAGCCGATGTCGATGAGCGGATGGCGGTTGCGCATATATTTGACGTCCGAGTCCTTGGCCCGGTGAAATTCATCCGTCGAAATGCCGACCCACTGCTCCACGAAAACGTCTCGGGGGATGCGTGCCGGATAGGGGTATCCGAGGAGTTCGCGCACCTGCTTTTTCAGGGGCTTAATTTTGTACTCGCCAGTGCATTGGCGCCTGGTCATGCCCGGCTTGCCGTCCTTGTTCAGGATGTAGAGCGGCATGGAAGCGAAGCGGTGATCCGGGTCGAGTGCATCCTGTCTGATGTTCCCGGAGGAGACTCGCAGAATGGGTATCCCGGCCGGGGTGGCTATGTCTCGCTCCAGTCGGTCAAGATGCCGGTAAACGGCCTGCGGCTCCCAGCCGGTATCGGCGAATATCGCGTAATCGACCTTGGGGAGAATGCCCTTGGCGGACAGGGCGAGCATGGCGCTGGATTGCACGCCAGCGCCTAGGGAAATTATGCGGAGGGTGGGTTCGGGCATGAAAGAATTCCTGTTGGGGGAGAGCGGGGGAGGTGAGGGCGGCTTTGTCTGATGGCGTTGCCAGGCCGGGACGGTACTGACGGGGCGCGCCGTCGTATCTGCGAGCGGGGGCCTGTGCTGTAGCGACTTCACGGCGCTGGTGCCGTCATTGGGCCGGGCGTGGGGGGTTCGGGTACTGGGCACTGGTGAGGTCAGGGCACCGGTCGGTGATCTGCCAAGCGTCAGCGCCGCACGAGAGGCGTGCGGGGCGGCCTGGGCTGTGGGGGCAGTGGCGTCGGGTGCGCGGGCGCGTGGGGGGAGCGAGACGAGCGGCCAGGGGCGGCACCCTGCGGTGCGGGGCTCGCCTGGCTGCGTCGCACGGTCAGGAACTGTCCGTCCGTGCTGCCGTGTTCAACGCCGAGGATGTGGTCACCGGGCTGCAGTTGCGCAGGGGTGATGCGCAGCAGGTCGGGTTCGCTGTGTCCCTCGGGGTGGGGGGTCCATCCCAGGCTGGTCAATACGGCTTCGAGTGGCATCCCGTACTGGTCGAGGCGGCGGCGCAGGTCCCCGGCAGGGATCTGGGTATGGCGACCCCAGTCCTCAAGCCCCATGCTCAGGCCGAAGGCGCGGTGCGGGACGCCCGTGCCCAGAGTGGAGCGCTCGTACGGTTCTTCTGTGATGGCCAGTTCCGGGTCCCAGCCCTGGAGCAGGCGACGGCGGATCGTGGTGTACGCACAGGCGGCCCGGGGGTCGACTGCCCAG
The DNA here is from genome assembly GCF_040683555.1 of Streptomyces sp. NPDC093510. Taxonomy (NCBI): domain Bacteria; kingdom Bacillati; phylum Actinomycetota; class Actinomycetes; order Kitasatosporales; family Streptomycetaceae; genus Streptomyces; species Streptomyces sp. NPDC093510. Next base: position 59,732 of record NZ_JBFBEE010000029.1, read on the forward strand.
TGGCTGAGCGGCTTCGTCTCCCCGAACGCGTTTACGTGCAGGGTGAAGTGGGGCCCGTCGCCGCCCTTCTCCAGCGCCTCGTCGAACGTCATACCCGACCTTCTGATCCGGTTGTAGAGCGTGTGGTAGGAGATTCCGCTCTGGTCGGCCCAGCCGCGGAGTGAGAGCGTCCGCCCCGCATAGGTGAAGGTCATGTCCGGCTTGTCATGTCGGGGTGTGGTGATGGCAGCTTCGGGCTGCCATCTCAGCGCCAGTCGGGTGCGAAGGGCTTCTCGGCTGACGGCGCAGCGTTCGTCGGCCGCCCACGCTCGGAGCGTCTTCGACTGACCGAATGCGGTAATGAGGCCCCGGGCCAGTTCCCAGTTGTAGCGGTCAGCACGTCCGCCCTTGGGCTGTTGGATACGCCCTTCTGTGGACTTCCCGGAATCCGAGGTCACCGGATACCTTTCCGCGGCTGAGGTGCGACACCCGTGGCCACCGTGGCGGTCTGTGAAGCGGGGGAGGGCGAAAGGCGGGGACCGTCAAGTGATGGCGACCAGACCCCGGGCAGGTGAGGGCGCAGTTTCGCCGAGGAAACAGATTGCGAGTGTCGTCGGGCGTGTGCAACACGCTGAACTCGGTACAGACTGAGTCCTAGAGAAATACATCGGAAGGCGGGCGATTCGGAAATGGTGCGACCTTAGGGATTGAGGCAAGGGGTAGGAGGAGGCTCAGCGCCGCGGGGGTGCCGGGGACGGCGCGGCGGGCTGCACGAGCGCGGGCATTGCCGTCAGGGCGGCGCGGGAACCCGGCTGATGCCCTCGGCGGGTTCGCGCACCGTGGGCGTGGACGGATCTCCAGGCGGAGCGAGAGGGCGAGGCCGTGCGACCACGAGGCGGTCGGACGGCGCAGGCCCGTATGTCATCGGGAGCGAGCGGGCGTGGCGGTGGCCCGGGGTTCTGCCGGGCGAGCGGTGGTCAGGGCCGGAGGCCGCGGGTGCCCGAAGCTCGCTGCCAGGGTGCGGCAGCCGTCAACAGTCAGGTGGACGCGTTCGTCGTGCAGGATCCGTGGGGTTTCCTCGCGGTTGAGGAGTCCCCGGGCTTCCAGGGAGCGGATGGTGCTGATGCTGACGCGGACATCGTCGTGGCTGATCCTCGGCTTGTCGGTGTGCCGGTCGATCGTCACGAAGCCCTGGGCGACGGCACGCAGGGCGGTGTGCTGCGTGGGCGAGAGGTCGAGCGACCGGCTGGCGGGCAGGAGACGCTGGTGGCGCAGCTCGACGGTCAGGAGTTCCGCGGTGGCCAGCGCGTCGTCGGCGCCGAGGGCGGTCAGGTCCCGTACGAGGATGAGGCGGCCCCTCACCTCCTCACGGGCCTCCTCAGCGGTCAGGGGCACCCCCTCCTCGTTGGGAGCACCGACGCGGATGTCGTCGAGGATGTCCTCGGCGTCCAGGAGATGATCGGCAGCGTCGAGGGCGAGATGGGCGAGCTGCCGGATGCGTGCGTAGACCGCGCGGATCCCGGCGCTGGGGAACATCGGCTGCTCGTTCAGCGCCTCGACGATGTGGAGCGCCGACTTGGCCAGGTGTTGCGTGCGGGGGATCTGCCTGCCGACCGCGGTCGCGGGCCTGGCGCCGTTGACCTCTATGACGTACAGCGAGTGGAGCGCGTCGTTGTGGCGGTTGTAGTCGGCACCGAGCGCGAGCAGTGCTTCGGGCGGGGAGAGGTGGGCGGTCATTGGGGAGGTGAGGGATCCGTTCGGTGAGGGGGCATGGTCGGCGGCGAGGCGGCGAGGCAGCGGGCGGGTGTTCCGGGTCCCGGTGAGATGGCGCGGGGGAGGAGCCGCTGTGGGCTCTCGGAGGCGCATCCCGTCACCGGCGTACGCCTGGAGTCGCGGAGGTGTTGGGCGCTGGCACCGCTGTGGTGGTGAGGGTGGCGGTGGGCCGGAATTGGACGAGAGCGCGCTGCCCCTGCTCGGTGACCGAGATGGCCTGGCCGACGAGCAAGGGGGTGCTGGTGTCGGTGGTGACGAGGCCGTGCCTGGCGAGGGTCCGGAAGGTGGCGATGGAGATGCGTGTGCCGTCATTGGCCGCGACCCGGTTGACGCTCCGTCCTCGCTGCACCCGCTCGTAGAGGCGTCCCTCTCCCTGCGCCAGTGACTGTAGGGCCGAGTGCTGGGTGTCATTGAGCTTGGCCACGGCCTGCGGCGGGTGCGGTGATGTGGTCGGCAGGCTGCTATTGATGCTGGTGGCGAGGTAGTGGCAGGCGGTTGCCCCCACGTCGAGCTGGTGGACGGCGTCCTTGAGGTGGCTGTTCATACGGGGGATGGCCTCGCCGTGACGCGCCGCGCGGGCTTGGGCGTCGTCGGCCGGATATCCGGCGTAGGGCGCTCCCTCGTACGGGTTGGCGGAGATGGCCTCGGCGAGGTCGGTGCAGGCCAGGGATGCGCCGGCGACGATGGCGGAGAGGGCTTCCAGCCCGGCGCGGCTGCCGGTGACGCCGGTGTATGTGCTGTCGTCCAGGGCCCTCAGGTGCCCGAGCGCGGCTGCGGTCAGCTCCTGGGCCGCGAGCAGGAGTGGAGTGATCTTGTGCAGTGCGTCGGTGCCCGGGGTGTAGGAGAGGTCGCGCACGCGGTCGTGGAGTTCTTCGAAGCTCCGGGCCAGGGCACGGAGTTGGTCTGGCTGTTCGTTCAGGTCGAGCGGGGGCATGGGGCTCCGGGAGGGGGTCAGCGGCCTCGGGTGGCCGTCTGCGTGCGGGGTGCGGGCCCGGGCGAGGGGCCCGCCGTGGTGGCTGGAGGCAGGACGAGGACGGCGGCCAGGACCGTGACGCCGGTAGAGGTGAGGTGCACGCGGTCCTGCGGCGATCCCCCGATGTATGCGGGCGCAGCGGACTTGGCCTTGCGCGCGATGAGGTCCTTGGCTTCCAAGGACCGCAGCGTGCTGATCAGGACGCGTGCCGTGCGGTGGTGGACGTAACTCCGGTCAGCGGAGCCGGTGACCACGACGTGGCCGCGGGCGATCTCGTGCAGAGCCGTGTGCTGCGCGGCCGAGAGCGGTTCACCGGGCCGTGGGGCGTTGCTCCAGCGCCTTCGCCGTATCTCACCGGCAACGCGCGTCGCACTGTCCAGGACGGCTTCGGGGGCCAGCGCAGTCAGCTCGCGTGCCAGTTGAGGGCCATGGTCGGCGGAGGCGGTGCACAGGTAGGCGAGCTGCTTGAGCCGGACGACGGCGTCGGACAACTCGGCGCTGTCATACAGCCGTTCGTTTTGAACGGCCTTGATGGCGGCGAGGGTCTCGGTGGCCAGGTCCTGCGCGGAGGTGACATGCGCTCCCGGTTCGGGCTTGGCGCGGGCGGCTAGCAGGAGGTCGAGCCGGTCGTTGTGCTCGGTGTAGTGGGCGGCGAGGGAGAGCAGACGCTCCACGGGCGTCGGCGGCGGGGGCACCTCGAACAGCAGGGCTTCGGCGGGAGGTTGGGTCATGTGTGCGGGCGGCGTTGAGGGGCGGGCGCGGAGGACTGGGCTGGTGCGACGGTGGGCGTCGACGACTGCGTTGACGGAGTGTGCGGAGCGGAGGCATTCGCATCGAGGACCGCGGTCACGTCCGCGATGTGCCTGGTACAGGCGAGAGCCTGCTGGGTGGTCGCGGAGTGGGTGATGGCCCGCAGAGCGACCTCGGGTCCGCTGTTGCCGCATTCAAGGCAGCAGCGGTGGCGGGGGTCCCAGTCGTCGGGGACTGCGTGGATCTGTGTCATAGGCGATTCCAGGAGTGCTCACGGCCGGTGCGGCGATGTGGAGGGACGCCGCACGCAGCACAGGGGGCGAAGGGAAGGTGAGTTCTACGCGGCGGTGCCGAAGTCGTCACGCTTTGGTGCGGCCTTGGCGACGGCCCGCTCGGTGATGCCCTTCGACGCGCGGGCGGAGGCGGCAGACAGCTCGTCGGCGCCAGGCTCGAGATACCAGGGGCGCAGGTCGAGCATCGCGGCGCGCATGCCGGTGGCGAAGCACAGGGCGGTGCCCTTGGGCAGGGCGCGGATGGCGTCGGCGGCCAGGATCCGCTCCTGGCGCATCGACACCGAGGTGCTCTTGCCGGATTCCGAGTGCGAGGTGGAGGTGGTCTCCACGTCGTGGTCGCCGATCAGTCGGGAGAGCTTGTCGGCGAAGTCGGGGTCGTCGATGCCGGATCCGATGACCTTGATCGTGGAGGCGGACCACATGGCGTCCATGCCGGCGTCCCCCCACACCTTCTGGCCCTGGCGGTAGGACTGCAGGATCGTGATCGGGATGATCCCGCGGCTGCCGAGGTGGGAGTACAGGTCCGGAAGATCGCTGATCTTGCACACGTTCGCGGCCTCATCCAGGATCGCCAGCATGGGCGGGTCCAGGCGTCCGCCGGCGCGCTCGGCCTGGGCGGTCGCGGCCCGCATCACCGAGTCCGCGCACGCGGCGATCAGGGCGCTGGCTCCACCGCCGCCGTCCTTGGAGAGCAGGTACAAGGTGTCGGTCGAGGTGACGAACGCCTCCGGCCGGAACTCCTCGACGTCCTTCTGCGGGGTCACCCACGCGGCGATCTCCGAGTTTAGTAGCGCGGCGGCGTACTGACGGGCGGTCTCGTAGATGCCGTCGCGGGTCTCCGGCGGCCCTTCGACGGTGCCCTTGAGCTGGGCGGCGACCGCGGTGAAGCCGTGGTCGCGCAGGATGTCCAGCGGCGTGCGGTCGGCGGGGAAGGCCAGCCACTGCATCACGTCGGTGATGGGGCGCTCGTCGAGGGCTGCGGCCAGGAACAGCTGGCTCAAGATGTTGCTGCCGGCCTTCGACCAGAAGTCGCCCTGTTGGGAGGCGTCGACCGAGGCGGCGAGGAAGTGCCCGGCGAGCCTGCCTGCCCCGTCGAGGGTCTTGGCGGTGGCCAGGGGGTTCCACCACATCTCGCGCTTGGCGTGCGCGATCTGCTGCGGGTCCATTGACCAGGTCCGGCCGACGGCCGCCCGCGCGTCGAGCGTGGCGGTAAAGGCATCACCGGCTGCCTTGTTGGAGGTCAGCAGGACCGGGCCGGGTGCGTTGAGGATGGAGGGGATTGCCAGGGAGGTGGTCTTGCCGGAGCGCGGCGCCATGATCGCCACGGCGACGTCCTCGTACCCCATGCGCACCTCGTACTTCGTGCCCTGGAGGTTGCCCAGGAGGATGCCGGTGTCGTTGGCGTCGATGTGCTTGGCGTCTTTGAGGCTCGGGCGCAGCGAGCGGGCTTTGGCGGTGATCGCCTTGGACATCAGCGGTTCGATGTCGGTGCGTTTGGCCATGCCCTCGATGCGCTTCTTGCGCCCGCCGGTGCCCTTGTGCCGCTGGTAGAGCACGGCGGCGGTGATGCCGAGGGCGAGCAGCACGGCGCCGGGCAGGATGCGTGTGCCGATCAGGAGGGACGTTTCTCCCAGCTCCGGCCAGAGCTGGTCGGGGTGCAGGAGGGCTTGAACGGGCTGGTAGGGGGCGCTGGGCCCGGAGTCGGTGGCCCAGGCGGTGAGCTGTCCGCCGAGCCAGGCGAGATTGGACAAGGGAACAGCGACGGCGAGCACGCCAAGGAGGATCTTGAAGGCGATGTCAGTGGCGTCGGTGGACTGGTTGGGGGAGGGCTGGGGCAAGAGGGTGGATCCAGAGGGGAGTGCGGGTGTCGGTCAGCGGGCCCGGCGCTGCTGGGGCACATGCGGTCCGGGGATGGGGGTGGCCGGCGGCGTCGGGGAGCTGCGCTGCGCGAGGGCGGTGGTGCGGTGCTCCAGCGCGAAGGCGACGGTCTCGGCGCTCACCCGGCCGGTGGTGGTGCGGCCGTGGGTGGCTGCCAGGTGCGGGACGCGGTGCGGTTCGCGGACCAGGGGTGTCTCGTCGGCCAGCGCCCCGAAGAGCGCGGCGACCAAGTGGGGCGGGGTGTCGCCGTCCAGGTAGGCGCGCCACAGGGTGGGCAGGTGATGGACGGACGTCTCGACGACCCAGCTGGCGGCGCGGTGTTCATGGACGAGGCGGTCGACGCGGGCCAGGCCGTCGGGGGAGGTCATGCCCTCAGGTGAGGTACGACCGTCGTGGTGGCGGGGAGCGTGCCAGCCTGCCGCGCGCAGCGTCTCGTAGGGGTCGTCGGCCGCGGCCCGCGGTGTGGCGGGGTCGGTGAGGGCGTCGGTGACCGCGGCGATGATCTCGACCGGTGTGTGGGCGTCGAAGGTGACTGACCAGGCCCGCTGGTCGCCGTGGTGTGCGTGACGCAGGATCCACCACGGTTCGGCCGGGTCCGGATCCGGGGTGATACGCAGCTGGGCGAGCTGGTCCGGGCTGGTCAGGATGACCCGGGGCACGAGCGGGTCCTGGGCGGTGCTCCAGCGGCAGGCGCGGTGGAGCGGGACGGTGACCCAGGCCGGGTCGCCGGGGCCGGCGAGGTAGCGGGGCGCGACCAGCGCGATGTCGATGTCGTGCGGCACGCCGGTCACCTGCGGGCCACAGCGGACGGCGCCGCGGCCGGAGCCGCCGGACGGGCATACGCCTGGGCTGAGGCCAGGGCCGGTGAGCGGGGCGGGAGCTCCTGTACTGCGGCCTGGATTTCCAGGAGAACCCCGCCGTGGCTGGCCCAGTCGTCGAGGTAGGACCAGGCTTCCTCGTTGCGCTCGGCGAGCGCGTCGTCGTACGCGAAATCGCCCGGCCGGGCAGTCGGGGCCAGCGCGTCACGGGCTTCGAGCCATTCCCGCTGCAGCGCGCCGAGCTGCTCCAGGGCGTGATCGAGGACGCTCAACTGCCAGGGCCAGCGGGACTGGATGTGCGCGGGGTTGAGCTGCTGTATCTGTACCTCGGCGGTAGCCAGCAGCTCCTTGGCGAAGGACCGGACGCGGTTGAAGGACCGCCAGGTGTCCGCGTCGCGCTTGACGGCATGACGGCTGTGCTCGGCGTCGTCGAGGGGCCAGCCGTCGAGGTCGCTATGCTCCTCGCGCCAGGCGTCGAAGTCGGCGAGAATCCGCTCGCTCTCGCGCAGGAAGGCGGCGAGCTGGTGCAGACGCTCGCGGTGAATCACATCGGGGGCGTGGGCAGTTGGGGACAAAAGCGCTCTCAGACGAAGGATGGAACAAGGGGGGCGGTGAGCCGGGCGGGAGTATTGCCGCCCGGCTCGTTCAGCGGGCCCGGCCGGAGGCGGGCGCGGCCGGTGCGGCGCGGGGCGCCGGTGAGCCCGTGGTGAGTGCGGCCGTGCGGCGGGCCTTGCGACCGGCGGCACGCATCGCCTTGAGCCGCACCCGGTGCGCCTCGGCGAGCTGCTCGCCCTGCGGGCCGCGCTGCTCCTGGGTGACCAGGTGGGAGTGCGGCACGTCGTACATCGCGCGCTGCACGGGCTCGGTGTCGGCCAGGGCAGTGGTGAATGCGGCGATCAGGTGGGGCGGCATCTGCTCGTCGAGGTAGGCGTGCCAGATCCGGCGAAGGCCACCCCCGCCATTGGGCGCGGCAGCCTGGGCCCGCCAGTGGAAGGTCTCACCCGGCTCGACGGCCCACCGCTCCAGGCTGAGGATGCCGTCGGGATGGCGGGCCATCTCGTTGCCGTGTTCGTCGCGCTCGTAGGACCAGCCCGCCGCGGTCAGCGGCGACCAGATCGGAGGCGTCTGCTCGGGAGCGGGCTGGAGCAGCGCGTCGGTGAGGTGGGCGAGGATTTCCACGGGGGTGTGCGCGCCGAACTCGGTGTACCAGCGCCGACCGTCTTCTTCCTGGCCGCGGATGCGCCACCATGCCCCGGTGGGCTCGGGGTCGGGTTCGAGCACCACGGTGTGCCGGTAGTGGGGGCTGGCGAGCAGGACGTGGGGGAAGTCGGGGTCGGAGCGGTTCGTCCAGCCTGCGGCTCGCAGTGCCTGGGTGATGTGCCGCGGGTCGCCGCGTCCGGCCAGGTGGCGGGGCTGGGTCTCGAACCAGAGGGTGTCGTGCGGGGAGTTGGCGCGGGTGGGGAGGTAGGGGTCGGGCGTCACTCCGAGGCGCCGGTGTGCCTACGGAGCCGCTGGACGTCCCAGTGCAGCACGTGCCAGTCCGTGACCTCCTGGGCGGCTTCGCGGAACGCTTCCATGATCAGGCGGGTCTCGTCGGGCACGGGGAACGCGGCTTGCTGGCCGATGAGGTGTTCGGTGCAGCGCAGGGCATCGCCGAGCAGGATCGGGACGCCGTCGTCCTCGTCGAGCAGCGGCGCGAGCAGGGGCAGTACGTCGTCGAGCGGGGGATGCGTGCGCAGGTAGGCGGCGAGGTCGGCGAGGGTGCTCGTGGCCTGACGGATCTGGGCGGGGGTGGGGGCATCGTGTGCGTGGTGGGGCAAGGCGTGAGCTTTCGGTATGAGGCGAGGGGGGCAGCCGGTCAGCGGCGGGCGCGGGAGCCTGCCTGGGCGTACGGGCCGGCGGTGGGTGTCTGGCGTCGGGGCCGGGTGGAGGCCCAGGAGTTGCGGGCCCAGGTGGCGGCGCGGGCGGCTCGGACACGGGCCTGCTGCCAGGCGGACAGCTCGTCGGGCCGCACGGACACGGAGGTGGTGCGGATGCGGGTGGAGGGCGGTACGTGCCCGCGCGGTCGCATGACCTGTTGCGGGTCGGCCAGCGCGGTGCTGAACGCCTGGACGAGGTGCGTCGGCGTGGAAGCGGTGAAGGAGGCGTCCCAGATCCGGCCGTGCTCGTTGCGGGCCCCGGCCCACCACAGCGCCTCGCCGGGATTGGACTGGTGGAACTGCAGCCAGGCGCCACCGTCGGGGCTCATCGCGGTGAAGTGCTGGCCCTGCTCGGTCTTCCAGCGCTGCTCCTGCAGCGGTGCCCAGACGTTGGGGGCGTGCGCGGAGCGGGGGCGGGTGAGCGCGTCGGTGAATCCGGCGACGATCTCGACGGGTACCTGGCGGGTGAAGGTCGCGTGCCAGGCTTCCTGGCCGCGGGCGGCCTTCCCGGAGATCGTCCAGCCGCCGGGCTGGGTGAAGGGGTCGTATCCGATGCGCACGGACTTGTCCGGGCTGTCGAAGACCAGCGGCCCGCCGGTCTTGGACTTGTCGTTCCAGCCGGAGGCACGCAGGAACTCGCTGACGAAGCGGATGTCGCCGCCGCCGGCGAGGTAGCGGGGCTCGACCAGGTAGTGCTGTTCGGCTTGCTGGGCGCCGGGGGCCCAGCCGGTCCACTGCTGCTGTTTCACCGGCTCCTCCTGACGACCATGGCGGAGGCGACAGGCTGGGGCGGCAGGGTGCTTGCCGTGGTGGGCGGTGTCCCGAGCTGCTTGATGGCGTCGGCGTGCTCGTCAAGGTCCATGCCGACGCTGTGCAGTTCGTGGGAGGCCCGGCCCATGGCGAGCCAGACCTCGGGCGGGAGCATCCCGCGGTGGGCCTGGTTCTGGGCGAACCGGGATCCGGTGCCGACCAGATCGGTGACCCGGGTCAGGACGCCCTCCTGGGTGTCGAGGACTTTGGCGAGGATTTCGGCCGCTTGGCGCGGGGTGGCCTGGTCGAGGTGGTCGTCCAGGGTCTTGATGAGGCTGGCGATGTCCTCGGCGAGGCGTACGGGATAGGACGACAGGTCGGTCATGGGCCTCCTGGGGGCGAAGGAACGGGGCAATCAGCTGCGTCGGCCGAGGCGGCGGGCTTCGCTGAGGACGGCCTCTGGCCGGGCGACGGCCAGAGGGATGGACCGTTCGCAGCTGCCGACAGCGACGGCGCGCAGGTAGTGGCGGAACAGGGCAGCGGCAAGGCGCGGGCTTCGGCTGGCGGTGATGGGCGGGGGCGTGCGGTCGGGCGCGGGGAGGTGCGGCATCTCTTGGGTGGCGGGGGCCGGCCTCCGCGGCGGGAGCTGGCCGGGGACGGTTATAGGGAGCGGCGGGAGCGGTGGCTGCCTGCGTCAGGTGGTGTCACCGGTGGCGACGGTCGCCCGGCGGCACGGGCGGCCCGGTGGGCGGTGCCGCCGAAGACGGTGTCGATGGCGAGGCGGTACCCGGCGCCGGTCAGCAGGGGGATGGCGCGGTCGGCCATCTGTTTCATGGCCATCTCGCCCCAGTGCTCGGGGACTTGGTGCAAGGTGTCGGCTTCCTCGGGCATGCAGTGCCGGTCGAGGCCGAGGCCATCGAGCAGTTTGAGGAGGTGTTCGGGGGCACTGGTGCGGCTGTCGACGTAGTTGGTGCCGTCGCGGTGGTAGACCAGTACGTCGACGTCGTGCTCGTCGGCGAGCGTCATGGGTGAGGTTCCGGGGTGTTGAGGTTCACCGCCGGGCGGCTGGAGCGGTGCGGCTGGGGGCCTTGGGCGCGGGCCGGGTTCCGGCCGGGGGCGCGGCGGCCGGGTGGCGGTGGTTGCGGATGTCGGCGACCGCTTCCTGGTAGGCCACGGTGTCGAAGAGATCGTCGGGGATGTTGACCACGTATCCGGCCAGCAGGAGAGAAGGCAAGGCACGGGTGGCGACCTTCTTCTTCTCCTGTTCGCTGAGGTGGCTGGGGACTTCGTGCCAGACGTAGACGGGGCCGGCCGTGACCTCGGTTTTGCGTTCCAGCCCGAGGGCGTCGAGCAGGGCCAGGAGCTGCTTGGGTGCACCAGTGGGGGTGTCGGCGTGGATCGTGTCGGTCAGGGGATTGCGGTAGATCTCGACGTCGCTGCCTTCGGCGTCGGCTCTGTTGCCCACGGGCGGGCTCCTCCGATCTTCTCGGGGGGCTATCACCGCCGGGGGCAGGCGACTTGGCCGGGGTGGTTGCCGGTGTGGTGGGCAGTGCGGGTGCACTGGTGCGCGCGCCCTGACGCTGCTGCTCGACGGGCATGATGTGCGGCTGGCGCTGGTAGGGGCCGCGGGGTCCGGCGGCGGAGATGAAGCTGCCGACGGTCTGCAGGATTCCCTTGGCGCGTTCGTCACCGCCGACCGCGAGGATCAACTGGGTCTTCGAATCCCGCGGGATGGTCACGTAGTCGAGGACGACGAACGGCGGCTCGTCGTCCGTCGACCTGTTCACCGAGTCCGCGCCGCAGGGGCTGCTGGGGTCGGGGCCGCGACCGGGGCGGTGTCCAGGGCGGGCTTGGCCTGCGGGAGTCGCACGCTGATGCCGATGCCGAGCTGGACGAGCTGCGCTGCTGCCCGCTGGATGGCCTGGGCCTGGGCTGCGGTGTCCTCGCCGGGCAGCACGAAGGTGTCATGGTCCTTGTCGTAGACGCAGCCGTTGTCGGTGAGGATCTGGGCGGCATCGGCCCGGTCGGGCTTGGTGACGTGGAAGTCCCGGCCGCTCAACGTGATCACCACGAGTTCCGGGGGCAGCGCCGGGGCGAGGCGGGCGGCGTTGTCGCGGACTTGGGCGAGGGCCTTGTCGTAGCGGGGCAGGAGGGTGGTCGTGATGTCCGCGGCGGCCTGGGCCGGGTCGTCGGGGACGGTGATGCCGTCGGGCTCGCGCACGGTACGGAAGGCTTCCGCAGGGATGTCGGCCGGGGCGATGGCGCCGACGAGGAACTCCTCGCCGCTGCGGGGGCGCGGGATGACGTACAGGCGGGTGCCGTCGTCGCGGGTGAGGACCGCGTCCTGGTCCAGGACGTGCTCGGCGATGGCGTGGGCGACCAGGTTCATGTCCCAGAGGTGTTCGGCGCGGGTGAACTGGTCGGGGTACTGCGCATGGGTGTGGTGCTCGCTGGTCCAGTTGCCGGGGAGTTCGTCGGCGAGGGCGATGGCGAAGGACGCGAGATCAGGGGTGGGGTCGTGCATGGGTTCCTCGGGGGTGGGAGCTCAGCGCCGTCGCCCGGCAGGGGCCGGGGCAGTGGGCGGCGGGCTGGATGCGGTGGTGGGCAGGGGCGGGGGCGGGCAGCCGCAGACGGCGGAGGCTTCGCGCTCGTTCGGGCCGACTTCGGCGCTGCATACGCTGCGCTGTGGGTGAGGCTCGTGCCGGTCGGCTAGCTCGGCGCGGACGGCGGCCAGATCGGCTCGGATGACGTCCAGGTGGCCTTCGGAGAGGTAGCGCAGCCGCCCGGCGGTAGCGATGTCAGATGGTCCGTCAAGGCTCAGGTGGAACTCGATGGTTGCTGCGAGGACATCGTCGAGGGCAGCCAGGACGCCGTCGTGGGCGGCGGTGAGTTCGGTCAGGGCATCCGCGACCTCCTCGGTGGTGGTCGCCTGGCGGATGCGTTCGGCCTGGTGGGCGACGGAAGCACCGAGGGGGAGGTAGTGGGCCTCGCGCAGTTCGGTCTCGAACGCCGCGTCGCAGGCGACGTGGTACCGGACGGCGCGTAGCCGTGCCACGGCCCGGGTGGCGAGACGTTTCTCCTCGGCTTCGTCAAGGCCGGTGGGCAGCCGGTGGTAGTGCTCGTGCACGCGGACGACGGGGATGAAGCCGGTGCGCTCCAAGATGCTGTGCGCTTCCGGGTCGCCGCCGCGGGCGAGGACTTCGTCCGAGTGCACGTCGCGTTGCAGGGTCAGGTAACGGTCGGCAATGGTCAAGGGCAGTGCTCTCTCGGAGTGTTCAGCGGGAATGGCGCTCGGGCGCTGGGTGAGGTGCGGCAGGCATGCGGGTGGGCCGGGTGGCGCGCTCGTTGGCTCCGGGCAGATCCGCGGTGGCGGCCTTCAAGTCCTGCTGGATGCCGTACAGGCGCCGGGCGATCAACTCCAGCCGGTGCCCCGCTGCGGGACCGTAGGAGTGGGGCAGCTCCTCCAGCCGATGCGCAGCCTGCTCGACCAGGCCACGCACCGAGGCGATCGGCCCGTTGGTCTCGTCGGCGAGCTGACACATCAGCGTGGCGAGCTGCGCGGCCACCGCAGGCGGGGACTGTTCTGTCACCGGCTGTGGCAGGGAGGGGCGTTGGCCCGGGAGATGCGCGGTCAGCGGGCGCCCGCCACGGCGCTGGGCGGGGACAAGGCCCAGGTCGCCTTCGATCAGGCGGCACTCGTTGCGGAGAGCCTCGTGCACGGGCCACGGCTGTCGTGCCCGGGTGCCGTCTTCGCGGATGGGGTTGGCGATCACATCGAGTCGGCCGGGGCCGGCCTGCAGGGCGACCCAGCGGCACGCGTGTTCATCTGCGGCGGGTGCGAAGCCGGTGACGCGGGTCAGCCGCTCGGCGATCTCCGCCCACTCCGGCGGGCTCAGTTCCCGGTCAGCGGGGTGCAGGCGGACCGCCATGTGGAAGATCTCGGGAGCGTTGGCGTTCAGCCCGGCCGCGTAGGGGTGGAGGAACTGCGGTGCGAGGAGGTACTCCTCCCAGTCGGCGAACATCCACTCCTTGGGGCCGCCCTCGGCGATGCTGGAGTCCACAGGCGCGCATGCCACCACGAGATCACCCAGAACGTCCTGTGCGGCGATCGGACGGCCCAGGGCGGCGGAGACCGAGATGGAGGGGAAGAACTGCGACTCGCAGATGAGCGGGATCATCGGGCGCCCCGGGCATCGGCGATGTGCACGAGCTGGTTCAGCGAGGTGGTGGAGTACCAGCCGCAGTCGATCACGCTGCCCGCGTCGGCGAACTTCGGGATCAGGTAGTCCTCCAGGGCGCGCAGGTATATGAGGCAGTCAGGGCAGCGCCGCGAGAGGTGGACCAGATAGCGGGGGTGGGCGGTGACGAAGGTCTGCTGCCCGCCGTTGGGGTCGCGCAGCCGCCAGCCGTCCTCTTCGGTGGGCGTGTGCCAGGACGGAGTCACCACCGTCATGGCATCCCCCCACAGCTCCCCGCCGGCCACACCCTTGAGAACGACGACTTGGTCACCGGGCCGGAAGTGCCCATGGGTCATATCCCTCTTGGGCGTGAGGATGTCGTCGGGAACGTACGGCGGGCGGGCGGCTTGGGGCACAACGGGGTCCTTCCACGAACGGCACGGGCGGCGGTGGAAGGACAATGGTCCGGAGGATCCCCGGTTTCGCTAACCGGGGATCGTCGGGTATACGGCATCCCCGCGCCCGCCACGCCCAACTAGGCACCTCTGGCCCGCTTCGATCAGCGATAGGCGCTGATGGCGGCGAAGTACAGAGCGCTGGCCGCGCCGGCGGCTCCGCCACCGAGCAGCAGGGACTGAGCTGGGCTGGTGCCACCGCGCCAGGCGATGAACGCGGCGGCACAGCCAGTATGCAGCGCTGCGGAAAGGGCCAGCAGGAGCGACAGCAGTTGGATTGTGGTCATCGGGCTCTCCGGACAAGGGGTGCAAGTTTCCCCGAAGGGAACGATTGAGGAAGAGGCTGCCTGTCCGGCGCCGTGTCCTGCTGCGATCTGCCATGGGTTGGACAATGTGGATGCAATGACCGCTGGTGGCGAGTGGGAGGGCATGGTGTCCGGCGGGGCCGTCCTGGACCGGCAGGACACTCACGGAGCGGAGGTCGCTGACCAAGATGCCGAACCTGTTTGAGGATTTGCGCCGCATCGGAGATCTGAAACGTGGCCGGATGAGTGGCCGGCCTTCGGACAACTCCCTGGCCAAGCATGCCAAGGTGTCGCGTGACACCGTCGGTGCGTGGCTGCGGGGTGATCGGTTCCCGCACAGGGACGACGAATTTCTGATGATCCTTAAGGACATCCGTGACTGGGCCGACAGACAAGGCATCCTGGACTTGCCTGCAGGCAACGAGACAACCGAGACGGTCGCCGAGCTGCTCGCGGAAGACCGTTGGCAAAAGGCCTTGACGGGCGAGCGGAAGCGCAGGGCCGAGGCTTCTAGCGCGGCGACGGTGCGTCAGCAGGCTCAGGCAGGCCTGCTCAGCGGGGGCACGGGACGGGCCACCGCAGATACGGTCCGCCCGGACCACCGGCAACGGGATGAGACGGGGAACTCCATTGGCGGCGGATCCCTTCTCGGCCCCGTCGTGCAGGCTTGGCACGGCACGGTTCAGTTGCCCGTGTCGGTTCCCCCGGCGCTGTCCGGACTGCCTGCGCCCTCAGCCACGTTCACCGGCCGAAGCCAACACGTGCGGGAGCTTCTTGCGGACTTGGCCCCAGATGCGTGCGGCCGACACTCCGCCGCGCGAGTGACGTTGGTCACAGGAATGGCTGGGGTGGGCAAGACCGAGCTGGCCGTGCATACCGCGGCGAGAGCCCTGCGGGAAGCGGGGTTTCCCGGCGGGGTGCTGTTCATCGACTTGTTCGGCTACGACCGTAAGCGCGCCCTTGCGCCGGAGCGGGCGTTGGACAGCTTGTTGCGTGCGCTGGGAATGGGGGAGCACATTCCCACCGATCTGCACGACCGTGTTCGCCAGTACCGCAGCGTGCTGGCCGCCTATGCCGAGCAGGACCGGCGGATCCTGCTAGTCCTCGACAACGCCTCCACCGCTGAGCAGGTGACGCCGCTGTTGCCCACCGATGGCGTCAGTGCAGCACTGATCACCTCCCGCCATATCCTGGGAATCGAGGCCCGGCTGCATGATCTGAATGTCCTCGGTGAGAAAGACTCGATCGACCTGCTCCGCCGGGCGCTGACGACGGCTCGCGCCGAGGCCGACACACGCATTGCTCACGCTCCCGCCGACGCCGCCGCCATTGCCCACCTGTGTGCTGGACTGCCACTGGCGCTGCGCATCTGCGCGGCTCTGCTTGCCACGGCCCCCCGGCGGCCTCTGGTCTCTGTGGCCCAGGCCCTTACCGCGGCGCACACCCGACTGGAGCGGCTGGGGGCGCGGAAAGGCGACCACCCAGTGCGCGCAGCCTTCGATCTGTCCTACCTGCAGCTGAACGAGCAGCCGCACGCCGCCCGCATGTTCCGACTCCTGTCACTCGCCCCCGGACCGGACATCTCCAGCGAAATCGCAGCCCATCTCGCTGCTGTTGATCTCTACGAAGCCGAAGAGCTGCTGAGGGGGCTGGCTGCGGCACACCTGGTCGAGTACGGAGATTCCTGGGGCAGATGGCGGCTGCACGACCTGATGCGGCTGTATGCCGCCGAACGCGTAGTTGTTGATCCCGTTGCGAAGCTGCAGCGGAGGTTGCTGCAGCACTACCTGGAGCGGGCTCGCTGTGCCTCGAGCTACATCCTGGAGCTCCCGGCCTCGCGTTCGCAGGGGTTCACGGATCGGGATCAAGCCGTGGCGTGGTTGGAGGCTGAGCGGTCCAACCTGGTCGCCGCAGTGCAGCTGGCCGAGACCAACGGGCACCTCGACATCGCCCGAGACCTGCCCAAGGCCCTGGAGAACTGGTTTGAGGGGGGCTCGCAGGAGGGGATTGCCACCGCGCGGGTGGCAGTCCGGGCCGCGCATCAAGCAGGCGACGAGAATGGAGAAGGCCAAGCGCTCATACAGCTTAGTCACGTGCTGCGCGAGGGCGATGCAGTGAAGGAAGCCATCTCCGCGGCGCAGAAGGCTATTGAGCTTGCGCGTCGGCTCAGCGACGGCAAGAGCATAGAAGGCAGAGGGCGGCGGGCACTTGCCGACGCTCTTGGTCGCGGGGACAACCAAACGCAGGCCGTCGGCGAATACCGGCACGCCGTCAGACTGCTCCGGGAGGCAGGCGATGTGCATGTGGCGGGCACGGCCCTGCTGAACCTCGGGGTCATGCTGTACGGCGCTGGGCGTACGAGTGAAGCTATTGAGGCCTTGCGGGATGCCGTGAGCGAGCTGTCTCACACGAGTCGGAGCGTCGAGTCGCTGGCCCTCCGCAACTTGGGAGTAGCCCTGAGAGCGGCTGGCCAAGGCGAGGCGGCTGCCGAGTGCTACCGCCGGGCGATCCGACTCAGTCATGAAGCCGGTGGGCACTGGGACCGCTCCAACGAGGGCGCCGCGTTGGCGTGTCTGGGCCTACTTCTAAAAGATCAACACCAACATGCGTCAGCGATCCAAAAACTCCAGCAGGCCGTCACGGTATTCAGTTGTCTCGAAGCAAGCCCTAGCAAGGCACATGCCTCCTTCGCGCTGGGCATCTTCTTGATGGAATGGGGGTGTTCAGAAGAAGCAGTGACTGCGCTTACCAGCGCTGCCGAGATCTTCCACGAGATAGGCGACCTCGGCCAGGAGGAAAGGGCGCAGCGTGCCGCCGAAGCTGCGCACCTGTCCTGTCGTGGAAAGGAGCTGCCGGGGGAGAAGCCCAGTGGCCGTTGACTGCGTGTCTCGCCCCGAGGCTGGGCCCCCCGTGCCGTCGAGCGAGCCATCAACCGCTTGCAAGGCTTCCGAGCCGTGGCCACCCGCTACGAGAAACGGGCCTACATTTACCTCGGCACCGTCACCCTCGCAGCACTCACCATCTGGCTCCGCACATGATCCGAGAAACAGTGCCTAGCGGAAGGGGTTCTCCGAGCCACGATCGGCCTCCGTGGCGGCGTCGAGAAGTTCGGGAAGGCCAGTGCCTTCAGCGTCCCGCTGGTCGATCCACCACCCGGCGCGGGTGATCGTGCGGATCTTCTCTTCGAGCGCGGCCCAGTCCGCCTCGTCCCAGGTGCCTTCGCTGACCAGCGTGGCGTAGGCGGCGGTGACCAGTTGGTGGCGGGAGCGTTCGCCCCAGTCCAGAGCCTTCTCGGGGCCTTCGAGCGGTGGCATCTCGAACTGGGTGGCCCAGTCGGCGGCGGCCTGCTGTTCGGCGGCGCGCTTGGCGGCGAGCCACTCCTCCTTGCTGGTGCTGTCGTTGTCGCGGGCGGCTTTCCAGCAGTTGGTGCAGTCCTTGGAGGCGAGCCACCGGGCGAAGGACGCACGCTTGTCGGCGGGACGGTCGGACAGATTGCGGGTCACGGTGTGCCCACAGGTGTGGACAACTTCATAGGACGTTTTGACAGCCATGGGTGAGATTCCTTGTGCGTAACGGGTGTTCAGCGAGCGGCGTGAGTCGGTGCACGGCGGCGCCGGGCGGTGGCGTCGGGGACGGCGAGATGCCGGTGGGCGGCGAGCAGGACGGTGAGGGTGAGCGCGGCGCCGGCCGAAGGAAGAGCCGCACCGATCGGCGGGTGCTCGGCGAGCGTGCCGGACAGGGCGGTCCCGGCGGCCTGGCCGGTGCCCACCGCAGCGATCAGCCAGGCGTACGCCTCGGTCGTGGTGCCGGCCGGAGTGAGGGCGTCCACGGTCAGGAAGGCGGAGGTGATCACGGCGGTGAGCAGCAGACCCGGCACAGCCGTCAGCGCGACCGCGGAGACGGGGCCGGTGACCGCCATCAGCGGAAGCCATCCGGCCGCGAACACGAGTGCGGCGAAGCGGAGTTGCCGGTGATGGTGCCCGGCCAGGTGCGCTTCCCGTAGAGGAAGCCGCCGACGAGGCTGCCGATGGACAGCGCGGCCGGGATGAGCCCGGACAACAGGTCCATCCCGAGATCCTCGGCAAAGGCGACGGCCCAGACGTTCATCGCGCCCAGGGCGAAGCCGACGCCGCTCACCGCGACGAACAACCAGCGCAGTCCCGCATGTGCGAGGGGCCCGAGCGGCCCGGTGCGCTGGGTCGCTCGGGCCGGGCGCCAGTGGCGCGACGGCGCGGCACTCAGTACCACCGCGGCGCCCACCAGCCCGAGCGAGGCGCTCACCACCATCGCGGTGCGCGGCCCGGTCGTCGTGGACAGCACGGCGACCAGCGGGGGGCCGGTGACGTAGATCAGCCCCTGGGCGCCGGTGTCGAGCGCGAGAGCGGCCCGGCGCCGCGCCTCGTCGGGCAGGACCGCGGGCCATAGAGCCCGCAGTCCTGCTTCCAGCGGCGGGGTGCTCAGACCGGCGAGGGTGACGAGAGCGGTGGCCAGGCCCGACCGGGCGGCGACGTCGACCACGGCCAGGGCCAGCAGGCAGACCGTGGTGAGCAGGACCGCCGCGGCGGTGACCAGGCTCTGGCCGCGCCGGTCGACCATCCGGCCCAGGACCGGCTGCCCGATGGCGGAGGCCAGTGCGTACAGCGCGCACAGCAGTCCGCCCGTCTTCAGTGATCCGCCCTGGTCGGCGACGAGCAGGAGAATCGCGACGGGCGCCATGCCGTTGGGCAGACGTCCGATCAGGGTCCCGAACAGCAGGCGGGCGACGTGGCGTTGTGCAAGCAGCGGGCCGGAGTCGGTGGTGGAGGTCAACGGGCGCTTTCTGGGGTGAGGCACCCCGGTTCAGGGGGTGCTAGCGGCGGCGGGCAGTGCCGGGGGCGTGGGGCGCGGCCGGAACGGCAGATGGTGTGGGCGACGGCGCCGGTGGTGTGGGGGCGACGTGGAACACGGGGCGGGGCGTGCGGTGCGGTGGCAGGACGCCGGCACCGAGGTCCTCCATGGCGGACTCGATTTCCTCTCTCAGCGCGCCCAGCTGTCTTGCGAGGACGGACAGGCGGGCAGCGGAGCGCTGGCCCTGTTTCGTCTCCAGCGCGTCAGCGAACGTCGCCGCCCGGTCGAGGAGGTCGGCCAGGCGGGGCAGCGGACCGCGGGAGAACCCGGAGTCGTCCACGGCGTCGAGCAGCGCCATGTAGACATCCCCGGTGTGCCGTGCCTCCTCGACCTGCCGGACCAGTTTCGCGACTGGGGCCTCCGCTGCGGGAGCCTGGGGTGCGAAGGGCGAGAAGTCTGGGCGCAGGACCCCGGCGGGGGCCGGGGGCGGGGACGCTTCGATGGCCTTCTGCACGGTGTCGTAGTGGCCGAGCACCCGCATCTGTTCGCTGCCGAGTTCACCCGCCAGCACCACCACCGTCTGGTCGCCGTGCTCGACGAGATGGGCCAGGGTGATCAGCTCGTTGTCGGCGCTGTACCAGACCTCGTCGACGTCCAAGTCGCCGTGCCGCCGTGCCTTCAGTGCGAGGTCCGTCCATAGCTGCTGCTCCTCGGATGGCAGTGGCGGACCGGTGGGGCGGTGCTGTTCGGCAAGGCCGCTGATGATGAAGGAACGTTCGGCCCAGGCCAGAACGTAGGGCCACAGCTGGAGGTGACGCACGCGAGAGGCATCGGGCTCGGGCTGCTTGTCGGGCGCGGACCGGATGCGGGCGATGTGGTCCGCGGCGTGGGCCATGTCGTCGATCAGCTCGCGCCACGCGGCATGGTGTCGGGCCGGCGGCATGGTTTCCACGGCACTCCGTGCGGCGGCCAGCAGCGTGTTCGCGTGCGGCGCCACATGGCGCTCGAACAGCTCGGCCCCTTCTCGGCGACGGCTCTGTGTAATGACTGCTGCGGCCTGTGAGGCATCTGCGGCCGTTGCTTGGGACCAGGCGCGCTCGTTCCGCCGGTGCATGAGTGCGAACTGCCCCTGGAAGGTACGCAGTTCTGTTAGGGCGGTGCCGAGGTCTTCGGCGGGGATGTCGGTGATGAGGTACTCCGGTACAGGGGCGTGGTGGCTGCGTGTGGGGTTTAGCGGCGCGGGCCGGGGACGTTGGAGGCCACCGCCCCTGGTGGCGGTGGGGCCGTGGCCAGCCTCTTGGGTTTGGCGGGTGGGGTGGCGGGCGCAGGCGTGGCGGCGCGGGCCATCTCGATCAGCTCCTCGCCGTCGACGAGCCACACTGCCCCCGCGTCGGCGAGGGCCTCGGGATCGGGGTCGTCCAGTGCGTCGAGGTTCAGGGCGTCCTCCATGCGATCCAGGAAGATGGTCTGCTCGACCGAGAGCGGCGTGTTGTCGCGCAGGGTGGCGATGAACGCGATGGCGTGGGTGCGGAACCGGTACAGCGCCCCCTGCAGGTCCGCGGCGGTGTGCGTCCCCGGCTTGTGCTCCTCCCGCGCCCAGTGCAGGTCCCGTTCCGCTTCGTCCAGCCGTGAGAGAAGGACGGCTCGTTTGTAGTCGGGCAGCAGGCGAGTCTGGGTGAACCGGGCGGCGAGCCGGGCATCGGACGCGATGACGCTGCGCGGAGCCGGGGCTGTCACATGGACGTGATCA
Organism: Streptomyces sp. NPDC093510; assembly: GCF_040683555.1. NCBI lineage: Bacteria > Bacillati > Actinomycetota > Actinomycetes > Kitasatosporales > Streptomycetaceae > Streptomyces > Streptomyces sp. NPDC093510. The sequence goes on from NZ_JBFBEE010000029.1 coordinate 80,380, forward strand.
GGGCTCGGGATCAGGGCGCCGACCATGTACGCGCCGTCTGAGGGGCGCTCGACCAGCAGCAGCTCAGTGCCGCCGCCGTCGCGGAGGAGCGCTGCGAAGCCCAGCGGAGACCTGTCCAGGAGGTCGGAGACCTCGCCAGCCTCCCAGACGAAGTCTCGTAGGTAGTACGGGTGGTCTTGTTCCTGTGGCAGGGGCTCGACGTCTGCCATCCAGTGGCCCGGCAGTGCCGCCACGATCGACTCGGCGATGTCGCCTAGATAGGGGCGGGGGTGAGTGGCGATGGTCACCTGGCAGTCGCGGGCGGCTTGGTGGAGATGGGTGAGCGCCTGACGCGCTCGGGCCTGGTCATCCAGCGCCAGGGTGCGGGTCGGGTCGTGGCTCTTGGTGAAGTCGGACAGGTCCAGTGCGGTCTCGGCCCACCTGCGGCCGGTCCCGCTCGGCAGGGCGATGATCTTGTTGTGGGCGCTGAGGTAGAGCGTGATCTTGGCGGAGGGGGTCATGGTGCCTTGCGTGCAGGAGAGGTCAGTGCCGGCGCCGCTGCGTGGAGTGGGGCGCGGGATGTGACGGCCAGGTGGGGGTTCGCGGTGGCCACCCGTTCACCGGCGCGCAGTGCCCGGCGGCGGGGAGCAGGCTCGGATCGAGATCGACCTGGTAGCCCGCAGCGATGAGCATCTGGGCGGCATAGGTGGCCTGCTGGTTCTCATGCGCCTGGCCGGTGTCGAAATGCAGCCGGATCCAGACGCCGCCCAGAATCGGGCGGAAGATGAACCCCGCGCGGTCCAGGATCTGGGCAGCGAACTCATCGACGGGGCCCTCGACGTCCACCTCGCCGCCGCGTTTGCGGGCGATGCGGATGGGCTCGGTACTCATGCTCATCGCCCCCGTGCCGCGCCGGGGCCCGGAGCGCGTCCGGCGACGGCGGTCGGTTGAGCCGAGGGCTGTGCCGGAGTGGTGGGCCGTGCCGGCGTGCGCTGCGCAGAGGTGGCTGCGGCGGCCTGGGCGGTGCGTCGGCGGCGCTCCAGCGGTCCGTTGAGGAGGTACGGGCGAGCGGGCTGGGGGGTGATCGCGGGGTCGAGCGAGTAATCGGCGTGCACTCGCAATCCGTGGGCACGCAGGTCCTGGACGGCCTGGCGGGTGCGGCGCCGGCCGTCCTGTTCCGGATGCGCGATCCGGTACACGCCCGCCAGCTCGGGGACGGGCTCGAACTGTTCGCGGGTGAGGAGCCACTCGGCCAGGTGGGGGGTGACCGCGGCCGTGGGAGCGGCGACGAAGCCGTACTCGGGATGGACGGCGAAGTGGAAGTGTTCGGACAGGAGGCGGATCCTTTCTGCTAGGTCAGCGGTGTGCCGCCGAAGGCCGGCGCACGGCGGGGGGTGCCGGGCGGGCGGTGAGCAGGTGGGGGCTCGGGGCCGACAGCGCCACCGGTCCGCCCGGGACAGCGGCACGGGCCTGGCGCTCGAATGCCTCACCTTCGGCGAGCCAGGTCTCGATCGCGGGCAGGGCGGCGAGACCGAAGCGGCTGCGTGCCTGTTTCCACCCGCCGACGGAGAGGAGGGCGCCGCGCAGTTCCTGGTCCTCGTCCCGGGTTTCCTGGCTGTCGGCGAGTGCCGAGCGCAGGCAGTCCAGTGCGGCGGCATCCTCGGGCCAGGGAGTCATGGCGGGGCGGCACCGGCTGAGCAGGACGGGAGCGTGCTCAAGTACGTCGCGGAAGGAGAGCCAGGCGTAGTCGGCGAACGTGCGCTCCATCTCGGGAAGCATCCGGGAGTCGGCGAGCGGGATGCCGTCGCTGTAGCGGCCGGACGCTTTGATGGCCTGCAGGGTCTCGTACTCGGCCCGGATGCGCTCCAGCGCGCTCAGGACCGTATCGAGCCGACGCTGGTGCAGGGCCCGGCTGTAGGCGGGCAGGAACGTGGTGGTGACGGCGCGGGCGGCGAGGTCCGGTTCGCCGGGCAGCACAATGCTGCGCGGTGCGTTGGGTTCCTCCCAGTTGTCGTCGTACCCCTCGGGGGCGAAGGCGCCCAGAAGGTATCCGCCACCGTGCCCGGGACGTTCGATCAGCAGCAGTTCCGTACCCGCCCCGTTCGTGAGGACGACGGCACCGGGAACGGCGTCGTGGAGCACAGCCTGGCAAAGATTTCCCCTGTCCCACAGCGGGCCGATGAGGTCCTCCTGCACCACAGGGTTGTAGTAGAGCTCCAGCCGCGCGCTCCAGGCGCCGGGCAGCCGGGCGGCGAGGTCCTCGCCGAAGTCCCCGAGGAAGGGCCGGGGACTGGTGGTGATGGTCGCGCCGCACTCGTGGGCGCGGTGCACCAGGACACTGGCCATCTGCCGGGTGGCCGCTGGGTCGGTCAGCGGCGCGGCGAAAGCGCCGCCAGGGATCCGCTGGAAGCCAGCGTCTTCCAAGGCATGGGCGGCCCGGAGGTGCTCCTCGCCGTAAGGGACGGCGACGAGCCCGTCGGCGCGGCTGGTACTGAGGATGATCTGAGTGGGAGGAGAGGGTGACATGTCGTCCTGGTGGTCAGCGCGCAGTCCGCGGCACGGGGACCGCGGGGGCAGGGCGTTGAGCGGGCGGAGGTGTCATCGGGTCCGTGGCGAGCCGGGGCCGCTCGGCCCTGCCGCCGCTTTCGGTGCGCAGTTGTGCAGCGGCGGCGATGAGTTGTGTCCGGGCCGAGCTGCACTCCTCGGCCGCGCTGATCCGCAGTGCTTTGGAATCGCCTCGCAGGTGCGAGGTCTCCGCCCCCGGGATGGCCTCGCGGTAGAAGCCGGTGGATACACAGTCCAGGGCCTTGGTCAGGTGGCCCATGGCGCCGGTGACGGCGGTCATCGCCTCGGCGAGCCGCATCAGAGTGTGGCGCTCGGGGAGGTAGACCCTCTCGGAGGCGGTGAAGCGTTCCTGCGCGCGTTCGCCGGCGTAGGTGAGGTGGTGCGCGAGTAGGGCGATGGCGTCGGTAAGCGCCGCCGGATCCACGCCCGCATGAGAGGTGGGAAGTTGGGCGGCGACACCGTTGAAACGCCGGGCGAGGTAGTCCAAGGTGGTCTGGGTGACGTCGGAGGCCATCAGGACACCAGCTCCTGCCCTCGCGGTCGTGCGTGCCGCAGCGCGGCGCGCAGTGCACGTCCGTGCCGGAAGGCGAAGTCGCGCGAAGGACCCCGAAGATCCCGGTAGGCCACGGCGCCGCCGGCGGTCATCTGGTGGGGATGCTGCCGGTAGAAATAGACGACGTGCGGCAGCAGTTCGCCTGCGGCGAGGTTGGTCACGCCGTTGACCATCAAGAAGTCTTCCCCCGCGGGGAGCCCGCCGTGCCCACCCGCGGCGATGACGAGGTCGGTCTGGGCCAGGAGCATGGTCTGGCCGAGCGGGATCTGGGCATCGGGGCTGGCCCAGTAACCGGTCACGTCACCGGGCTGGTGCACGCCGGGGGGCGTCGGGCAGCGCCAGATCGTGGTGGAGCCGTCCGGATGCAGGTCGGCGCTCCAACCCGCCACCCAGCCCAGCCCAGTCTCGGTGATCCGCTGGTGCCGGACGGCGAGGCTGTCGTCCGGCACCACATCGTCATCGTCCATGTAACACACCAGGGGAGTGCGGACCATACGCAGGCCCAGGTTGCGGGCGGCGGCAGCGCCGACCGGGCGGGGCAGTTCGACCACGCGTATGCGGGCATCGGCGGCCAGCGGTTCCGGCAGCAGCGCGCGGTCGGCCCCATCAAGGACGAGGGCGGCTTCCCACGGCACGGTTTGCCGCATCAGGCTGGCGTGCAGTTCGGCGAGGTAGCCCAGGCGTTCGGGCAGCAGCCGGGTGGCGATGACGACCGTGATGTCGGGGCGGGAGTGCGAGGACAGAACGTTCTCCAGAGACGTAAGGTGCGAAGTCAGCGGTGGGTGGCGGGCCGTGCGGCCGGTGAGGTGGGCGCCGGGGCGGCGGGCGCCGGTGTGGTGCGTGGCGGCCGTGTGGCGGGCACCGGTTGTCCGGGGAGCCACAGGTAGGGGTGGTCGCTGAATCGCGTGCGCGGGTCGGTGTTCCAGTCGATGATCGGGCCGCGGTCGGCCGCGTACAGGCTGATGACCTCGACGCTGACGGAATGCAGGACGTAACCCCAGGACAGGGCACCGGAGTTGGCCTCGTTGATGACCTGCCGTTCGGGCGGGGAGCCGTCCGAGGTGATGATGTCGTTCATCTCGCGGCTGGGCCATCTCTCCCCGCCGGTCAGCTGCTTGAGTAGCGACTTCGGGGTGCCATCGAGGAGGTCGGTGCCCAGCTCGTCCCAGGCGATGCTCACATGGTCGATGAGGTGGATTCTCATGGCCTCGACATCGCGGGCGAAGCGGTGCTGGTAGGCGGCCAGGAGCAGCGGGAGGCGACCGCTGGGGTAGCCGTCATGGTGGACGTATATGCCGGTGTAGCCGGTCTCGGTGGGGCGGGCGATGACAGAGCGCGTGGTCAAGTGACCTCGGGGAGTGCTGGTTACCGGCCGGAGGTCGGCCGCGGGGGAGGGGTTTGCGGGGGCGCCGGGGGAAGAGGGGAGGCGGTGTTGGCCGGGCCGTTGGCCCGCGCCTTCGGTGCGGGCGCAGGGTCGTAGACGGTGCGCAGGATGGCCAGGTCGGCTTGGTGCGCGAGGGCCAGCACGTCGAGGCTGCGGCTGGCTGCCGTCATCAGCATTTTGGGCGGGGACTGGGGCTCGGCTCCGCGGTTCTGGCCGCGCCATCGGGCAGCGGCCAAGAGGTAGTCGCTGATCGCCTGGAGCACGGGTTCGGCAGCGTCCAGGAGGTGCTGGGTGACGGCGCTGACCTGCGCTGGTGTCTCGGCGGCGGCGAGTGCGCGTTGATACGGGGCGAGGAGCGGGCTCGGCAGGGGCGTGTCCGGCAGCGCGTGCTCGGCCAGGAAGGGCTCGGCATCTCGCTTCGCCCAGCGCAGCAGATCGCGGTCAGTGGCGATGCCGTAGCGGGCGGCGGCGATCTGGTCGGCGTCGCGGCCGACGTTGTCGTACAGCTCGAAGTCGGGATCAGGCAAGGGATGTTCCAGGTGCGGTGCGGTGCGGTGCGGTGCGGGCGTGGGCTGCGCTACACGCGGGGCAGGGACGCGGAGTTCACGGGCGGACCAGAGGCGTCGGTGCGGGCGCAGGTGTAGGCCAGCAGCGTGGAGGGCGCGGCCTTCGCGGGGACGGTAGCGGCGTCGTTGCACACGAACGTGTACCGGATGGAGAGGCGGGGGACGCCGTGCAGCCAGGCCCGGTCGGTCTTGCCGGGATTGAGCTGCAGCCCGGAGCGGGCGACCGCGTCGGTCTGGCTGTGAGTGTGGGAGAAGAAGACCAGCGCACCACCGTCGGTGGTCTTGAGCGCGTACGCGTCACGGTGGCGGTTGGTGGCACCGGCGAACGTGCTGGTGCCCTGACTGCCGTACTTGGTGACGGTCTTGTCGTGGACCTTGATCTGCTGGCTGCTCGCCTTGCTCTTGGTGAAGATCTTCTTCCCGGAGTTTTGGCCGCCGGTGGCGAAGTTGTCCAGGATGCCGCTGCGCAGCAGGTCGGCCCCCGCTGCGACGTTCTTGTTGCCGTTGGCCGCGACGGCGGTGGCGTACCCGTCGGAGTCCAGGGCGACCTTGGGCAAGCCCTTGCCGTACAGGTCGGCGACGGAGACCATCTCCCACCGCTTGTGCTGCGGCTGTTCGGCGAAGACGGCGAGCCGGCTGGGGGCCTTGCCCTTCGTGCCGGAGAGCGCGGCGGCAAACCAGCGCGGCTGGCCGGGGGCGATCCGCGGGATGTACAGCGTGGAGTTCTGGGTGTCGTACGCCCACGGCTTGTACGGCTTGCGCTCGGCCTTGGTCAGGCCCTCGGTCTCCTTGTACTCCGAGACCGACATGGCATACAGCGGGCCGTCCTCGATGGTGTCGAGCAGGTCGCGGTCGCGGACGGCGTTGGCCTTGTTGTTGACCGTCGCGTACCGGTCGATCGCGGCGAGGGCCTGCTGCTTGGTGAGTGCGGGCGGCAGCTCCCGTTGCTTGTCGGCACTCGCGGAGGGGGTGGTGTTCTTGGCCTCGGGACTGTCGCTGCCGCTGTTGCAGGCAGTGGCGGCCAGGGCCACGCAGGCGGTGGCGATGACCAGGGGGAAGCGGTGGAGAGGGCGGCGGATGAGGTGCTCCTGAAGGAAGGGGTGGTGGGTGATCCGCCTCTAGAGTCCGGGCAATCCCCGGTTTCGCTAACCGGGGATTGCCCGCTATGTTGCAGCCTCTTCCATGCGGAGACGCCGGGCGCGAGACTGCCCAACGCTGGACCATCGTTCAGCGTCTGTGCAGGTCAGCGGAGGGTTCTAGATGCGGTGGGTCGTACGGGCGGTGCGGCGGGCGGCCGGTTCGGTTCAGCGGACGGAGGAGCTGGCGCACGTTGGATGCTGGACGCCGAGGTGATGAGCCGGTCGGCGTCCCGGTGCAGGTTGCTGGCCGCGTTGCTCAGGTGCGCATGGGCGCTGGCGAGCCGGCTGTCGAGGGTCGCGCGGGCGGTGGTGAGGGCCTTGGCCCGTTCAGGGGTTCGCGGGTCGGCGCTGATCTCCTGGAGGTGGCCGATTTGGGCGACGGCTTCGCCCAGCTTGGCCAGAGCCCAGCCGAGGGGATCGGCTGCACGCGTCATCAGGGCGATCTTGTGGCAGGCGAGGGGATCGGTAGCGCCGGGATGCCGATCCACCACGCGACTGTGGAAGGTGGCCTCACTCGCGAGAGAAGTGAAAAGGCCCGCTATGACGCGGACTTGGTTCTCGACCTCCTCACAGATGCTGGCGAGCGAGTGCGTGGGCTCCGGGGCCGGGAGATCGTCGGCGGCATGGTGGATGCGCTCGGCCAGTGAGTGCAGGTGCGCTGCCTGCTCCAGCCCGGCGAGCGGACCGGCAGGCTCTGGCGTGTTCACCGGGTACGACCAGATGCGGGGCGTACCGCCGTCGGTAGCCCGATGCTCGCGCCCGGCACCGTGGCTTTCGTGGCCTGGGGCGCGGGGGAACCGGGGTCCAGCGCGCGCATGCGGTCGACGGCGACGTGAAGGTCCTCACCGAGCCCGCGCACGGTGGCCGCGGCGTCCTCCAGGTCGTAGTGGAGGTCGAACCCGTCGTCGTGATCGGACTCCTTGGCCTTCTCGGCCGCCGCTTCGAAGAACTCGGCGAGCCGCGCCAGCAGGCCGTCGGTCGGTTCCAGGACCTGGTCGGCGAGGGCCGCGGCTCGCTCGTAGGACGTGGTGCCGTTGAGATGGTCGGTGAGTGCGAGGACCTGACGGCCGAATACATAGCGGCCGTCGGGATCGGTGGGTGTGACAACGCCCGGAGGAGTGGGAGCCGGGGTCGTGGTGGAAGGGGCGGGCAGGTGGGATCTCCTTAGAGCGGAGCCGGGCATCGAGGCCCGGCGCGGGACAATCGGTGGTGGGTTACGAGCCTCGAGTCCGGCAGCGCGGGTTGGGCTTTCACCGCAGGCGGCGCGACGGAAGGCGGCGGACTGTGACGGAGGTTAACGCCGACGCCGTGGACGGCGAGCCGCTGGGCCAAGGCCTGGGTGCGCAGTGCCTGACTGGCCACGCCGGTCGCGGCGAGCAGCAGGAGGGCGCCCGGGTGCGGGTGGTACCGGAAGCCGTGGACATAGAGCGGGGTGGCTGTCGCCAGTCGCCCGCCAGGCGGGGAGGCGAGCGCGTCGGCGTAGGGGCGCGGTCGGTACGGGCGGCGGGCGTGAGCTCCCTGAAAGCGAGAGGCAGGGCCACCGGCCGGGCGTTGCGCGGATGGGCGTCGTGCCAGCTGCCTCTGGACGGAACGGGGCGACAGTTGGAGGCGCGCCAGGCGTGGGGCGGCTTGGTCGCCTGTTGTCACCTGCCGGTACGCGTGGATGAGCACCGTGAGGTGCTCGACGGCGTCGGCGCGGCGCGCGGCCAGGATGTCGATTTGAGTGGCGCTGTTCTGCAGGATGCCGAGTGAGTTGATCGATGTCTTCCCGGTGGCGGCACGCGTCAGATTGGCGGCCGCGTACTGGGCGGCGTCAGCGAACTCTTTATGCAGATGGTCGAGGTGGCGGGCTGCCATGAACACGAGTTGGGCGAGGATGTCAGCGGGGCCGTCTGGGGCTGGAGCCGTTCGAGATGCTGTGGTGAGGCGCCGACCGCCTCACACGTCATCTGGGAGCCGACGGTGGCAGAAGGTGGAGCGGCGCACCCGACCCATAGACACACCCCATGCTGGAAATCGCGCATCCCTTCAACCACTGCGACGGCTTCGGTACTCTGCTCCCTTCGCCTGCGGGCGGAGTCACATGAGGGAACGGCTCATCCATGACTTCACGACCGAACGGCCTGTTTCCTGTCGCCGACACCGCGCGTCACGCCAAGGGGCGTCAAAAGATGCACGGCCTCGCTCTGTACATCTCGCACGTCTGGGAAGCGGCCGCCACGACCTCAACTGCGCTCTGCCACGTGCATGGCATGGACGTGGACATCGAGCGAGTCGCCCTGGAGATTGCACCCGCGCTGGCGGCCATCCGGACCCTCGACCTAGAGGTGATCTGTGCCAGCCAGAGCCCTGCTGACCAGGACCGGTACCGAAGTCTTCTCGCATCCGATCCGCAGGGGCAGGTAGTCCGGGGGCTTCTGCTGCTGCGCAACGCGGACATCCACTTGCCGGCTACCGTCGATGTCAAGACGGACCGCATTGTCGGGGGTGTGAACCACGTCCGGGTGTTCCCCTCGTGGCAGCCGTACGACCAGCTCCCCGACGCCATCCGTACCAGCACCGGAACCCGCCCCGGCGCCCACAATGCTTACAGGATCGCAGTCGGCGGTCATCTGGTGGTCGACACGCTGCTGGACGCCTTCTCGTTCTTCCACCGCTGTGACCCCACCCTGGCCCGCTACGTTCCGGGCACCGAGCAACTGGAGTACTTCCCTCTGAAGCAGTACATCAGCCACGATTACGACCGGCGCCACCCTGACCAACCCAGCCGTCCTCAGACCGAGTCCGAGGTGCGCAGACGGACTCAGCAGACCCCGCCGCTCGGCAAGGGACGGGTCATTGTGCATAGCTTCAGCAGCGATGGGGCGACGATCTACTGCGGCATCACCGTCCGATCCTTCATCCCCATGGACTTCAAGGAGCCTGAAGACCAGGTTGCACGCGATATCCAGGCCGGTTATACGTACGTTGCCGTCACCGCCGACGGCACCCACCACGTCGTCGCCGTGGACGGCGACAACCGGCTCTTCGCCGGCGGCAGCCCCCTCGCGCACCTGCCGCTGTACAGTCCGCAAGGTCACCCTCGCACCGAGGTCTGCCAGGAGAGGTGGCAGGTGGCTGCCACGGACGCCTTCGAGTACCGCACCCAACGACACCTCCATGGCTGCTAGGCCATTGTCTATGTGGAGGATTCCTCCCTGTGGCCAGGCGGCAGTCGTGGCTTTCGTAAGCGGGAACAGTGATCGGTACACGGTCGCCGGGGATGTCGCCGAAGACGCAGGGTGGGTCTGCACAACTGCGGAGCCGACCGTGCAGGCTTACCTTTCGTGTCGCTGGTCACGGCCATCGGCAGATGCTGCCCCGCCGCACCGGACAAGGTGTCTCGACAGGGGATCTCTGGGTCGCGGATCGCACCTTGGCCCGGCCGGTCCAACCCTTGAGTATGGGACGTCATCGGCCCATGATCCTTGAGTTCATAGGGACACGACATCCGTATTCGTGAACTCAAGGACCTTCTAATGCATTCGGGTATCTGTATCGAAGAGCGACAATTCCTGTGGATGGAGGAGGTGCTGGACGATGAAGGATCGTCCGGCGACCTTCCATAGGCCGCGTCCGCGGTTGAGGTGGGCGATGGCGTCGCTCTCCACGGAGGTGAGGCCCAAGAGTGCTGTGGCTGCGTGGAGTTGGTCGGTTTCCTGGCGGTAGATGATGCGGGTGGAGCAGTCGGCGAGCAGGCCCTCGGCGAGGGCTCGTCCGCGGGATCCTGCGTCGCCGGCGGTGAGCAGGTCGGACAGCCGGTGAATGACCATGAGGTTGGCGATGCCCAGGCCGCGGGACAGTTTCCACTGGCTCTGCATGCGTTGGAGGAGGCCGGGGTGGCGCATCAGGCGCCAGGCTTCGTCGTACACGATCCAGCGCCGACCACCGTTCGGGTCGGAGAGCGCGGATTCCATCCAGGCTGACGCGCACGTCATGGCGAGGACGAGGGCGGTGTCGTCGCCGGATCCGCCCAGGCGTGACAGGTCGATGGTGAGCATCGGGCTGTTGGGGTCGAAGTTCACGGTGGAGGGTGCGTCGAACATTCCGGCGAGGTCGCCGTGCACGAGGCGGCGCATGGCGTGGGCGAGGTCGCGGGAGGCGTCGCCGAGGCGGCCGGACATCAGGCCGCCGGCGGCATCAAGGTCGTCGGGGCTGTTGAGCATGGTGGCGATGTCGCCGAGCAGGGGGGTGTGGCCGGTGGCCGCGGCTCGGGTGACTACGGCGTCCAGGGCGACGTCGAGTCCGGTGTGCTCCATCGGCAGCAGGTCCCGTCCGAGTACGGTGCGGGCCAGGGAACCGAGCAGGAGCAGGCGTCGTTTGCGGATTTCGCTGGCCCAGTCCGTCTCGGAGACCGAGGGCGGGCGCGGGGCTGCGTCCAGGGGGTTGAGCTTGCCTGGCAGTCCAGGGCCGAGTGCGATGGAGGTGCCGCCGAGGGCTGTGGCCACGGGGGTCCATTCTCCCTTGGGGTCGCACGGCACGTACACGCGGTACCCGAAGGCCACCGACCGCAGGGCGAAGGACTTCGCCAGGGCGCTCTTGCCCTGGCCGATCACTCCGGCCAACAGGACGTTGGGGTTCGTGAAGCCTTCGATCTTGCCGTACAGGGCGAACGGGTCGAAGCAGAAGCTCGCTTCGGCGTGGACGTCGCGGCCGATGTAGATGCCCTCGGCGCCGAGGCCGCCTTCGGCGAGGAAGGGGTAGGCGCCCGCGACGGTCGCGGTGGTCATGCGGTGCGCAGGCAGTTTCAGCTTGCCGCCGCGGGCGGAGGCGGGGCCGGGGCGACCGCCGGGCGGGAAGAGGGGGAGCGGCATCTCCTGCTCGGCCGGTTCGGCGCCGGCTGAGTGCAGGGCGGCTTCGGCCCGGGCCTTGGCGGCGGCCTCGGCGAGCTGGCGGCGGGCCGCTTTGCGGCTGGCGCGGTCGGTGCCGTGCGGGGTGAACAGAGGGGAGGCGGAAGCGCGGCGGGCGCGGCGGGCGGGCCGGTGGCTCATGACTAAGTGGCTTTCAGGTGACGGCGGTCGGGGCGGCGGGCGATCACACGATCGGTGACGCGGCGAACTGGTGGTGCCCATAGCCGCTGGCGTCCTCCGCCCAAAAGCCCTCGTAGGCGGCGTCGTCGACGGACGTGGTGCTGGTCTTGCAGTGGTAGCTGGCGGCGGATGCCGGGGGAGCGGTGGCGAGCTCGGCGGTGCCGGTGAATATGACGGCGGTGGAGGGGGAGCGCTGGAGTGTGCGCAATGCAAGGGCCCTTCGAAGACGGGGAGTTACTGGGCGCAGGTGGTGGTGTGGCCGTGCACGGGGCGGTTGAGGTCGGTGGGGGTAGTGGTGCGGCGCACGAGATGGCCGGCGGCGAGATGGCGCTGGCAGATGGTCAGTACCGGCGGGCCTTCGGGAAGCCGCTCGGGATGGCACTCCTGCTCATCCGCAGAGGCGGCGTGAACGGCGGGCAGGAGGTGGAACGCGTCGTGGACGGCGGCGCCGGCCTGCCACAGCCGACTTCCGGCCGTGGCCAGATGCCGTCCTGCCGCCGGGTGCGGCGGCCGAGTGGCCGTCTGGAGCTGGTCGAGGAGGCGGTGCAGGGCGACCAGGTGTGCGTGCAGCACGTCCAGGTGCGTGCGGTCCACGGCCGGAGCGGTGGCCGCTTGGGTGGCGAGGGCGCGGGTGTGGTGGCGGACTCCGGCGCTGGCGGCCCGCAGGTAGGGGTGCGCGTCGCCGACGGGGGTGGCTGAGGTCAAAAGGGGAGGATCCTTCCTGCCGGAGCGGCAGGGCACAGGCCCCATGAGGCGGGGCCGGGGTGGGGACTACAGGGCGGTGCGGGCCAGAGGCAGTGCGCCGAGGGTGAAGGCGTCGGGCTGCTGGTAGAACAGGCGGCGCAGGTCGACCTGGGCGGTGACAGCAGCGGTCTCGATCTGCGCGCAGGCGGCGTCCAGCAGGGCGTCGGTCTCGGCGGATACGGTGAGCAGGCCGGTCAGCGCGACATCCGCGTGGCCGGCGATCAGCTGGCGCTCGCGGGTTTTGACGTCGGCGTACTCGACGCTGTCGGCCTCGGAGTCGACCTGCCCGCGGCGCGAGCGCTCGGCGGCATCGGAGATGATCGCGGCCTTCTTGCGCTGGACGTCGCGCAGCGCGGACTCGAGCCCCTGGGGCACATAGATGAGGGAGAGGCTGCGCCGCACGCCGGCGGTGAACATCAGCCCGTGCAGGAACCCGGCGCCGGTTTCGGTGCGAGGCCAGTCCTCGACCCAGTAGGTGACGTGCCGGGCGGAGTCGGTGGCGACCCGGTCGTACTCCTCGACCTGGACGACGGGCCCGGCGGCGGCCGGGTCGGCCTCGGCCCGTCCGCTCTCGGACCACTGCTGCAGGCCGGAGAGTGCCTTGGGGTCGTAGGCGGTGCGGATGACGGCAGCGATCTCGCGGGCGGTCAGCCAGCCGGTCACCATCAGACCTGCGCTGCGGGCGGCGAGCGCGACGGCGCTGGTGGTCTGCTCCAGCACGGTGAAGGCGCCGGTGAAGCCGCCGCCGGCCTGGGAGATGAGGCGCTTGGCGGCCTTGAGGTCCAGGGAGATGGCCAGGTACGCCTCGTGCGGGGCGGCGGCGGGCCCGGCGGAGGCGACCAGCTCGGAGTACACCTGCCCGGCGACCGGGGTCTCGGGCCGTCCCTGCTGGGTCCAGTGGCGCACCAGGGTGTCGCCGCTGTCAGGAACGGTGCGCTCCAAGACCTGTACGGAGGCGACGTGGCCGGTCCGCGCGATGCCCGCCAAGGCCCTGCCCCAGCCGGACACGTTGTGGTTCTGCGTTGCGGGGTCCAGCAGGGCGAAGGCGCGGGAGGAGACGCGTGCGACGGCGGTCAGGGTCTGGCCGTGCGGGTCGTGCACGGCGGCGGCCTGGTTGGCGGAGTCGCCGGGGGTGACGACGCGCAGGGAGGCGGCGGTACCGGGCAGATGGAGGGTGCCGTCCTGGCGGGGGCGGGTGACCGGCCGGGCCAGCCACAGCGTCTGCCCGTTGCGGCGGCGCCGGGCGAAGCGGACGACGATCGGCGCCCAGTCGATCAGCGACTTGCCGTTGCGGCGGATGACGACCAGGGCGGCGACACCGGCCCACAGCGGGGCGAGCACGATCGCGCCCAGCAGCCCGGTGCTGACGACGGTGACCAGCAGCAATGCCAGCGCCGCCGAAACGAGGACCAGTTGGGGAAGGGTGAGGCCGAGCAGGATGCCGCGCTTCGACCTATGGGGGAATTTGACCGTGAGGGGGGTGATCGTGAGTTCAGACAAGGGCCGTTCCGGTGGTGCGCGGGCGGGGCCGGAGCGGCACACACGGGGGCGTGGTGTGGGCCGCTCCGGCGTGAGGGGACGGGATCAGATGCCGGTGGGCGGGGGAGGCGGAGGGGGCGCTCCGGCGCCGCTGGCGACGTCCGAGGAAGCCGAGTTCGGCGCCGGGGGCGCGCCCTGCGGCGGAGGCGTAGAAGCGCCGGACGGATTGGACAAGAACCCGCCGCCGGAGGCGGATTGCGCACCCGAACCGGGACCGCCCTGGCCGGGGGTGCCGCCGAACTGACCACTGGTGTCCTCGGTGGGGCGCGTGGGCGGAGGCTGAACGGCCTTCTCCAGCCCGTCCTCCATGCCCTGGCCGCCGGAGGAACCACCGGGGCTGCCGGATTCCTTGCCGCTGCCCCCCGTGGGGTTGGCGGCGATATCGCCGGGGAAGCCACCGCCGGGCACCGAGTCGGGCCCTTGCGGTGCGGCGCCCGCTCCGGCCGCCGCGCCACCGGTTCCGGCGGTGGCTGCCATGGCGGCGGCCTTGCGGCCCGCGCGCTCGGTGTGCTGCCGGGCCATCTGGGCGCCGGCACCACCGGCCCGGTGAATCGATTCGCCGTCCGTGCCTTCTGCAGCCCAGTGAACGAACTTGAAGGTCGCGTACGGGCAGAGCAGCACCAGAACCATGATCACGATGCCGGACATGACGTCCGCGAGGGCGCCGAGGCCGTCCTTGGCCTCCGTCTTGCCCATCGCGGCGACCCCGAGCACGAAGATCACGGTCATCAGGAGCTTGCTGACGACCAGGGTGGCGGTGGCTTCGATCCACCCGCGGCGCCAGCGGCGGGCGGCTTCCCAGCCGCCGCCGGCTCCGGCGAACACGGCCAGGGTGACCATGACCAGGATGCCGACCTTGCGGACCATCATCACGCACCAGTACAGAACCGCTCCGATGGCAGCTCCGAGGGCGGCGAAGACGGCGACGAGCCAGCCCAGCCCGGCCAGGCCGGGAATCTGATTCACCTTGACCATGCGCCGCACTGCGGATTCGATCGACAGGTGTGCTGCCTTGAACAGGCCGTCGGACAACGCGTCGACCACTTCGATCGCGACGGTGGTCAACGCGATGGCGCTGAAGGCGAAGAGCACGCCGGAAGCGGTGCCGGTGAATGCCTGGGTCAACGCCTGGCCGTCGCGTTTCATCGCGGCCCGTATGAGTTGGGCGCAGAAGGTGGCGACCAGGATGATCAAACCGATCGGCAAGATCATCTCGTAGTTGTCGCGGAACCAGCCCGCGTTCAGGTCGACCTTGGTCGTCTTGTTCACGGCCTTGGCGGCCAGATCGGCCGAGGCGGCGGCGAGTTCACCGGCCGACTTGGCCATCCAGTCGCCGATGACCTTGCCCGGGTCACTGGCGAAGTCGACCGCGCCTTTGGCGGCGCCGCCGATGGAGCACAGCTTGTCGGCCAGGGGATAGTCACAGAAACCCACGGGGAGTTGGGCTCCTTTCTGCTCTTAGGCGTGGGTCACTGCGTGACGTTGGGGGCGATGGCCGACAGCGCGCAGTCGTGGCTGGGCCGGCACTGAACAGCCAGGGTCACGGCGCGTTCCTCGGCTCCGCCGCCGCCCTTCTTCCAGGACAGCGTCTGTTTGCCGTTGACGGTGACGACGTAGATGTATGCCTTGGTGATCGCGGAGGGGTCCTCGGCCAGGGCTGTCTTGAAGGCGGAGGGGAAGTGGCCTTCGGTGACCGTCGCGCTGGCGTGCTGGTCGTTGTCGGCCATGCGGGACCACAGAGTCGGATCCGGCACCTGAGCGGCTACGGAGTTCCAGTCGGCGTACTTGGTCTCCTTCGACATCCACGCGCTCATGCCGGCGAGCTGCTGGTCACGGCTGGTGTCGCGGGTGTCGTAGGACCACAGCATCTGGGCCGCGGCCTTGGCGTAGGCGACCGGATCGGCGATCTGTGGTGGCCGGGGAACGGACCCCGCCTCCTTTCCGCCCGGCTTCGGGGCGGCTTGGGAAGGAGCGGTGCTGCCCGCGGTGGACGGCGGGCCGGACTCGCTGTGGTGGCCGTCGTTGCCGCGTCCGGTGAAGAAGGCGACGGTGGCGGCGAGAGCGAGCAGGGCGGCGATGGCCACCGTGAGGGTGGCGATACGGCGGTTGGACGAGGCCGACCAGCCGGTGCCGTAGGAGGACAGAGAGAAGGAGGGGAATCGTTTCATCAGTGGACCTGCGACCCCAGAGCGCTGAAGAACGCCACGACGCCGTTGGCGGCGCCGAGGCCGAGGGCTGCGCCGGCTGCGACGGTTGCGCCCTTCTTGCCGTTGGCTTCGGCCTGGTGGCCGCCGGTGTGGTGACCCCAGGCCCACACGGCGAGGGAGACGGCCAGGGCCCCGACGACAGCGATGATGCCGAAGAGGTTGATCGAGTTGACGACGTTCTTCAGGACGGCGAGGCCGGGCAGGCCGCCGCCCTTGGGGGAGATCCCTGGGTCGTAGGCGAGCTGGATGGCACGGTCAGCGAGAGGTATGGGCATGCGTGTGGCGGACTCCTTGCGTGCGCAGGCCGGCTGCGGCCCGGCGAAAGGGGGAAGGGAGAAAAGGGGGAGTGGCGCGATGACGCCGAGAGGGGCCGGCCCGGCCAGACAGGGGCGGGGCCTGTGCAGGGGCGGCGTCAGAGGACGCGGCGGACGGCGAGAATCGCCCAGTCCTTCAGGGGTGTGATGCGTACCGGCTTGCCGGTTCTGGGGGCCTCGATGACGAGTCCTGCGCCCATGAACATGCCGACGTGTTCCGGGCGTTGGGCTGTGCCGCGGCTGAAGATCAGGTCGCCGGGCTGCAGCTTGCTGGGCGAGACGGCCTTGCCTTCGTTGACCTGGGTGTACGTGGTGCGGGTGAGCTTGATGCCGGCCTTGGCGTACGCCTGCTGCATCAGACTGCTGCAGTCGCAGCGGCCCATCGGGTCAGGGCCGTGCGCGGCGCTGCAGCTGCCGCCCCACTGGTACATCGTGCCGAGCTGGTGCATCGCCCAGTCGATGGCTTTGCGGGCCTTGGGGTCGGCGTTCTTCGGGATCGTGTAGCCCTTGGGCACGCTGCCCTCGGGGATACGCCCGTAGGAGGAGCCGTCCTCGGCCGGGCCGCAGCCGGCGGCCGGGTTGTCGCTGTCCTTGGAGTCACCGTCGGAGGGCTTGTCCGAGCCAGTGCTGGGGAACGTGGCAGCGATGGCCTTGTGCAGGGCGGTGGCCAGCGGTTCCCACTGTGCGTACGCATCGGGCAGGCCCGACTTCTGCACGGCCTGGGCGGCTTGGGTGACGGTCATCTGCTGCCAGCCCTTGACCTTGAGCAGGGCTTTGTAGAACTTCTCGCTCGCGTACACCGGGTCGTGGATCTGCTGAGCGGTTCCCCAGCCCTGGCTGGGGCGCTGCTGGAACAGTCCGAGGCTGTCGCGGTCTCCGTAGTTGAGGTTGCGCAGGCGTGATTCCTGCATGGCGGTGGCGAGCGCGACGATCTGGCCGCGTTTGGGCACGTCGAGCGAGGTGCCGGTGGCCACGATGGTCTGGGCGTTGGGGACCTGCTCGGTGGGCATGGACAGGCCCTCGACCTTCACGTCTTTGCCGGACGCTCCGTTGAGGATCTTCGTCACCTGCTTGGTGACGGTGTCCGTGTCGACGTCGTGCAGGCATCCGCTGAACCCGCTGGTGGTTTCGGCGGCTTCGCTGGAGGCGGCGGCCATCATCATGGCCGTGCCCGCGAGCAGCAGGGGGGAGAGGAAGACGACGCCGATGCCGGCGGCTATCGCCTTCAATCCGGTGCGCCTCCCGGCGGCGGGGTTTCAGGCAGGGGTGGGTAGGGAGTTGTCACAAGGGCGTCCTTGAAGGTGGAGTCCTGGCCGCGCGGGGCGTGTGGGCGGGGGGCCGCGGCAGCCGGTGCGGGGTGAGTAGGGGCCCCGACGCACGCGGCGAATTGCACCTCGATGTGCGTGCGCCGGTCGGGTTCAGGTGGGTTCGGCCAAGGGGGTACTTCGGTGAGGGCAGGGGAGGGGGAGTTGGCCAACGGCGGTGTCCGCCGGGCAGCTCCAAAACAGTAAGCCCAGATCCCCGGTCCCCGAAATCAAACGTGACCAAGGCTTGATTGCGCGGACTTTGGCGGCGACACCGCTCCACCGGGGATCGTGCCCTACAGTTTTGGCTCCTCCCCCTCGCATCCCGCATTGCGGGCCGTGGCCATCGTCATGCCTGCAGCAATTCCGCCGGGTTCTGTACGCGAGCCGGAGCGAAAACCCATCCTCACCCGAACCGAATTGTGGTATCCCTTTGCCTTTTTCCCTGCACCAGGGCGACGCGCTGAGCGTGCTTGCGACGCTGCCGGACGGATGTGTCGACTCCGTCATCACCGACCCGCCGTACAACTCCGGCGGCCGGACAGCGAAGGAGCGCACCAGCCGCAGCGCGAAGCAGAAGTACACCTCCGCCGACGCCCGGCACCAGCTGCCGGACTTCACCGGCGAGAACATGGATCAGCGCAGCTACGGCTTCTGGCTCACGCAGATCATGACCGAGGCGCATCGGCTGACCAAGCCCGGCGGCACCGCGCTGTTGTTCACCGACTGGCGGCAGATGCCGACGACGACGGACGCGCTGCAGGCGGCCGGCTGGCTGTGGCGCGGCGTGCTGGCCTGGCACAAGCCCCAGGCCAGGCCCCAGAAGGGCCGCTTCACCCAGAACTGTGAGTTCATCATCTGGGGCTCGAAGGGCGCGATCGACGGCTCCCGGAACCCGGTCTATCTGCCCGGCCTCTACTCCGCCTCGCAGCCCTCGGGTAAGAACCGCCAGCACATCACGCAAAAGCCGGTGGAGGTGATGCGGGAGCTGGTCAAGATCTGCCCAGAGCAGGGCACCGTCCTGGACTTCACCGCCGGATCCGGGTCCACCGGGGTAGCGGCCCTGCTGGAGGGCCGCTCGTTCATCGGGGTGGAGAAGACCCGCGAGTACGCCGAGGTGGCAGCCGACCGGCTGACCGAGACGGTGCAGCAGATCTTGTCCCAGGATGACTTCGTTCTGTCTGCCTAGGCGTCTTCCCATGCCCGGCGCGGGGGCGATAGCGGGCTTCTGCTCCGTCATTCCCCGTGCCGGGTGATGCGTTATAGCACCGGATCCCCGGTTAGCGAAACCGGGGATTGTCTGGATCGTGGAGCCGTCATTCACGCCCACAGGCCGCGGCTTCAAGGAGACCTCTTTCGTGCCTGAATCCATAGACCTCCCCGACGACGGGGAAAGGGAACCTGTCCGGCTGCCGGACTCGAATCTGGAGAGCGTCGAGGCCAGCGTCCGCAAGCTCATGGAGCAGCAGGCCGAGCAGGCCCGGCAGCTCGACAGCCTTGCCGCACCTCCGGACCCCTCGCCCTTCGCGGCGTTCGGCATGCCCAGCCTTCCGGGGATGCCCGGAGCGCCGATCCAGGCGCCGCCCGAACCGCGCCCGATCCTGGAACTGGAGGGCGAGGAATACGAGGACGAGCTCGACGCTCTGACGGACTGGGTCGACGGCTTCCTCATCGACACCTATGGCGCCGAGGTCACCACCGCGGCCCCGTGGTGCAGAAAGTGGCAGGAGCACGACGACGTCGTCGCCTGGCTCCACGCCTTGTGGATGGCCTACCAGCAGCACAAAGACCCCGAAGCCGGGCCGTCGGGGATGTTCGTGTGGCACCGCGACTTCCTCACGCACTGCCTGGCCCATGTGCGCGCCCCTGGCGGACCGCTCTCGGCCTGCCAGACCGACCCCGACCGCGACGCGCACCGCCTGCTGCCCGGCCCGGCCTCCTCCATCCGCTCCGCGCGCTCGGCCTCCGCGGACCAGCCGGAGCCCGGCGAGCCGGACCAAGCCGCATGAGCGGGGCCGAGCACCGGCCCGCCTTCGGCCTCTCCTTCGACCCGCGCGCCCTGAGCGACCTCCTCCAGGCACCCGGCGACATCCGGGACCTGGCCCTCGCCCAGCTCCAGGACGTCGTCAACGCCAGGCAGTTCGGCCCCAGGCTGCTCGGCGAACTGGCCGACTACCGCAAGCTGTACGTCGATCACCGCAAAGCCTGGCGCGTCGTCTACGCCCAGCGCCCGGCCCCGCCGGGATCGGCGCACCGCGCCGAGATCCACGTGGTGGCCGTGCGCCCGCGCGAGCGCCACGAGGTGTACAACGTCGCCCGCAAACGCCTGGGCATCACCCGCCGCCCGGTGAGCGCGCTCGCCCATGCCGCCCGCTCCCGCTCCCCGCAGCTGGAGGCGCGCCGCGAAGCCCCCAAGCCGGGCCCGCCGCCATACGCCGTGCCCGGACTTCCCCGCCCCGCTCTCTCCCCGACCCCGAAGGACCGCACTCTTTGACGACCCACTCCCCCTCCGGCCTCGACGACCTCACGGCCGCCCTCGCCGGACTCGGCATCTCGCAGGAGAACCCGCACCACCGGGCAATTCTGGATGCTCACTGCCGAGTTCAGCAGCTGGATGCGCAGCTCCTCGCCATGGCCGGCGATAGGCCGACCGTCTGCTTCGCCGATGCCCATGAACAGCTGGAGCAGCTCACCGACCTCCTCATCCTGCGCCTGCTGGCCGGCGCCGAGCTGACCCTCCTGCTGAGCACCCCGTGCTGCTGCTCCCCAGCCTCCGACGAAGGCGAAGCGGACACCGCCGAGGACGAGGTGGACACCGCCGAGGGCGAGGCGGACTGCCGCTCCTGCCCGGTCGCCGAGCACACGATCGTTCACGCGTGTCTCGACGCCTTCGCGGCCGACGGCGATCCGGCTGCCATGTCCTCGGCCGCTCTCACCGACCGCCTCCGCCATCTGCCCGGCATGGCGGAAGACCGCTGGTCGTACGCCGAACTCACCCCACACCGGCTGGGCCGTCTGTTGGCCCCCTACGGCGCACGGCCCCGCAACGTCCGCTTTGGCACCTACCAGCTCAAGGGGTACCTGCGCAGCTCCCTGCAGGCGGCGCTGCCCGTCTGCTCCTGCTGAGGCGCGGCACGCACCGCGCTGGCCCGACACACAGCCAAGGACCGGGGCGCCCACACCCCGAGCACCTACACCGAGGTGTCGAACCAGCCGATGCTCCGCCCCCTTCGCCGCCTCGGCCCCGTCCGCGAGGTGCGCACGGAGCGCACCTCGACGTGCGCCTGCCCCTCGGCGTGAGCGGCCTCGTACACCGGCCCTCGTGACACCCCAAGGAATCTTCCCCATGCCCCCCAACGCGCCGGTGAAGAAGGCTCTGACCCAGCTGGATCACCGCATCGAAGCGGCCGTGGGCCACAGCATCGACCGCCTGTGGCAGCACCGCGACCGCGACCTGCTCGACGAACGGCACGCGCACCTGGTCGACGCCCACCGGGCCCTCGTCCAGGCCGAGACCAACGTGACCTTCTACCGATGCCAGCTCAACAGCCTCTCCTCCGGCCAATACCCCGTCGATGGCGCGCTGTTCGAGCGCATCGCCCGGACTGTCGACCTGCTGGAGGACGCGGCCCGCACCCGCGACGAGCGGCAGGTGCAGACCGTTGCCGCGCTTGAGCCTGTCGAGGCCGCCGCCCGCGACAGTGCTCCGCGCGACGTGCCGAACCTCCCGGCGCCCGACATCGCGGCGCTGCTCGCCATTACCCAGGGCGCCAAGCTCCGCCAGAACCTGCTGACGCAGCAGCTGTACGTCGTCACCGCCTCCGGCACCCGCATCCCCTACAGCCAGCTGCAACGCCTCGAAGAGGATCGCCTGGTGGTGCGCGACACCTCCCGTCCGGTCACGGCAGGTCAGCCCGTCACGCTGACCGACACCGGCCGTGCGGCCGTGACCGCCCCACGCTTGCCCAAGGTGCCCGGCGCCGTTCCCGCGCCCAGGCCCGGTACCTGGCCCGCGGCCACTCCCGCCCGCCGCTGAACCCTGCATCCCGTGTTCGCCTTGCTCCGAAAGCCCTTATGCCCTCATCCCCGGACTTCCGCCTCGACGGCTACGACGCCGTCAACGATCGTGTCGCCGAGCAGTTCTGGCAGCACATCGAAATCGAATCCACTGAACTCGCCGTGCTCACCGAGCACCACACCGACGATCAGCGGCACAGCTACTACATCCTGCACAACGGCGCGGTGACCTGGGGTATCCCCGGCGAGCCGCAGCTGGTGGCCCTCCACCTGCAGCGGGACGTGGAAGCCCGAACCTTCCGCTTCCAGCACGAGAGGCTGGCCCTGGTGCCTATGGCGCAGAGCTGGCTGATCGCCCGCGGCTGCCCCAAGGAGGCCATCGGGCTTCCTCCCGGCATCGGAACCGATGCCGCCGACGAGGCCACCAAGGCGCTGGAGGACCGCCTCACTGCCGACGGCGACCACTTCGCCCTCGTCACCAGCTACACCGACGACGATCCGGCCCGCATGCAGATCACGGTGCTCCTGGCCGCCATCGACGAGAAGGCACCGCTGCGCTTCCGGGTACTGCTGCACGAGGTCGACACCGAGCACTGGACGCACACCCTGCGCGAAGGCGGCTTCTCGACCTACGAGCAGGCCACCGCCTGGTGGCACGCCCACTGGTCGGGCGAGCACGTTCCCCTGCCGACCGCCGCGCCGGCGACCCGGTACACCGCCGCGTCCGCAGGGCCCGCTATGCCCGCCGCCCCAGCGCCGCGAACGGGCCCAACTCAATAAGCGCAGCAGCCCATTTGCGCTGTCGCAGGATCTCTTTCGACGTGGATCCTTGAGGGCTGCGTGCCCGTAGAAGCGCGAAACATAGCAGCACATCCCCGGTTAGCGAAACCGGGGATTCTCCGGACTCTTGAGCCACTGCCCGCCCGGTCAGTCCGGGTGTGGTCCCGCTTTCCCTTCTTTCTCCTCTGGAGGTCAATCTTTCATGCGCTCACCCCGCATAGCCGTCGCTGTTGCTGTTCTCGACTCGCTCGCTCTCCCGCTCGTCGTCGGCACGTCCGCGAGCTTCGCGGGCTCCCGCCACTGCGCTGGTCAGCGGCCAGTGTGACCTGTGCGGCTCGTGGAAGGTCGGCACGAAGTCCGTGACGATCCGCTGCAAGGCATCGGCCGAGATCACCGCCACCGGCGTGCTCTATGCCAGCCACGAGTTCACGGCTCGCAAGAGCAGCGGCAATTGGCACTACATCACCGACAAGAACACCGGTGTAAAGGGCTGGGTCTGCGGCGCACAGGCCAATCACGAGGATCGCACATGCCTGCAATCGGCCCTGCACTCATGCGAGTTCGCCGGGGGCTGGCACTTTCTCGCGGTCTTCGCCTCTGACCAGCGCGGCACGCGTTCTTGTCTCGCCCACGCATTTCTAAGGAAAGGAGCCGTGTCGTGTCCGACGACGCCGACGACGTGATGGGCGTCATCACCCAGCAGATCGAGGCCCGCTTCCAGATGCCGCTGGCCGACTTGCGCCGGGCGGTGGCCGTTGCCCCGCACGCATCCAACGACGCCACCGTCGTCGTGAAGTGGTACGGCTTGCTCGCCGAGGCCCAGGAGGTACTGGAGAAGGCCGAAGACGCCCTCGTCGCGGCCCTCGACCGCGCTCCCGGTGACGTGCTGGATGACCCGGTCATGGAATTGGCCCACCAAGTCAACGCCGCCGTGGCCGTCCGCGACGGGCGGGCGATGGTCGTACGCCACTACACCGACCCGAACTCCCTGGGACGCAAGGGTCCGGGCGCCTGGCGCGGAGCCGACGCAGCCCCCCGCCGCAGGCCGGCCCTTCAGACCACACCGATACCGAGCGGCGCGCCCACGCCATCCGTGCCGGTGCGAGGAGCGACGCGGTGAGTGTCGCACTCAAGCCGACCGGCCAGGACGAGGCCCTGACTCAAGCCTTCGGTACCTCGCTGAGCGAGCTGTACGCGCAGGCCGCGGGCCCCGAGGCGTCCGCCGCCCTGCTGCGCGCCCTGGAGCTGCGCTCCTGGCTGGCGGTGGCCGAGGAACAGGTCGCCCGGGTCCGCGACCGCATCCACGACGCCACCGCCGCCGACCACGACATGGGCCAACTGCTTGCCGATGACCTGCGGTTCGACGCGCAGTGGATGGAGGCGGCCCTGTCCGCCCGCGACGGATACGCCACGGCGCTCGGCGAGCTGCTGCGCACCATGCCGCCGCCCGGAGATAGCTCCGAGCGGACGGTGCAGCTCGCCGGGCCCAAGCTCACCACCACGCTCCCGCCCGCCCCGGCACCTGCCCGTGCCGGGGCGGCGCGGGAGCGCCGACTGTGAAAGCTCCCGATTGCCCCACACCACGTCCGAGACCATCGCCGAACGCATCGAGAACCTGTACGGCCAGCCGATGGCCGCCCTCGAAGCCCACGCCGAGACGAACCCGGCCGGCACCATGCTCGCCGCCCTGACGAGCAGCCACAGTGATCTGCAGTTCGCCGAGCGCAACATCACCTTCCAGCTCCAGCGTCTGCGTGAACTTGCCTCTCCGGAACGGGAGATCGGCAAGTTCGAGGCAGGCCACCTGCTCGACTGCGCCCGCCGGATCGCCGAATCCGTCGCCACCCGGGACGCGCACGCCAAGACCGTCAGCGCCGTCCTGGCCAGCCTGCACCGCACCCCCGCGCCGCCCGCGCCTTCGACGGCAGTGGATCTCACCGCCTCCGTGCCGCCGAGGCCCGTGGAGCCCGCCGCCACTCATACCCGCTGATTCGCCCGCCCCGCCCTAGGAGTTACCCCCTTGGCCACCACCGGTCTGCCCCGCTCCCCCCAGGTCGACGTGCAACGCGTCACCGAGTCGCTGGAGATGATCACCCCGCTGTGGAGTGTGCTGATCCTGATGACGCTGTCCGCGCAGCCCCTGCGCTATGCGGAGATCAAGCCGCGCCTGTCCTGGCTCAACGATGGCACGCTCCACCCCAAGCTGCGCCGCCTCGCCGACGCCGGACTGGTCGAGCGCACCGAGGTCGCCCAGGGCCATGTGACCTACGGTCTGACCGGCCGCGGCGCGGACCTCATGCCCGTCCTGACGGTGATCGCCGCCTGGGGCGAGGAGCACCTGGAAAAGCCCCTGGTGCAGAACAAGGACACCGGGCGGCTGGAGCCGCTCACCCAGGTCGCGCCGGCGCAGAACATCGAAGACACCCTCGCACTGATCGGCCCCCGTCACGCCACCGCGATCCTGTGGGTGCTCAAGGCCCGCGGCGCTACCAGCGCCAAGGCGCTCGCCGCTGCGGCGATGCCCGGCTACCGGCTCAGCAATATCTACCCCCAGGTGGACCGACTGGTCGAGGACGGACTGGTCCGCAAGGACGGCCGCGCCTACGAACTGACCTCCAACGGGCAGGCGCTCGCCCCCGTCTACCGAGCCCTCGCCGCCTGGGCCGCCGGACGTCCGCTCGCCGACACCCACCCCGTGTGGGGCCAGGCCCCGGCCGCGGCGCAGACCCAGTCCGGGCCGTGGCTGACCACCCAGCCCCGCGTACCGGCACCCACCACCCCCGCACCCGCCACGACCACCCCGGCCCTGACCACCCAGCCGCCGTCCACCTCGGCTCCGGCCACGCCGCACACGGCCTGGAAGCCCGGCGACCTCTTCTCGCACCAGATACCGGTGCGCCCCATCGCTCTTCCCCAGGCAGGGGGCCAGCGCCGATGACCAGACACTCCACCGATGGCCTCGGCCACCGCCAGGCCATCCGCGCGCTGGCCCTGCCGGCCCTGATCCGCCTTGTCAGCGAAATCGCCGACAACGGCCCCATCAACCGCCGTCGCGGCAGCCTGCAGGCCGCCTTCGGCAACCTGACCGCCAACCAGCTCGGCCACGCCATCGACCGGGCCCGCGACTTCGGCCTCGTGTACGGCGACGAGCACGAACGAGTCCGCTACCGGCTCACCGACAGCGGCGAGGACCTCGCCGATGTCTACGACACCGCCGCACGCTGGGCCCGCACCCACCAGTTCCCCGCTGCCACCAGCGACTTCGTCACCCGAGTCCAGCACACCCTCCCCCTGCTCGGCCAGGATCCCGCTCTGGCCCGCGATGTCGCCCGGGTCGGCACCTCCGGAGGACTGCTGCTGCCCGGCGGAGCGGTCCTCAGCCCGCAGGCCACCTCGGCCCTCGACGGCCCGCAGGCCGCCCTGACCGCCTGGCTCCAGGCCAACGTGAGCCTCCAGCACGACATGGCCCTCCACACCGCCCGCACGGCGGACGAGATGGAGACCGCTGCGTGAGATCCAGTGTCGGACCCCGGCATGCCCGCCGACCGGTCCCCACCCTGCTGCGCGGCATCTACCTGCCCCGCAGCATGGACGCCGGCGCCTTCGCGATGACGACGTACGGCATCCCGCTGCTGGTGCTCGCCACCACCCACTCCGCAGCTCTGACCGGCGTGGCGTTCGCGCTGGAGTGGATGCCACGCCTGGGCGCGTTCGCCGTCGCCGGAGCGATGGTCGACCGCCACGGCACCACCCGCGTTCTGCGACTGGCCTCGGCACTGCGAGCCACCGTGGTCCTGGCCGCCGCCCTCGCCCTGCCACAGCTGGACGCCGGACCGGCCACCACGGTCACGGTCATGGTGCTCGCCGCCTCGACCGGCGTGCTCACCGAGTTCTCCTACATCGCCGCGGAGACGGCAGGCGGCATCGCCAGCCGCGAGGCAGGCGAGCGTGCCCACCGCGTCCAGTCGGTGCTGCTGGGCATCGACCAGGTCGGCACCCTGGCCGGACCCGCCATCGCCGGCCTCCTGCTAGAGCGCACCGGGGCGGCCGGGATGCTGGCCACGATCGCCGCCTTCTCGCTCCTGGCGTGCGCGCTCGCCCCCCGGCAGCACGCCACCAAGACCGAGCTGCCGCAGCCCCTCCTTGCGGGGCTGCGCACCGGATGGAAAACCTTGCGCTCCCTGCCCGCGCTCGGCTGGCTGGTCTGCGGACTGACCCTCTCAAACCTCGCCATCGGCCTGCTCCAGGCCGCGGCCCCCGTGATCGTGGTGAAGCAGTTCGGACACTCCAGCGCGGACGTGGGCCTGATCTGGTCGGTGGCCGCCCTCGCCTCCCTGATCACCGTCGCGGTGTGCCGCCGCGCGATCGACCGCTTCGGCCTGTGGCCTGTCGGCGCGCTCTCCGCCACCGTCGCGGCAAGCGCGTGCCTGGCCGTCTCCCTCACCCACACCTACACCGCGTACCTCGTGCTGATCGCGGTGCTCATGGCCGGAGAGGGCGGCATGACGGTGGTCCTGCGCACCCTGCGCTCCCACCTCATCCCGCAGCAGGTGTTCGGCGCCACCCTCTCGCTGACGATCCTGCTGCTCCTGCTGCCCTTCCCGCTGGCGGGCGTCCTGGTCGCCACGGTGCCGCCCGCCCTGCTCGGCCACGTGATCACCATCTGCGCCGCCGTGCAGGCCCTCGGCCTGTGCCTGGCCTTCCTGCGCCTGCGCACTCTCCCGGGCCTTCACGCCCGTCTCGCCTGACCCCCTGCCCTGCTGCCCTTCGCGCCCTGGAGATCTACCCGATGCCCGTGCCCGCTGACGCCGCCCAGGCCGACATACCGCTCGCCCGGCCCTCCTCCCGCGCGGGATCCAGACCCACCATCACCGACCAGTTCCTCGCCTTCGACGCCGCGCACCCCTACGTCTACCGGGCCCTGGAGATGCTGACGGACGAACGGCTCGCCTCCGGGGCCACCCGCATCGGGCTCAAGGACCTGTTCGAGGACCTGCGCTGGCGACTGCCGCAGGGGCTGCGCGGGATCAACAACAACTACAGCGCCCTGTATGCGCGGAAGTTGATCGCGGACCACCCCGAGTGGGCCTCCGTCTTCGAACTGCGTCGCCGACGTGCCCCCTGAACCTTGACCGCCGCGCCTGAACCGCCCCCCGTCTGCTTGCCTTTGGAGAGCCGCCCTTGCCCGCCATCCTTGTCATATCGACCGCCGATCCGGAGGCCGAGGCGTACCGCGGCTACTGCCTGGAAGCCGTCGCCGCCCGGTACAACGTCGTCCTGATCACCCCCGCCGCACCCACCTGGGAGCGGGAGTTCATCACCGACTTCGAGATCGCCGATCCCGACGACGCCCAGGCACTGGCCACCGCCGGCCAGGCCCTCGCCGAGCGGCACGAGCTGACCGGCGTGGCGACGTGGACCGAGTGGTATCTCGTTCCAACCGCACGCCTGGCGCGGCGCCTGGGACTGCCGACGAACAGCCCAGAGGTCATGGAAGCCGCCCGCAACAAAGCGAGTGCCCGCACCCTGTACGCCCACCACGGCGTGCCCTCGGCCGCGTCAATGACCGCCCACTCCCTGCTGGAGGCGGCGCTCGCCGCCGAGACGATCGGCTACCCCGTCGTGCTCAAGCCGGCTGCCCGCGCGGGCAGCATCGGCGTCATCCGCGTCAACAGCGCCGAAGAACTGCCCGGCGGCTTCCAGTTCGCCACCGCCGGGGCCCGCGACGGTATCGAGAGCACCAAGGTGCTGGTGGAGGAGTACCTCGACGGCCCCGAGGTCTCCGTCGAGTGCGTCACCCACCGAGGTCACACCACCGCCATAGCCGTCACCCGCAAGACCCTCGGCGCCCCGCCGTTCTTCGAGGAGATCGCCCACAGCGTCGATGCCGGCGATCCGCTGCTCGACCAGGTCGCGCCCGTCGCCGCCGCGGCCATCAAGGCACTCGGCATCACTGACGGCGTGAGCCACGTTGAGATGCGCCTCGTCGACGGCCACCCCCGCCTGATCGAGGTCAACCCCGTATCGGCGGCGACATGATCGGCCACCTCGTCCAGCTCACCACCGGCGTAGACTTGGCCCGCGCCGCCGCCGACACCGCCTGCGGCCAGGCCCCCGACCTCACCCGCACCACCCACAGCGCCGCCGCGATCCGGCTGCTGTACCCGAAAACCTCCGGCACCCTGACCCACTGCCACCTTGACGCCGACTTCCCGCCCGCACACCGTGGCTGGACCGCGTCACCTTCCAACGCGCGGCTGGCGACGCGGTCACCCTGCCGCCCGCCGGCGACATGTTCAGCGCCCGCGCCGGATTTCTGATCACCACCGGCCCCACGGCCGAAACCGCCCAGGCCCGCGCCGAAGAGGCCCTTGGCCACCTGACCCTCGCCGTCGAACCCCAGCCCTCCGCGTCCCCGGCATAACCCGCGCGCCGCCGAGCCCGGCTCGCTGAACAGGAACCCGCGCTCGCGGTGGCCTGCACCGGTGCGATCGATCGGCCGGGCACGCGCCCGCTGGTCTCAGCCGGCCTGGGGTGGCCCGACGCCCCAGGCCGTCGTGGCCCTCCTCGTCGGCCCTTGCCTAGTGAGAGCCCTCTTTTAGGCACAACTCCGCCTGACCCGAGCCCTGGTCGGCGCCGATTGAGGCCCCGCGTCGGCCCTGTGACCGACGGCCACCTGCTGACTTCCCTCCTGACCCCGACGGATACGCCTATGACCGACCCCACCCCGATCGAGGGAGATGTTTACGTCTCCCCGCGCTACCTCGCCGGCCTGCCCGGCCACGCCGATCCGAGCTTCGACCCCGTCAAACACTGGCCGCACCACCACCTCGACGACAGCCCGTTCCAGACGGTCGTCACCTCACCCGACCACCGCATCAAGATCGGCTGGGCAGGCGACGACTACGACGTGTGGCGGATCAGCGCAGCCGAGGACGCCGTGTCCCGTGCCACCTGGACGGCCACCTTCAACCAGAACACCCCGCCCGAGATCGTCCACGGCCTCACCAGCGCCCTCGCCCGCGAGTGGAGCACGGACACCGACAGCTTCCTGGCCGATCCCTCGCACCGCTGGACCGACGCGATACAACCTCTGCTCGACGCCGGATGGCAACGCCGCCCGCTGACCCGCGGCACGGTAGAGATCATCGCCCCCGACGGGCTGGCCGGAGCAAGCATCGACGTCGTCGGTACCGATCCTGACCGCGAAACCGTGGAGCTGTGGGCCGGACCCGAAGGCTGGGGGACCCGCGCCGAGGCGATCTTCACGGCGCGCACCCCCAAGCACCTCATCGCCGCCACCGCCGCCGCCTTCATCGACCCCACCCCCGTCGCCCGCTATAGGAACAACCTCGCTCCCCGGCTCGCCCAACTCGCCCAGCTCACCCCCGTGGAGCCACCGAAGCCTCCCGCGCCGACTCCGCTCGACGTCCAGCAGGCCGCCACCGCCCGCGCTCGGCACGCGCAGCATCCCCCGCTGGAGCACCACCACGCTCCCCCCGGCCGTCGCCGGTGCCGCCCTGCCCGCCCGCCGCCGCTGAGGACCCGCCCTATGTCAACCGACCCCTTCAGCAGCCTCAGTCCCGACCAGCATGTGAAGGTCTTGCCCCGGCACCTGGCCGGCACTGGGCCCATCGACCTCGGTATGGCCTGGCCCTTCCCCGAGGACTGGCCCGTGCACCAAGTTGACGACGGAGCAGCCCTTGCCACCAGCCCCTGCCTGCGACTGGTCGCCAGCCTGGCCCCCGACGCCGACAGCCCGCATTTGGGGAAATGGACGGTCACCGCCAACCGCGCCCCGTTCGGCCCCGCGGCCTGGCAGGTCACCTTCTACGCCACCACCCCCGTCGAGCTGCTGCACGACTTCCACCACGAACTGGTCGACCTCTACCTCGAAGACCGCCATAGCGACCAGGACCGGCTGTTAGAAGACGACACCCCGCCGCAGGAGGCATACACGCAGCTCCTCACCCGCGGCTGGAGCCACGAGATCAAGACCGACGGCACCCAGTTCTTCCGCGCTCCAGACTCCCTCAGCGTCGTACGGCATCGCTACGCCATCGTCGATGTCGATTCGCCCACCTGGTCGGCCTCGGGCGGATACCCGAGCGAGCCCGATTGGCGCGCCCGTTTCTCCTAGGGCACGCCCACCACTCTGGCCGCCGCCTTTACCGCGTCGCTGGTCTCCACGGAGCCGGTGAGCCGCGCGGTGAGAGACGTCCCGTTCCACACCCGTCGCCTCCTGTACGTCGCGGCAACGACCCCGTCGCAGCAAATGTCCGTCTCCACGCCAGTCCCTGCGCCCCCTGGGCTCCCCGGCCCGAGCCGGACCCGCTGACCAACCCCTTCGCCTCATCAATTCCGCCCTCTACCGGGAGAGTTCCTACTTGCACCCCCGATCCGCCCGCCTTCTGCCGACTGCGGTCCTCACCGTCGCCGCCACCGTGACTGGATCCCTGGCCTGGGCCCCGTCCGCCTCCGCTCAGACCCCGGATCCGACCCCGCCCGCCTCCACCACATCCGCCCCACGCAACGCCACAGAGGGCGGAGGCGTCGCGATCCTCAAGAAGGACGCGGGCGGCGACGTCCTGGCCGGCGCGTCCTTCGCCCTCTACGACTCCACGGGCAAGGAAGTCGGGAGCGGCAAGACCGACGCCGAGGGCCATCTGGCCTTCAAGGGCCTGGCACCGGGCGTCTACCGGCTCAAGGAGACCTCCAGCGGCAGCCCGCTGCACGACGTCGTCGAGGACCAGGACGTCATTGTCACTCCCGGCACCGACGCCCCGCTCACCATCATCGATCCGTTCAAGCCCGCCTCCGTCCTGCTCAAGGCCAAGGACGACAAGAGCGGCAAGCTCCTGCCCGGCGCCACCGTCAACATCGGCACCGGCAACAAGACCCTCCTCACCCTCACCACCGGCGACAAGGGCACCGCCACCGCCAAGCTCCCGGTCGACAACCGCACCGGCACCAACTTCTGGGTCAGGGAGACGAAGGCACCCGCGGGATACAACCTCTACAAGGGGCAGCGCGACTTCAAGGCCAAGCCCGGCGCCCCGGCCACCGTGACCGTCACCAACACCAAGACCCAAACCACCCCGCCGAGCCCCGACCCCTCGGAGAAGCCCACCGAGAAGCCCACCGAGAAGCCGACGGAGAAGCCCTCGGACAAGCCGACGTCCGGAAGCTCCGGTGACCACGGCACGCCGGAGACGAAGGAGAAGCCGACTGGCTCCCCGGCCCCCGACGAGACCGCATCGAGCACGACGACCCCCGAGCCCGACGGTTCCCTCGCCCACACCGGCGCGGATGCCACCCCGTGGCTGATGGGCGGCGCCGGTCTCCTCCTTGCCGTCGGCGGCGGCGCACTCATAGTTTCCCGCCGACGCCGTACGGACGACTCAGACAGCGACGGCTCCACCGAGAGCTAGCAGACACACGCCGCTGATACGGCCCCCGGAATCCGCCTCGCGATTCCGGGGGCTTCGTCATGTCCCAGCTCAGACGCCGAGAGGACCTGGTGCCCATGGCTGAGGAGCTGCTCCGCGTCGCTCAGAGCGGCGGCTAACCGTACCCCTGCCCCAATTCCATTGCAGGGAGCAGGATTTCGGCGGCAGCGCAGTCGTGGCACGCACTCGTTCCGGGGCGCATCAGTGCATCCAGGGCGCCAAGGGAGCCCAACTCCCGTCCTCCGCCTGTGGCGTGGCGACACGCGGCATCATGCACGAGCATGCCGCCACGGCGTTGGGGATCGGGGCGCACGACCCAGCCGGAAGGCTTCGTCGGCGGCGGTCCTTCCAGGCGCCGATGCGTCGGGACGACCGACAGATCAACCCCTTCGATCGGCCGCAGCTGCTGGTCCGTGACCCAGACCGAATACTCCGCGGGCTCCACCCCCGCCCACTGGTGAAGAGGCAGTGTTCCGACCCTGCGCTATTTGTCGGACGGCAGAGCCAAGCGGCTGCGGCCATGAGGCGAGGTCGGCAACCGGTGGTCGCCCTCAATCGTCCTTCGGGTATGTCCCAGCCAAGCCTCGAACCAGCCCCTGCGCCTCCATGGCAGCACTGCCAGCACGGCGCGGACCCCGCCAGCGATCCCGTCGGTTGCCCCGGCATCCTCGTCTCTGGCCACACCGCGTGCCTCGCCCACCTGGCCAATTCTGACCGCGATGCCTACCTGGCGGGTTTGTCCCCCGGTGCCGACATCGACCACCGCGGCACCCCCTTCACCCGGCCCCTCCTCGCTGCCCTCCTCAATGCCCTCCGTGACCCCGCAACCGGATACCCACGCCTCGGCTACGCCGTGTTCGCGTCGGCCGCCTTCAAGGACTACGCCGACTTCGCGTCGGCCGCCTTCGAGAACTACGCCGACTTCGGATCGGCCACCTTCAAGGGCGACTCCAGGTTCACGTCGGCGACCTTCAAGGACAACGCCGACTTCGCGTCGGCCGCCTTCGAGGACTACGCCGACTTCGGATCAGCGACTTTCAAGAACAACGCCGGGTTCGGGTCGGTGACCTTCGAGCGCAACGTCGGGTTTGAGTCGGTGACCTTCGAAAGGGCGTCACGTCTCGGGCCGTTGGTATGCGCCGGGCAGGTCAGCTTATTCGGGGCGGTGTTCGGCGGGCCTGTGAGCCTCTGGGTTGCCGCGCGCCGCCTGGAGTGCCGACGGACCCGCTGGTCGTCGACGGCCGAGGTACGTCTGCGCCACGCCACGGTGGACTTCACCCACGCGGTCTTCGAATATCCGCTCACCATCGGGGCGGAACCCGACCCGTTTGTACTCCCCAACGGCCACCAGGTGCCAGAAGAGCCCCTTACCAGCACGTCCGACGCCGCGGTGCGCATCGCCTCGCTACGCGGGGTGGACGCGGCCCACCTGGTCCTCGCCGACGTAGACCTGTCGGAGTGCCTGTTCACCGGGACCGTGCACCTGGACCAACTGCGTCTGGAGGGCGCCTGCCTCTTCAACACGGTCCCGCGCTCCGTGCACTGGCGGCGCTGCTGGCACCCCGCACGGTTCACCCGGCGGCGCACCCTCGTCGAAGAACACCACTGGCGGGCGCGGCAGCCAGCCGCAGCCCCCGGCTGGCAAGCAGCCCCATCCGGCGCCGCCCACGTCGGGCCGCTGCAACTGGCACCGGTATACCGGGCACTGCGCAAAGCATTCGAGGACGCCAAGCACGAACCCGGGGCCGCCGACTCCTACTACGGGGAAATGGGTGCGGCCTGCAAGCCGCTCCGGAACCAGCGAAGGCAACCGAGAGGAAGGAGGCCTTCCCCGCCAAGTGACCGACATG
>NZ_JBFBEE010000030.1:0-113754 GCF_040683555.1 Streptomyces sp. NPDC093510
GGGGGGGGGGGGGGGGGGGCCGCGGCGGCAGCACCTGCCGCCGCGGCCCCCGCCCCACAGGGGTCAGCGCTTCAGGAGATGCAGCCGGTCTTGCCGGTGGCGCTGATGCAGCCGCTCTTCGGCGTCGCGCTGATGCAGCCATCCTTGGCGCCCTGAGCGGAGTTGGCGGCGACCCACTTCTGCCACACGGACTCCTCCGTCATGCGCTTGATGAGCTGTTCCACGGTGAAACCTCCATGGTTGATCGGCACTCTGTACCGAGGGGATGGGACACCGGGCGGCGGGCAACTGGCGCCCGCCACCCGGAGCAGGGGGAAACGGTGAGCGGAAGGTGGTGGGAGGGGGCGTCAGGCCCCGGCCTCGGCCACCGGCCGCGTCTTCATCCGTACGGCTTCCGTGCCGCTGTCGTTGTGCCGCAGCGCCCAGTTCTCCAGCGTCGTGCGGCAGGCGTGGTCCAGGTGGCGGACGGCCGTGAGGTCCAGCTCGATGGGCCGGTCCTGCGGCATGGCCTCCAGCGTCTCCAGGATGCGGGGGAGCCGCAGGAACGTGGCGTTCCCGGTGAGGGTCACCACCATCCGTCCGTCGGTCAACTCCCTTACGTCCAGGTGGACATGGGAGGTGTCCCAGGCGGACTTGGCGACGGCGAGCACCAGGCCGAGCACCACGCCCTCGAACATGTTGGTCACCACGATGGCGATCGCCGTGACGGCGAGGACGATCGCCTCGCCGCGGTGGGCGCGGGCGAGCGGGACGATCTCCTTGAAGGGGATCAGCTTGCAGCCCGCGTGCACCAGGACACCGGCGAGCGCGGCGAGGGGGATGATGCCGAGCGCGGCCGGCAGGAGCACCGCGAACAGCAGGAGCCACACGCCGTGCAGGATGCGGGAGAGCGGGGTGCGGGCGCCGGCCTGGACGTTGGCGGAGCTGCGGACGATGACCGCGGTCATCGGCAGCGCGCCGAGCACACCGCACACCGTGTTGCCGACGCCCTGGGCGACAAGCTCCTTGTCGTACTGCGTACGCGGACCGTCGTGCATGCGGTCCACGGCCGCCGCGCTGAACAGCGACTCGGCGGAGGCGATCAGGGTGAAGGCGAGAACGGTGCCGAGCACCGCGACGCCGCCCAGGTCCGCCAGGTCGCCGAGGCCCGGCGGCTGGATGGCGTCGACCATGCCGCGCACGGACACGTTCGCCACGTCGAGGCGGAGCCCGGCCGTCACGGCGGTGGCGAGGGCGACGGCGGCCAGCGGGGCGGGCACCACACGTGCCGCCGCGGGCAGCTTCGGCCACAGCACGAGGACGGCGATGGTGCCGAGGCCGAGGGCGGCGGCAGTCAGTGCCGTGGTGTCCTGCACGGTGTCGGCGAGCAGCCCGGGCACGCCGGTGATCTTGTCGATGCCGGAGCGCGGCTGCTCGGCGCCGGCCATGGTGTACAGCTGGCCGAAGATCAGCACGAGGCCGATGCCCGCCAGCATGCCCTGGACGACGGAGACCGATATCGCGCGGAACCACCGGCCGCAGCGCAGCAGGCCGAGGGCGATCTGGAGCGCTCCGGTGAGGAGCACGATGGCGCCGAGCATGCTGAGCCCGAATTCGCGCACGGCCTCGAAGACGAGCACGGTCAGTCCGGCGGCGGGGCCGCTCACCTGGAGGGCGCTGCCCGGCAGGAAGCCGACGACGATGCCGCCGACGATGCCGGTGACCAGGCCGAGCTCGGCGGGTACCCCGGAGGCGACCGCCACGCCGACGCACAGGGGCAGGGCGACGAGGAAGACGACGAGCGAGGCGAGGATGTCCCGACGCAGCACGCCCGGTTCGCGCAGGGCGCTGAAGGGCGAGCGGAGGGGGGAAGGAGAGGGAAGGGAGGACATGTGGGTGAGGGTCCTGTCGTGGGAGCGGGCCGGTCAGAGGGGTGCGGCGGCTCTCACAGCGGGCTGAACGACGGCCGGCCGGTGTCCGACGGCCGGTGGGCGGTGACGGTGCCCGTGTGGACTTCGTAGTACCAGGCGTGCAGGGTGAGCGAGCCGTCGGCGACCCGCTCCCGCACGCAGGGGTAGGCCCGCAACGTCTCCACCTGCGCGAGCACATGCGTCTGCACGGCTTCCGCCACGTCCGGCGAGGCGGGTGCGAGGGAGCGCAGGGCGTCGTCGGGGGCGACGGAGTGCTCCAGCCAGTCGCGCACCGCGGGCACGGCCGACAGGTCCTCGCGCCGCACCAGCGCGCCCACCGCGCCGCAGTGGGAGTGTCCGCAGACGACGATGTCGCGGACGCCGAGCACGCACACCGCGTACTCGATGGTGGCCGCCTCGCTCATGGGGCGCCCGTAGTGGCCTGCGCGGCCGTCATGTCCGTCGTGCCCGTCGTGTCCTTCTTGTTCTTGCGTGGGATACGGCGGGACGACATTGCCCGCCGTACGGAGTTCGAAGAGTTCGCCCGGGCGCGCTCCGGTGATCAGGGTCGGCACGACGCGTGAGTCGGAGCACGTGACGAACAGGGCTTCTGGTGACTGCCCGGCCCCGAGGGCCTGGAAGGCCGCTGAGTTGCGGGGGTCCGCCACATAGGTCGTGGCGAACGAACGGGCGTTGTCGATCAATGACTTCATGGTGGCCTGCCTCCTGCGTCGCTCCGGCGGTGCCGGGACGCGGTGTGGTCGGGTCGATGGTGACGGTGGGGCGGCACGGCACGCCGGTGACGGCGGGCTCCTGTCGCCCCGGGACAGCCTGGACGGCCGTCGTGTCCACCACTTTGCCATCGCATTACGGTGGGATGTCAGAGCAAAATCCTGCCAAAGATTGAGTAATAAGCGCCCCTGAACTGGGAATTGGTCCGGTAATCAACCGTTGGGTAAAGATCGCGGTGCAGATTGTGTGCGCGATGTGAAGCGATTCCGGTCATCCGGCGTTGCAGTCGCATCGCCCCGGCGTCCCGCTACCTGGGCCGACGCAGCAACTCGGCGACCACTGCGGCGAGCTCCAGCGACTGGGCGCCGTTGAGGCGCGGGTCGCAGGCCGTCTCGTAGCGGTGGCGCAGGTCGGCTCCCGCTATGCCCTGCGCACCCCCGAGGCACTCGGTCACGTCGCCGCCGGTGAGTTCGAGGTGCAGGCCGCCCGGGTGGGTGCCCAGCGCCCGGTGCACCGCGAAGAACCCCCGCACCTCGTCGGTGATGCGGTCGAAGTGCCGGGTCTTGAAGGCGCCGGACTGCACGGTGTTGCCGTGCATCGGGTCGCACTGCCAGACCACCGTGTGCCCGGACGCGGTGACCTTCTCCACGATGGGCGGCAGCACCTCCCGCACCCGGTCGCTGCCCATCCTGCTGATGAGGGTCAGCCTGCCCGGCTCGTGGTGCGGGTCCAGCCGCTCGACGTACTCGATGGCCTGCTCCGGTGTGGCCGTCGGGCCCAGCTTCAGTCCGACCGGGTTGGCCAGGAGCTCGGCGAACGCGATGTGCGCGCCGTCCGGCTGCCGGGTGCGCTCGCCGATCCACAGGAAGTGCGCCGAGAGGTCGTAGAGCGCCGGCTCGTCCGGGGTGCGGGCGTCCGCCCGGAGCATGGCCCGCTCGTACTCCAGGAGCAGGGCTTCGTGGCTGGTGAACAACTCGGTGGACAACTCCCCGCCGCCGGGGGCGGATTGGCCCGCGTCGAGCGCCCCGGTGGCGGCCAGGGCGCGCACCGCCGCCATGGTGGCACTGGAGTTGACGTAGGCGCGGAGCATCCGGCCGGGGTCGGGGGTGCGGGCCTCGGCGGTCGCTTCCGGCGCGTTGACGATGTCGCCCCGGTAGCTCGGCAGGCCCTGCGCGTCCACGGCGGCCGAGCGGGGTTTGGCGTACTGCCCGGCCAGCCGGCCCAGCGTCACCACCGGCAGCCGTCCCGCCGACGTCAGCGTCGCGGCCATGTGGGAGAGCGTGCCGACGGTGCCCTCGATGTGCCGCTCGGTCGTGGCGGCGAAGGTCTCGGCGCAGTCGCCGCCCTGAAGGAGGAAGGCCGCACCGCCCGCCACCGCCGCGAGCCGTGCCCGCAGCCGGTCGACCTCCTCGACGCGCACCACCGGTGCCACGCCTTCGAGGACCGCCCGCACCCTGCGTACGGCCGCGGCGTCGCGCCACGGCGGCTGCTGGGCGGCGGGCCGGCGGAGCGCGTCGTCCAGCGCGGACTTGAGGCGGTCCGGCAGCGGCGACGGGCGCGCGGTGCCGGACCGGTGGGCCACGGGCGCTTGTCCGGTCAACGATCCCCCTCGTGCAGCGGCATGACGGTGAATGAGAACTCGCCCGATGGCGCTTCCGTGGCGAGAGAAAAAGAGAATCGGTGCAATGCGGTGCCCGACGGGGCACCAGGGGCCACGGTGGCCGTGTCGACACACCGATTCTATCGGCTGTTCCCGTCATGACAAATGTCTGTCCGACTCCCGAAAGGTGGACAACGAAAGACCTTTCGCTACCGTGGAGCGCGTCGAATTCCGGTTCCTGCAATACGGCAATGGCGGACGCGGCTGTGAATGTTGTGAATGTATCGGGAAAGGACGCACGCGGTGAGTGGACTGATGCAGGGAAAGGCCGTTCTGGTGACCGGCGCGGCGCGCGGACAGGGGCGCGAGCACGTCCTGCGGATGGCGCGCGAGGGCGCTGACGTCATCGCCGTCGACCTGTGCGGAACCCTGCCCGGCGTCGCCTACGCGTCGCCGGAGCGGACCGACCTGGACGAGACGGTGGCCCTGGTGGAGGAGACCGGGCAGCGGGCCGTCCCCGTGGTGGCCGACGTCCGCGAACTCGATGTCCTGCGGGACGCGGTGGAACAAGCCGTGAAGACCCTCGGGCGGCTCGACGCCGTCGTCGCCAACGCGGGCATCTGCATCCCCTGCGCCTGGGACGAGGTCACCGAGGACATCTTCCGCGACACGATGGACATCAACGTGCGCGGCACCTGGAACACCGTGATGGCGACCGCGCCGCACCTGGTGGAGGCGGGCGGCGGCTCCATCGTGCTGATGAGCTCGTCGGCGGGCCTGAAGGTGCAGCCCTTCATGATCCCGTACACCACCAGCAAGTTCGCCGTGCGCGGGATGGCGAAGGCCTTCGCCGCCGAGCTCGCGCGGTTCGGCATACGTGTGAACAGCGTGCACCCGACCGGTGTCGACACCACGATGGGCGGCAAGCCCATGCTGGCCCAGGTCGCCAAGGCGAGCATGGCCGACCCGCGGCTGCGCGGCATGCTGGTCAACATGCTGCCCGTGCCGGGCATCTCGGCCCAGGACGTGGCCGACTCCGTGCTGTTCCTGGTGTCGGACGCGTCCCGTCACATCACCGCGCACGCCATGGCCGTGGACGCCGGGGTCAGTGAGTTCTGAAAATGGCGCTTTACCACGAAATGGTTGGAAAGACATGGGGGTCCGGAACGCGGAATTGGACCTTCCGGGATACCGCTCTCTACGCGCTCGGTGTCGGAGCCGGAGCCGAGGATCCCACGCGTGAGCTGCGGTTCACCACGGAGAATTCCGGGGGAGCGGCACCCGCCGTCCTGCCGACCTTCGCCGCCACTCTCGTCTCCCGCGAGGCCGAGCCGGCCTTCGGCGACTTCGACGTGTCCCAGCTGCTGCACACCGAGCAGTCCGTGACCCTGCACGGACCGCTGCCCGCCGAGGGCGCGGCGACCACCACCTCCCGGCTGACCGCGCTCCTCGACCGGGGCCGCGGCGCTCTCGCGGTCATCGAATCCTCCTGCGTGGACGCGCACTCCGGGCGGCCGCTCGCCGAGTTGCGCACCGGACTGACCATCAGGCGCGAGGGAGGCTTCGGCGGCGAGGCGGCCGCGCGGAACGCCGCGGGGGACGTCGTGGAGAGCGAGGGTGGGCAGAAGTGGGAGCGCCCGGCGGGGGAGCCCGACCACGTCGTCGGCTACCGCACGGCCGCGAACCAGGCCCTCCTCTACCGGCTGAGCGGCGACCGCAACCCGCTGCACTCCGACCCCGCGGTCGCCGCCCGGGTCGGCTTCCGCCGTCCGCTGCTGCACGGCCTCTGCACGTTCGGATACGCGGGCAGGGCCCTGCTGCACGCGCTCTGCGACGGCGACCCCGGCAGGTTCGGGACGATGTCCGCCTCCTTCACCTCGCCGGTGCTGCCCGGACAGGACCTCACCGTGCACATCTGGGACCGCGGCGGGACGGCGCTCTTCGAAGTCCGCTCCCACCGCGGTGTCGTCATGGACCACGGCAGGTTCGCGCGGCGCGTTGTCCCGTAGGGGCGAGCCGAGGAACCTGCCGGTGCGGTCAGCTCGGTGCGGGGGCGACGTTCTCCACGTACCAGCGATGGGTGTCCCGCAGTCCCTGCGGCAGTCCGATCGCGGGCCGCCACCCCGTGCCGCGCAGCCGGGAGACGTCGAGCAGCTTGCGGGGCGTCCCGTCCGGCCTGGTCGTGTCCCACGCGATCCGGCCCGTGAAGCCGACCGTCTCGGCCACGAGCCCGGCCAGCTCGGCGATCGACAGGTCCTCGCCCACACCGACGTTGACCGGAGTCGGGTCGTCGTAGTGGTCCAGCAGGTGCAGACAGGCCGCCGCCAGGTCGTCGACGTGGATGAACTCCCGCCGCGGCGTGCCGGTGCCCCAGACGACGACCTCCTCGGCGCCGGACACGCGGGCCTCGTGGAACCGCTGGAGCAGCGCGGGCAGCACGTGCGAGCGGGCCGGGTGGAAGGTGTCACCGGGGCCGTAGACGTTGGTCGGCATCGCGCAGATCCAGCGACGCCCGTACTGCCTGCGGTAGGAGCGCACCGCGGTCACGCCGGCGATCTTCGCGATGGCGTAGGCGTCGTTGGTCTCCTCCAACGGCCCGGTGAGCAGCGCGGACTCCGGGATCGGCTGCGGGGCGTGCTTCGGATAGATGCACGAGGAGCCGAGGAAGAGGAGCCGGTCCACGTCCGCCGCGTGCGCCGCGGCGAACAGGTTCGTCTGGATTCTGAGGTTGTCGTTGAGGAACTCCACAGGCTCCGCGTCGTTGGCGGCGATGCCGCCGACCCGTGCGGCCGCGTCGACGACCACGGCGGGCCGCACCGAGGCGACGTAGTCGAGGGCGGCCCGCGCGTCGGTCAGGTCGACGTCCGTGGAGCGGGCACCCACGACGGAGGTGAAGCCCCGGGCTTCGAGACGGCGGATCACCGCCGAGCCCACGAGACCGGACGAGCCGGCCACGAGCACGGTCGCCGAGCGGTCGAGGGCGGGTGGAGATGCGGACATGGTCGCCTCTCATCCTCGGTCGTGGGGCGCGGCGTGCACGGCCCCGGTCGCGGGAGCGGTCACGGGCTCGTGGGGTGTGTCGGGAAGGTCGAGGCCCCGGCAGTGCAGGGCGCCCAGTAGGCGCTGGAGCGTCAACGGCTCGGAGGTGTTGCGCAGCCCGGAGGCGACGACGAGCGGATCGGCCACGTGCTCGGCCCGCAGCGTCTCCCGGATCGGCCGGATCAGGACCGGGTGCGGGCCGATCTCCACGAACGTCCGGATGCCGCGGCGGGCCAGCGCGGACACCGCCTGGGTGTACCGGACGGGCTGACGGAGGTTGCGCGTCCAGTAGGCCGCGGTGGCCGTGTCGTCAGGGTCCGGCACCGCGTCGACCGTCGAGATCCACGGTGTGTGGGGCGCGACGGGGGCGAGCCCGGCCAGCTCGGCGCGCATCCGGGGCAGCACGCTGTCGACGAACGGGCTGTGCGACGCGGCGTTGATCCTGATCAGCCGGCAC
This sequence comes from Streptomyces sp. NPDC093510, assembly GCF_040683555.1. Lineage (NCBI taxonomy): Bacteria > Bacillati > Actinomycetota > Actinomycetes > Kitasatosporales > Streptomycetaceae > Streptomyces > Streptomyces sp. NPDC093510. Next base: position 7,718 of record NZ_JBFBEE010000030.1, read on the forward strand.
CGCGCGCCCTCGGCCTCCAGCTTCTCCACCAGCGCCCGCGTCGCCTCGCTCTCCCCGGTGACCACCGTCTCCCTGGGCGCGCTGTGCGCGGCGACGACCACCGTCCCGGGGATCTCGGCGCAGCGCCGCGCGACGGTGTGCCGGTCGAGACCGACCGTGGCCATCATCCCGCCGCCCGCCGCCCGGGCGAGGAGACCGGAACGCACGGCGACCACCCGGGCCGCTTCGGCCAGCGTCAGGGCGCCCGACACATGGGCGGCGGCGACCTCGCCGAGGCTGTGCCCCACCACCGCCTCCGGCCGCAGCCCCAGCGACAGGAGCCAGTGCGCGGTCGCGACCTGCACGGCGAAGATCAGGGGCTGTGTCGTGTCCGGCCCGCCCGCCTCCCCGACGGCCGCGTTCCGCAGCGGTTCGACGACACCGCCGGGCAGCAGTGGATCGAGTTCGGCAAGGACCCGGGCCGCGACGGGCACCCGGTCGAGCAACTCCCGCCCCATGCCCGGCCACTGGCTGCCGTGACCGCCGAAGCACCAGGCGGCGCGCGCCGCGCCGCCGTCGGCGCGCCCCGACGTCCACCGCGGGCTCGGTATGTCCTCGGCGAAGGAGGTCAGTCCCTCGACCAGGCCCGCCGGGTCCGCGGCGGTGACGGCGAGACGTTCCTCGCCGGGCACGCCCGCGGGAAGCCGCGCGGGCGCCACCGATTCGGGCCCGGCACCGTCGGCCAGCAATTCGGCGGCCGATTTGGCGGCGGCCACCAACCCCGCGTGCTCGGTGGCTGAAAACATCAGTGACCAAGGCGGAGGAGAGGACAATGAGTCGGTGAATGGCATAGGCACTTCCTGTATCCGTAAATGGGGTCGGACAGGTAGTTGGTAGTTGCTACGATCCCCGCGTCGGCCCTATCGGACCGCCGTTCGACAAGGCGAATAAAGGAGTAGAAGAAGCATGCCGGAAACCTCGTTCCAGGGCCAGGTCGTCGATACCGAACCGGCCCCGCACGTATTCCTCGTCGTCGGCATTCCGGGGTCCGGGAAGAGTTCCGTGTCGGACGCTCTGGCCCGCCGGTTCCCCCTCGGCGCGCACATCGAGGGCGACCACCTCCAGGATCTGATCGTGTCGGGGAACCACCTGCCCAAGCCGGAGGAGGACCTGGAGGCGGACCGCCAGCTGCTCCTGCGGGCACGCAACGCGGCGGTCCTTGCGCGCAGCTTCCACGCCGCGGGCGTCGTGCCGGTCATCGACGACGTCGTCGTGCGGCGCGCGCACCTGGAGTTCTACCGGGAGCACCTGAAGGACCTTCCGCTGCGTCTGATCGTGCTCGCCCCGTCGATGGACGTCGTCACCCGGCGGCTCACCGACCGGGACAAGGTCCTCGCGGACGACTGGTCGTTCCTCGACGAGGCGATGCGGGGCGAACTCGCGGGCGAGGGCGAGTGGTTCGACAGCTCGCAGCTGACGCTGGACGAGACGGTCGACGCCATCCTGGCGAAGGGCTGATAGGGCTGATAGGGCTGATAGGGCTGAAGGGCTGAAGCAGACGCCGGTACGGGTCCGGCGCGGGCGACGAGACGTCCCGCGCCGGACCCATACCTTTTCGGCCCCGTTGCGCGCCCTCATTGCAGACCGCCGGCGTCGGGCGCTCTCGTCAGCCGCCGTGGATGCGGCGGACCGCGGTCAGCCAGGTGCGCATGAGGTGGGCGCTGCGGTGCACGAACGCCCGCGCCTCCTGCGTCCAGGCGGGGCCCCGGGCCTGCTCGGCGAAGTCCTGGAGGCCGTGGCTGAGTGATTCGTACGCCTCGATGTAGTCGCTGCCCTCCGGGCCGAACTCCCGCAGCCAGTCGAGGAGTTCGTCCATGAAGCGGATCGCGGGCAGTTCGATGGCGAGGTCGTCGAGCAGGTCGTGCTCGTTGCGCTCGTGGTTGACCATCGGCCCGCCGAACCGCACCGCGTGCCCCAGGTGCTTGGCGCAGGCGGCGACGAAGTACCCGCTGAAGATGTCACCGAAGCGCTCGACCGCCGCGCCGCCGATGGGCTGGCCCATGCGCAGGAAGTAGTACGCGGGCAGGGCGTCGTGGTGCACCGCGGTGTTCTGCGAATTGACCGGGCACCAGGTGTCCTTGGCCAGCACGGCGGCCTCGCCGTTGTAGGCGGTGACCCTGGGCCGGACCGCGAGGCGGGTCACCGCGTCCACGTCGGGGTCGTCGAGCCACAGCCCGGCGTTGACGCGCACGTCGGCCACCTCCTCGGCGTGGGTGAGCCGAGTGGCGGCCTCCCGGGGGCCGTAGGGGAAGCCGCGCGGGAAGACGCGGCAGGGGCTGACGGTCAGCAGGTCGCACGCGTTGAACCAGCCGTTGTCGGCGGAGACGGTGCGCTGCCGCACGGGCCCTCGCAGGACGACGCGGTGCTCGTCGAGGAACGGGCTGTCGATCGGCAGGTTGTCGTCGTCCATGGAGACGGCGAAGGAGCTGCCGTTCAGGTACGACAACAGGTAGCCGATGTTGCGGCGGTTGTCGGAGTCGTAGGGGATCAGGTCGGGCACGCCGAGCTTCGCGAGGAACCGGTCCTGCTCCGCCACGTCGGGGGAGACGATCCGGGCGCCCCGGCCGCGTGCCTGCTCGCACGCCTCGTAGAACGCGGCGGGCGTCTTCCTGTCGGGGATGACGACGAGCCGGGCACCGTCCTCGGCGAGGGTGTCGGTGAAGTGCTTGAGGAACGACCCGGAACCGATGGTCGTCATGACGATGTCGATCGTCTCAGTCATGTAGTCACTCCAAAGTGGGGATGTCCCGCCACTGCCGCAGTCGCGAGGACGCGGCGATGAGCGGGGCGCTGAGCCAGAGAAGCATCACGACGGCCAGCCCGACCCGCGGGCCGAACAGGGTTCCCAGGCCACCGCCGACCAGTCCGCCGACGAAGAGCATTCCTCGGCTGATGAACCGGACGCAGGCGACCGTCCGTTGCAGGAGTTCGGGTGGCGTCAGGAGTTGTACGAGCGTGGCCTGGCCGACCGTGAACACGGCGTAGCCGGCGTGGAAGAGCAGGGCGCCGCTCAGGAACAGGAAGAGGCCGGAGCCCGGCTGGGTCAGCGGCAGGAGCAGGCCCGCCGGCGCCATGGTGGCGGCCGGCAGCCAGACGGCCCGCGCCGTGCCGAGGCGGCGGCTGACGCGGCCCGCGCCGAACGCCCCGATCAGTCCGCCGATGCCGACGGACCCGAGCAGCATGCCCAGCGTGCCGGGGGCGACCCCGACGTCGTGGGCGAGGAAGATGACGACGAGTGCCTCGTACGCGGCGAAGCAGCAGTTCCCGACGGCCGAGCCCGCGATCGACGCCAGGATGACCCGTCTTCGGGTGATGAACCGGGCGGCTTCGGCGAGTTCGGCCCACATGCCCTTGGCGCGGGCCCCCGCGGTGGACGGCTCGATCCGGTCCCGCATCAGCAGATTGCAGGACGAGGACACCAGGAAGCCCGCCGTGTTGAGCAGCGGCGCGTGCTCGGCGCCGAGGAGCTGCACGGTGAAACCCGCCAGCGTCGGGCCGAAGGCGAGCGACATCGCACGCGCCATCTGCAGACGGACGTTGCCGTAGACGAGCTTGTCCTTGGGCAGCAGCCGGGGCGGCATGGACAGATACACGATCTCGTAGAACACCGTCGCGCAGCTGACCAGGACATTGGACAAGTAGAGGTGCCACAGGGCCAGATGGCCCGTGGCGGAGAGCACCGGCACCATGGTCACGATCGCGGCGCGGCTGAGGTCGGTGAGCAGCAGCACGGTGCGCGGCGGCAGCCGTGAGCTGTAGACGCCCGCGGGCAGGGTGATGATGAGCCAGGGCAGATAGCCGGCCGCGGTGATGAGGCCGACCTCGCCGACGGACGCGCCGAGGGCCTGGGCGGCGAGCAGCGGGAAGGCGACCACCGTGGCCATACCGCACAGCTGGCTGATGCTGCTGCCGATCCACAGCAGGCGGAAGTCTCGCAGGCGGACGGACTCGGCCGCCAGGGTGGCGGAACCGGACATGACGGTGCCCTCTTCTCCCTCTACGAGCTTCCCCTGCGGCTGTCTCTGCGGGCTGCCTCGAGCTGCCTCCGCGGGCTTCCTACACCGACGGCGGGCCGGCGATGAACGCCTCGACCGCGTCGAAGGCGTCCGAGTCGCGGTACTGCTCGGGCGGCGACTTCATGAAGTACGCCGACGGCGCAAGGAGCGGGCCGCCGATCCCGCGGTCGAGCGCGATCTTCGCGGCCCGCACGGCATCGATGATGACACCCGCCGAGTTCGGCGAGTCCCACACCTCCAGCTTGTACTCCAGGGACAGCGGTACGTCGCCGAACGCCCGCCCCTCCAGGCGCACATAGGCCCACTTGCGGTCGTCCAGCCACGGCACGTGGTCCGACGGGCCGATGTGCACGGAGTCGCGGCTCATGGCGCGGTCGATCTGTGACGTCACCGACTGGGTCTTCGACGTCTTCTTCGACTCCAGACGCTCACGTTCGAGCATGTTGCGGAAGTCCATGTTGCCGCCGACGTTGAGCTGCATCGTCCGGTCGAGCCGCACTCCGCGGTCCTCGAAGAGCCGGGTCAGCACCCGGTGCGTGATGGTGGCGCCCACCTGCGACTTGATGTCGTCGCCGATGATCGGCACGCCCGCCTCGGCGAACTTCGCGGCCCACAGCGGGTCCGACGCGATGAACACGGGGAGCGCGTTGACGAAGGCGACACCGGCGTCGATCGCGCACTGTGCGTAGAAGCGGTCCGCGTCCTCGCTGCCGACGGGCAGATAGGAGATCAGCACGTCGGCCCCGGTCTCGCGGAGCGCGGCGACGACGTCGACCGGCTCCGTGTCCGACTCCGTGATGGTCTCGCGGTAGTAGCGGCCGAGGCCGTCCAGCGTGGGGCCGCGTCGCACCGTGACGCCGGTCGGCGGCACGTCGCAGATCTTGATGGTGTTGTTCTCCGACCGGAAGACGGCGGACGCGAGGTCCTGGCCGACCTTCTTGGCGTCCACGTCGAAGGCGGCGACGAACTCCAGGTCACGCACGTGGTAGCCGCCGAAGTCGACGTGCATGAGCCCGGGTACCCGGCTCGCCGGGTCGGCCTCGGCGTAGTACTGGACGCCTTGTACGAGTGAGGCGGCGCAGTTGCCGACGCCGGCAATGGCCACACGTATCTTGCCCATCGTTTTCCCTTCGCGGAATCGGGGTTGGGGGGAGGTGCGGGACGGGGCCGGGGGAGACCCGCCCCGCACCGGTCAGGGCGCCACCGGGACGGATCCCGTCGTGGCGGAGCGTTCGGCGGCCAGCGCGCAGCGCAGCGCGTCGTGCGAGTCGCGCCAGGTGCCCGCGGCCGGATCGGCGGGCCCGCCCGCCGCCATCGCGAGGAACGACCGCACCTGCGCGCGGTAGGCGACCGCGAACCGGTCCCAGTACCCGCGGAAGTGCGGCGCGCCGCCGGACCCGGGCGGCGCCGTCCGCTCGGGCCCGGCCGCGCCCACCTCCAAGTTGCCCCGGTCACCGAGGACTTCGGCGCGCACGTCGTAGCCGAGCGGCTGCCACCGGCCCGCGGAGAGGACGGCCAGGGTGTCGTCGTCGAGCCGCACCATCGCGGTGACCGTGTCGAAGTCGCCGATGTCGGCGAGCTCCGGGCAGGACAGCGCGGCGCCGTCCGCCGCGACCTGGACGATCCTGCGGCCGGTGAGCCACTGCACCAGGTCGAAGTCGTGCAGCATGAGGTCGGTGAAGACCGAGCCGCTCTGCCGCAGCCGGGCCACCGGGGGCGGCTCCATGTCGTGCGAGACCAGCCTGAGCAGCTGTACGCGGCCCAGCTCCCGCCCGACCGTGCGGGCCCGCAGGTCGGCGAAGCCCGGGTCGAAGTGCCGCTGGAAACCCACCCACAGCGGGACACCGCGCCGCTCGGCGAGCAGGCCCAGTCGCTCGGTGCGGTCGAGGTCGACGGCCAGCGGCTTCTCGCACAGCGTCGGCACACCGGCCTCGACCAGCTCCTCGACGAGGCGGGGATGGGCCGTGGTGCCCGCCGTCACCAGCGCCGCGTCGCAGCCCCGGGAGACCAGCTCGCCGACACTGTCCGCGACGGTCGCCGAAGGCACGTCCAGCGCGACCTTCTCGGCGCGGGCCGGGTCCGCGTCCACACAGACCAGCCGGTGCGGGCCCAGCGCCTGAAGGTGGTGGGCGTACATCGCGCCGATCTGGCCGCAGCCCACGAGGCCGACGCGCAACCCGGCGGTCATCGGCCCACCTCCGCGGGGGCGCTGGCCGCGGACCGGGCCAGGGCGGCCAGGTCGGTCGACTCCTGGCAGGCGCGCAGCCGCTCGCCCCACTGTGCGGCGCGCTCGGTGAACCCCGCGCCGCCGAGGACTTCGGCGACGCCGCGCCGGATGTCGTCGACGCGCACGCACGGCTGGTCGGACGGGCCGGAGTACCGGTCACGGAAGTTCAGCCGTCCGCGCGGGGTGGTCTCACTGGTCCGCAGCAGCACCCCGGCTCCGGTGTCCTCGACCAACTGCCGCCCGTTCATCTCCTGTTCGGACATGAACGGCATGACGACCGACGGCTTGCCGTGCCGCAGCGTGGCGAGAACCGTCGCCGAACCCCCGTGGCTCACCACCACGTCGGCCCACTCCAACGGCGTGTCCAGGCCGGTGAAGCCCGCCACCACCACGTTGTCCGGCACCTTCAGGCCGCCCTCGAACGCGAAGCCGCTGGAGACGTACACGCTCCACGGCTCGTCGGCGCAGGCGTCGAGGACGTTCTGCAGGGCCTGCCGGCCCACCGTGCCGCCGCTGCCGATGGTCACGTACACGCGGGGCCGGTCGGTGAGCGGTGGCGGGGGGCCGTCGACGGGCTTCACCGGATTCCAGTACATCGGCCCCACGTAGTGCAGCCGGCCGCGGTGCGGCGGGCCGTCGAGGGGTTCGAGGCCGGGGAGGCTGGACACCAGGGTGACGTCGCCCCACAGCAGGTGCTCCGCCCGCGCCACCGGGCCGAGGCCCAGCTCGCGCGAGACCTCGTCCCAGACGGGCAGGCTCGACGGGTGCGGCAGCAGGTCGCGCGGCGCCACCGTCGACCACGGCATCCAGCCGTTGTCGCGCGGCGTGACGAAGTCCGCGTCGGCGAGGGAGACCACCGGGATGCCCTTGGCCCGCGCGGCGAGGGCCGCGGTCGGACACATGTCGATGACGACGAGTGTCGGCCGGTACTCCTCGATCAGCCGGGTGTCCGCCGCGATCCGCTGCCGGACACGCTCGATCCGGTGGTACGTCGCCGCCACGGCGAACACGCGCTCCACGTCGGCGAAGGGCAGGAACGGCGGCATCGGGTGCCGGTCAGGCGGGCTCGGCGCCTCGGGCTCCGACGCGAGGACCGGGAACCCGGCCTCGCGGACCATGGCGTTGATGCCGCAGTCCGCGAACGCCACCTCGTCGCCCGCCTCGGCCAGCGCCGCGGCCAGGACGAGGCAGCGGCCGGTGTAGGCGGCACCACCGCCCCAGCCCCAGGGGAAGAACAACACTCGCTCGGTCACACGTCCTCCTGCTCGTTCGGGTCGTGCTCGTCCTCGCTGTCAGGTGACTGTCAGGCCGTCATCCCGCCGTCCACCGCGATCACCTGCCCGGAGACGTAGGACGCCGCGGGGGAGCACAGGAAGGCCACGACCGAGGCGATCTCCTCCGCGCGGCCCGCCCGGCCGAGTGGCGTCCTGGCCACCACGTCCTGTCGGGCCCGCTCGGGCATGCCGTCGTGAGCGGGGGTGTCGGCGACCAGGCCGGGCGCCACGCAGTTGCAGGTGATGCCGTACCGCCCGTACTCCTTGGCGGTCGTCCAGGTCAGCCCGTGCAGACCGGACTTGGAGGCCGCGTAGGCCGCCTGGCCCGGCTGCCCGCGCAGCCCCGCCACCGACGACACGAGAACGATCCGGCCGCCCCCGTGCCGCGTCATCTCCCGCACCCCTGCCTGCACGCACCGGAACGCCCCCGTCAGATTGACGGCGAGCTGCTCCTCCCACTCGTCCTCGGACACGGCGAGCAGCAGCCGGTCCCGGTGGACCCCGGCGTTGACCACGAGGGCGTCGAGCCGGCCGAACTCCTCGACGACGCGCTCCACGACCCGCCGGCCGCTGCCGGGCCGTGACAGGTCGGCCGTCACCGCCGTCGCGGCCGCGCCCGCCGCCCGTAGCTCGCCGACCACGTCCTGTGCCGCTTCCTCGTTCCGGTGGGCGTGCACCCCCACCGCGTAACCATGCTGGGCCAGTTCGTGCGCGAAGGACCGGCCGAGCGGGCCCGAGCCCCCGGTCACCAGCGCGGCCCGCACGCTCATGCGGTCGCGTCCTCGGGCAGCGGGAAGCAGGTCGTCTCGATGTGCGCGAACCGCTTGCGCAGCCGGGCGGTCGCGTCCGGGTCCGCGGGACCCTCCCGGCCGCCCGCGGCGACGAGCGCCTCCCGCAGCCGGTCGAGCGCCGCGCGCAGCGGACGGGCAAGCTCCATGACGCGCGGGTACGCGGCCAGGGGGTCCGCCTGTTCGTGCGCCGCGATCAGGGCGATGCCGAGCCGTTTGGCGCAGACCCGGGCGCCGAGCGCCGCGGTCCGTACCGCCGCCATCTGAGGGGGCAGCGTGAGCGTCCCGCCGTCGGCGGGCGGGACGGCGAGCGCGTTCCCGTAGACGAACAGCTGGGGCTGGATGTCGCCGAGCACCAGCACGTGCAGGGCCCTGGCAGTCCGCAGGCCGAGGCCGGCCTCGGTGAGCTCGTCGAGGAGTTCGCCGAGGGCGCGCGCGCCGACCGAGAGCAGCGCGGTGTCGCGGTCGAGGCGCGCGGCGAAGTACTCCTCGGGGTCGCTCGTGTCGGGTGCGTCGGTCACCGTCACCGTGCCGACCCAGGTGAACAGGGCCCGCAGCCCGGGAGTCAGCGTCCAGTGACGGCGGAACCCGTCGTCCGGGTCGGCGTCGGTGTCCAGCACGGTCATGACGCCGTCGTCCGGTGACCACCGCGACGCGAGGACCGCGTGGTCGTGGAAGTGGTAGCGGCCCTCGTACACGTCGCCGGGCAGGTGGAACCGGTCGGGCAGCACCATCACCGGCTCGCCCGCGCCGAGCCGCTCCAGGACGAACGGCACGTTGCGGGTGCCGTCGTCGAAGGCGGTGCGGTAGTCCACGCGGCAGCCGTCGAAGTCCTTGGCCAGGTCCCGGCCCACCGGATCGAGCGGGCCGTTCAGCGCACGGGCGACCGCGAGCGGGTCGAGGCCCCGGTACCGCAGGACCGCTTCGACGCAGCGCAGCACGCAGTTCAGGCCGTCCAGGGCGCGGTCGCGCCAGCCCAGTGCCCCCGCCTGGTCGAACCGCGGGGCGCTCGCGCCGGTCACTGGATCTCGCGGCCCGCGGCCCGGGCGCGGGCCACCAGACTGTCGGCCAGGTGCCCGAGGTTCTTGAAGACCGTCCAGTCGGTCTCCTCGTCGCTGTAGGGCACGCCCCACCGCTCCTCGAAGCGGGAGAGCACCACGATGAGGTCCAGCGAGTCCATTCCGATCTCGTCGAGCGTGGTCGACTCGTCGAGCCGGTCGGGCAGATGGGGCCGTTCGGCGAGCACCGTCGTGATGAGATCCAGGACGAGGTCGCGGTCGGTCTTCTGGGGGGTCGTGGCGTCGGTCACGTTGTTGGTTCCTCTCTTCGTTGTCTGCAAGCACGTGTGCGCGTACGTCTGCGCGCCTGCACGCGCATGAGGGGGAAACGACCTCAGGCGTCGGCCTCCATGAGCAGGCCCCTGCGGATCTTTCCGCTGCCCGTCCGGGGCAGCTTGTCGACCCGTCGGATCACCGAAGGCACCTTCACCGCCATCAGCAGCTCCCGGGCCCTGCGGCGCAGCGCCGCGGCGTCGAACTCGTCGGCGCCGGCCTCGACGAAGGCCCACACCTGGCTCTCGCCCGCGGGCCCCGTCCGCCCCACCACGGCGCAGTCGCTCACGCCCGGCGCACCGCGCAGAACGCTCTCCACCTCGGCGGGGGAGACCTTGTTGCCGCCGATGTTGATGATCAGGTCGCTGCGGCCGGTCAGCCGCAGCCCGTCGTCGCCGAGCACCCCGAGGTCGCCGGTGGTGACCCAGCCGTCGGCGTCGGCCAGCGGCACCGGACGCCCCGCCTCCATCCGGACCGGGGACAGCCCGGGGAACTGGGCCGCGACCGGCGCCGGTTCGCCGCTGCCCGCCATCAGCCCCACGTCGGGCAGCGGGCGCCCGACGCAGCCGCCGCCACCCGCCGGGGTGAGGGTCAACTGGCCCAGCTCGGAGTTGCCGTAGTGGTCGTACACGGGCACGCCCGCGTCATGCCAGGCCGTGACGGCCTGGGCGGGGAGGGCGTCGCCCGCGCTGACGCACCGTTTCCAGCCGCCCGCACGCGGCACCTCGCCCCGCCCCCACCAGTCCAGGACCACCGGCACGCTCTGCAGGACGGTGGGCCGGTGCCGTTCGGCGAGGAGCGCGGCCCGCGCCGGAGTCAGGGGCCCGGGCGGCACCAGCTGGCAGGCGCCCGCCGACAGGACGGCGAGGGTGCCCGCCTCGATCGCGTAACTGTGCCCGAGCGGACTGGTGGTGAGGACGACATCATCCGGTGTGAGGCCGAACTCATCGGCGAACGCGGCGGAGTTGCGCAGCGTCCCCTGCCACTCGCGCGAGATCACCTTCGGCCGGCCGCTGGTGCCCGAGCTCGTCACCGCGAAGGACCAGCCGCCGTCGCCCGGCTCGGGCGGCCGCAGCGCGGTCACGAGCCCGTCGACGAGGCTCAGTTCGGCGCCGAAGTCGGTCAGCGCGGCCGAGCGCTCCGCGGCGCCCGTGCGTTCCTGCAGGACCAGTGTGGCCGCGTGCAGGGACGTCACCGCGGCGAAGTCGACCACCGAGTCCAGCGACGACGTCAGTACGACGCCGATCCGGACACCGGGGCGGACCCCGGCGTCACGCAACTCCCGCACACGCTCGACGACTTCGCGTTCCAGCTCGGCGTACGTCACCGACCGCCGGTGGTCGATGAGTGCGGGGCGGTCGCCCCGTCCGGCGCGGCGGTGCCCGGTCAGCACATCCACCAGGGTGTCGTCCACGGTCATCCCTCCTTGTGTGCCGTGCAGCGGTAGCCGTGCCGGCTGCCCGCCGCGGCCACGGTCACCGAGGGCTCGCCCCCGTCGCCGGTGAGGGCCGAGACGAGACCGGCCAGCGGGGCGGTGGCCCGCACATCGGCCGAACGCGCTTCGGACGGAGGGCACTTCTCCACGGCGTCGAGCCGCGCGAGCACGCGGGCGCCCCGCCGCCGCGCCCGCGCGGCGGACTCCAGGGCCACGAACGCCGCCCACCCGGGGAGGTGTTCGCTGCCGCACGCGCGGGCGGCGGCCGGACTGAGCAGTTCGTACGCACCGCACAGCACCGGGACGTCCGGCGCGATCCGGAGTCTGCGCTGCCCGACCGCCAGGGCCTGAAGCCCCGCACCGGCACCGAGCAGGGTGGCGCAGTGGCCGCGCAGCCGGTGGCGCAGGCAGATCAGGGATGTCACGCCGTGCGCGTTGAAGTACAGGAACGACTCCGGTGCCAGCGACGAGCGGGCACCCGAGTCGAGGCGGGCGCGGATGGTCTCCGCCACGTGCCCCGAGCCGTACACCGACCCGATGACGCAACTGACGTCACCCGCGTCGCCCGCGGCCACATCGGTCAGCGCCTGCCCCGCCACCTCGGTGATGCGCTCCGGGAGTTCCTGCGTCCACTTGTTCACGTCGCGCCAGCCGTCGGCGCCCTCGCCGTGCGCGCGCCACAGCTCCGAGGCGTCGACCTCGCCCGAGGACGCGGCGGTGATCACGAAGGTGTCGTCCATCAGGGCCTCCGGAGTACGAGCGCGGTGTTCATGCCGCCCAGACCGCAGGAGACGCTCAGCGCGGTCCGCAGCTCCGGCACGTGCCGCGGACCGTCTCCGAGGACCAGGTCGAGGTCGGCGCAGATCGGGTCCACCGGCTCGGCGCCCCAGGTGGGGGTGACGGCGCGATGGGTCAGGGACAGGACGCAGGCAAGCGCCTCGACGGCGCCCGCGCCGCCCTGCAAGTGCCAGAGCACGCCCTTGACGCTGTTGACCGGCACGGAGGACAGCCGCGGGCCGAACACCGCGCGCAGCGCCGTGACCTCAGCGGTGTCGCCGCGCCGCGTGCCCGGCCCGTGCGTGTTGACGAAGTCGACGTCGTCCGGTTCGAGGCCCGCGTCGGCCAGCGCGATCCGCACGGCCTGCTCGATGCCGTCCGCCCCCGGCGCCGCCAGGTGCCCGGTGGCATTGGTCAGCCCGCACCCCGCCAGCACGGCAAGCGGCTCGGCCGCGTCGTCGAGCGGTTCGAGCCGCAGCACCGCCGCCCCTTCGGACAGGCCGATGCCCCGGCGCTCGGTGCTGAACGGCCTGCACCCCTCCGGGCCCAGCGTGCGCAGCGAGTTGAGACCGAGGAAGGCCATGTCGGTGACGGCGTCGGCGCCGCCGACCACCGCGGCCGGCGCGTCGCCGACCGCCACCAGATCACGGGCGACCGCGATGGCGGCGGCGCCCGAGGCCGAGGCGTTGGCGACGGTGACGGCCTCGCCGCCCAGACCGGTCCGCTCCGCGCAGGCCGCGGCCAGGTCGCCCGCGAGGTGCCCCGGCACGGCGGGCACCACTCCGGGATCCGTCGTACCGAGGACGAGGGCCGTGCGGTCGCGCCCGCCGTCGTCGACACCGTCCAGGGCTTCCCGTACGGCCGACTCGGCGAGGTCGAGCGCGCGCCAGGCGCCGTCCGCGCCGGTGTGGCAGGGCACTTGACCCGCCGAGCCGAGAGTGGCGCCCTCGACGTCGAACTCCGTGATCGGCGGATGGTGCGCCCGGCCCGTGGCCAGCGCCTCCCACAGCGCGGAGACGCCGACGCCGCCCGGGCTGCACACGCCGAGCGCGGTGACGGCGACCGCGCCCCGTGCGCCGCTCATCGACGATCACCTCGGAACAGGGCCGTGGCCAGTGATTCGATGCTCGCCGACTCCAGGACCGCGTCGTCCGGCAGGACCACGCCCAGCTCCTGCTCCAGCTCGCCGACCACGGTGATGAGCAGCACCGAGTCGATACCGGCCGAGGACAGCGGCTCGGTGTCGGAGAGCCACGGCAGGCCGGGCTCCTCCTGCAGCCGGTCCGCGAGCTTGGCCCGCACCCGGGTCAGCATCGCCTCAAGCGTGTCCACTTCCATGTCACGCCACCTTCGCCGCGGCCCGGAACGCCTCGTCGCAGGCCGTCAGGGTGTGGTCGAGGTCCGCGTCGGTGGTGGCGGCGCAGATGAACCAGTGGTGGGTGGGGTGCAGCAGGACGCCGCGGCGAGTGGTCTCCCGGAAGAACGTGTCCTGCATCAGCCGGGCGCGGCCCGGATCGGGGTGCGTGAAGGTCAGGAACGGCATCTGCGGGACACCGCGCACCTCGGCCGGCACGCCGTGCCGCCGCACCAGCGCGTTCAGGCCGCTCTGCAGCCGTTCGCCGAGCCCGCGGACCCGCTTCAGGAGGACCCCGTCGGCCAGCTGGTCGATCGTCGCCACCGCCGCGGCCATCGCCACCGTGTTGGAGTAGAACGTCGACGAAATGTGCGTCCGGCCGACCATGGCCATCACGTCGGCCCGGCCGGTGAGCGCCGAGACCGCCCAGCCGTTCGCCATCGCCTTGCTGAACGTCGCGAGGTCGGCCCGCACACCGAACAGCTCCTGCGCGCCGCCGAGCGCCACCCGGAACCCGGAACGCATCTCGTCGAAGACCACCAACGCCCCGTGCTCGTGCGCCAGATCGACCGCGCCCTGGAGGAACCCGGGCTCCGGACTGTCGAGTTCGAACGGCATCAGGAGCAGGCAGGCCACCTCGCCGGGGTGGCGCAGGAAGACCTCCCGCAGACTGTCGAGGTCGTTGTACCGGAAGGAGTCGACCTGCGTCCGCACGGTGTCGGGGATGCCGCCGGGCCGCTGCGCCGCCCAGTCGTGCCATCCGTTGTAGCCCCAGCGCACGACACGGTCGCGGCCGGTGTACGCGCGGGAAAGCCGCACCGCGGCGCTGGTGGCGTCCGAGCCGGTCTTGAGCAGGAACACCCGCTCCGCGCCCGGGATGACGCGCACCAGCCGCTCGGCGAGCTCGATGTGCGTCCGCTTGCGGAGCGTGATCGAGAAGCCCTCCTCGATCTCCCGCTGTGCGGCCTCGGTGACCACCGGGTCCACGTGGCCGAGGATGATCGTGCCGTAGGCCAGGATGTAGTCGAGGTACTCGTTGCCGTCGGCGTCCCACACCCGGGCGCCCCGGGCCCGCTCGCCGTACACGGGGTAGGCCCCGTCCACCAGCCGGTCCCGCTCGATGACGTAGTCCTCCTCGGACAGCGTCGCGTCGACGAGCCGGCCGCGGGCGAGCAGCTTCGTCGAATTGTCGAGCCGGAGCTCTCCGGTCATGTCGGTCACGGCCTGCTCTCCTCTGTCGCTTGACGTCCTCGGTTCGCGCGCCTCACGGCGTGCGGGTTGTCCACCGCGTCCGCGGTCACAGGGTGATCGGCCCCGGCCGGGTGCCGCGCACGAGCTTGCCGGGCAGCGCGCCGGTCGCCGTGCCGTCCCGGAAGGTGACCTCGCCGGCGACGACCGTGACCGCGTAACCGTCCGCCTTCTGGATCAGCCGACCGCCGCCCGCGGGCAGGTCGTGGACGAACTCGGGGGCGCGCAGGCTCAGCCGGTCCAGGTCGATGACGTTGATGTCGGCCCGGTAGCCGGGGCGCAGCAGACCGCGGTCGCGCAGCCCGTAGAGCCGCGCGGGCTCCGAGGTCTGCTTCTTGACGATGAACTCCAGCGGCAGCCGCTCCCCGCGGCTGCGGTCGCGCGCCCAGTGCGTCAGCATCGACGTCGGCGTGCTGGCGTCGCAGATGAGCCTGCAGTGCGCCCCGGCGTCGCTGAGTCCGAGGACGGCCTGGGGGTGCAGCAGCATCTCGCGGATCGGGTCGAGCGTGTACTCCGAGTATCCGAGCAGCGGCCGGAAGATCATGCCGCTGGTCTCCTCGGAGGCCAGGAAGTCGTAGATCAGCGCTTCCGGGTTCTCGCCGGTCCGCCGGGCGAGGGCGTCGAAGGACTGGTCGGCCGCGGGCTCGTAGTCCGGCGCGTTCGAGTCCATCGGGAAGTGCCGCTCGTAGCCCTGCGGGAACAGCGCCGAACGGGGGTCGGCGTTCTCCGGGAGCTCGGCGAGGATCTTCTCCCGCAGCGCGGGGTCGCGCATCGCCACGCGCCGCTCGGCCGCGGGCAGATGGGCGATCCTCTTGTACGAGGGGCGCTTGTGGAAGGGGTGCGTCGAGTCGAGGCTGATGATGACGCTGAACGGCCGGCCCGCGACCTGCGGGTGCAGGTCCGCGCCGCCCGCCACCGCGTCCTCGGCGATCTGCAGGAGCTCGCGCCACCCGTCGGGGTCGTTGTCGTTCTGGAAGAGGCCGAAGGTGATGGGCCTGCCGACCGCCGCCGACAGCCTGCGCATCCACTTGATCTCGCCCAGCGGGTCGTCGACCTTCTCGCCGCCCGCCCCGAGCGGCACCAGCTGGAACACTCCGGTGCCCACCTCGCCGAGCACACCGCCGAGCGCGAACAGCTCGTCCTCGGCGGCGAAGGTGCCGGGCACCGGGACGCCGGTGATGGCGAGATGGGTGAGGGTGCGCGAGGTGGAGAAGCCGATGGCGCCCGCTTCGAGCCCCTCCCGCACGAGCGCGCACATCCGCCGCAGGTCGTCCTCGGTCGGCGCTTCGTTGTCGGCGCCGCGGTCGCCCATCACGTAGGCGCGCAGCGCGCCGTGCGGGACCTGCGCGGCGACGTCCATCACCCGGGGCACGCGCTCCACGGCGTCGAGGTACTCGGGGAAGGTCTCCCACTCCCAGGTGATCCCCTCGGACAGCGAGGCACCGGGGATGTCCTCGACGCCCTCCATGAGGCCGATCAGCCAGTCGTGACGGTCGGGGCGGGCGGGCGCGAACCCGACCCCGCAGTTGCCCATCACCACCGACGTGACACCGTGCCAGCAGCTCGGCGTGAGCTGGGGGTCCCAGCTGACCTGCCCGTCGAAGTGGGTGTGGATGTCGACGAAGCCCGGCGTGACGAGGAGGCCGCCGGCGTCGATCTCCTCGCGGCCGCGCCCGGTGACCCGGCCGACCTTGGTGATCACACCGTGGTCCACCGCGATGTCGGCCCTGCGGGCGGGGATGCCGGACCCGTCGCAGACCGAGCCGTTCCGAACAATCAGGTCGTGCACTGAGGTCAGGCCTCCTTCGTGTGGGGCGCGGGCCACTGGCCCGTCGGTGCGAAGAGCAGGTTCTGGTACGCGTAGCGGGTCTGCGGCCGGTGCGGCACGGGGGTGCCGCGGCGCAGCTCCCAGGGCTCGTATCCGGCGTCCATGAGGGTGTCGACGAGCTCCCGGCTGGACGGCGCGTCGGTCACGTCGAGGTCGCCGACCTCCAGGGAGATCACCGGCTGTCCGCTGGTGAGCAGGCCGCGCATGCCGGCCAGGACGTGGGCCTCGGCGCTCTCGGCGTCGATCTTCACGAAGTCGACGTGCAGGCCCTCGGCGCTCACGTGGTCGTCCAGGCTGACCGCCGTCACGGAGATCCGCTCGGACGGCACACGCCGGCGTACGACATCGGGCAGCCGCGCCTCGAACGCCGAGTTGTACGCGCTGTAGCCGAGGCCCCGGTCGAAGAACTCGAGCTCGTCCCGCTTCGACCAGACCGCCGCGGGCACCACCGTCACCTGGGGCAGGTGCCGGGCGTTGGTCCGCAGGACCGAGAGCGTGGAGGGCGTCGGCTCGAAGGAGACCACGCGGCCGCCGGGGCCGACCAGGGCGCCGGCCAGCATCGTGTAGTACCCGATGTGGGCGCCGACGTCGAGGACGGTCGAGCCGGGGCGCAGATGGGAGAGCAGGAACGCGGTGAGGTCGTAGTCCACGTATCCGTGGCGGTGAATGGATATGGAGACCTCCTCGGGCAGCGCGATCGCCATCCGCTGGCCCCAGAAGGTCCTCGCGGTCGAGGGACGGCCCTCGCCGCGGTGCCGCTGGGCCCGCAGGGTGCGCGTGCTCGGGAACGACGTGCGGACCGGGTGGCGCAGGCGGTGCGCGAGTCCGCGCACCCCTGCCGTGTGGGAGCGCCGGTCGAGTTCGGTCCGCCAGACGGCGCGGTCGGGTTTGGTCATGGCACAACCTGCTCCGGGTAGGGGCCCTGTGGGGGTCAGCGGGGGAGTACCGGTCGCGAGCGTTCGAAGGGGGCGCGGGAGTCGGTGAAGGGGATCGCGTTCCAGGTGTCCCGGCCGCCGGACCCGAGCTGCCCGAGCTCGGCGTCCACCATGATCTGGGCCAGGCGGTCCACCGGTGTGCGCGCCGTCCAGCCGAAGTCCTGACGGGCCTTGCTCGCGTCGCCCACCAGGGCGTCGACCTCCGTCGGGCGCACGTACGCCTCGTCGAAGCGGACGTGGTCGCGCCAGTCGAGTCCGACGTGGGCGAAGCAGTGCTGGGCGAACTCCCGCACGGTGGAGCCGACTCCGGTGGCGAGCACGTAGTCGTCGGGCTCGTCGAGCTGGAGCATGCGCCACATGCCCTCGACGTACTCGGGGGCGTAGCCCCAGTCACGGACGGCGTCGATGTTGCCGAGGTAGACGTACTCCTCGAGGCCGGTCTTGATGCGCGCCGCCGCACGGGCGATCTTGCGCGTCACGAACGTCTCGCCGCGCCGCGGGGACTCGTGGTTGAACAGGATGCCGTTGACCGCGAACATCCCGTGCGCCTCACGGTAGTTGCGGGTCATCCAGTAGCTGTAGACCTTCGCGGCACCGTACGGGCTGCGGGGGTGGAAGACAGTCTCCTCGCTCTGCGGCGGCGGTGTGGCGCCGAACATCTCCGAGGAGGAGGCCTGGTAGTAGCGGATGTCCGTGCCGGACATGAGGATCGCCTCGAGCAGCCGGGTGGTGCCCATCCCGGTGGTGTCACCGGTGTGTTCGGGCTCGTCGAAGCTCACCCGGACATGGGACTGCGCGGCCAAGTGGTAGACCTCGTCGGGCCGGATGCGCATCAGCAGCGTCACGAGGCGGCTCGCGTCGCCGATGTCGCCGTAGTGCAGGATCAGGCGCCGGCTCGCGTCGTGCGGATCACGGTAGATGTGGTCGAGCCTGCGGGTGTTGAAGGTGGAGCTGCGGCGAACGATGCCGTGGACTTCGTAGCCCTTCTCCAACAGCAGGTCGGCGAGGTAGGAACCGTCCTGACCCGTGATGCCGGTGATCAGTGCCCGCTTCACGCCGATCCTCTCCCTTCGAGAGGCACGAACCTGGGGTTGAACCTCTCGTGGACGTAGACCCGGCCCGCCTCGCCGCAGTCGATGACGTACTCCTTGCTCACGCAGTCGGACGGCGGACCGGCCAGCGGCCAGCTGCCGCGTGACACGGCGATCAGCTCCCGCTTCAGGGCCAGACCGGCCCTTTTCAGGTACGGGCCGAGGAGCTCCTCGGGAGGCGGTACGAGGCTGTCGCTGCCCCGCCCGGCGATCACGACCCGGTTCACGCTGATCACGGCCCGGTCCGACGTGAGGATGCGGGACTGGCGATCGACCACCAGAGTGCCCGGGGAGGCGCCCAGGATCCGGCATCCGATGCGCTCGACGCGTGCGGCGGGCACCTGGCGCTGGTGGTCGACCCGCACGCTCAACTGCTCACCCATGAGGGCGTCGAGCAGAACGGTCGTCGAACCGTCCGCGCACACGAGCATCCGCGTCTGCGGCGGAGCCGACGGGAATTCCTTCAGCTGCTCTGTCATTTCGAGACATTCAAAATCATGGCGCCCCTCGTCACTCTGGTCGAATCGAGCGGTCTGAATCGAGCGGTCTGAATCGAGCGATGGAATGCCTGCGCAATTCTTCGGGAATGTGCGTGCATTCACGAGGAATACGAAAAGAAGGCTATGAGGCGCCGAAGTGGTGGGTCAAGTGGTGTTCGACTGCACGAAGTTGTGCAGTCGAACACCGCCCTACTGCTGCTCCAGCCTCCTGGCGAACTCGTCCAGGTTGGACATGCAGACCCGCATGGCCTGCGCCGCGATCTCGGTGCAGTGCTCCGGGATGCTGCTCACGATCAGCTTGTGGTTCTGGTTGATCGCCGCGGTCAGCCGCAGCCACTGGACCAGGAGCCGGCCGGCCTCCGTGTGCCGGACGGACGGGTCGCGGGCCAGCAGCTCCAGCGTGCGGAGTGGCCCCGGACCGTCCCGGTGCGCGGGCGCGGGCCGCTGTGCCGGGGACTCCCGCGCGTCGTCCCGGGGCGCCGCGCGCCGGCGTACGTCATGGGCCGTCGACGGCGAGATGTTCGCGGCCCGCGCGATCTCCCGCAAAGACGCGTGCGGATTCTCTTTGAGGTACTGTTCCGCAATCCTTCGGTGCTCGTCGGGATTTATGGGCCGGGCCCGCCCGTCGACCCCGATCCGTTTCTGTCCGGCGCAGGCGGACGGGGATTGCTGCCGAATTTTGGTGACGGTCTGCTGGGCGAGTCCGGTGAGCTTCGAAAGGGCCCGGTCGGACATGGCGGGAAAGGCCTCGATGATGCGTCTAGCGGCGGCCCTGCGCTCCTCGCGGGTGAGAGGGAGGCCGTGCCGGGTATTGGCCTGGACGGCGAACAGGAACGCCTCGTCGTCGGTGCCGTGGAAGTAGCGGGCCCGGATGGTCGCGTCACCGCGTGCGGCCCGCGCGCGCAGCCGGTGCATGCCGTCGACGACCCGCAGGGAGCCTTCGTGTACGACGATGGGCTGCATCTCGTCGTCCAGCTCCGCCATCAGCCGCACATGGTGTGGGCTCTCGCCGTCGAGACGTGGGGAGTCCGCGGGCAGGAGTGATGCGATGGGCAGGGACACGCAGTCGTCACTGACGCGCTGCCGGAGCGCCAGGAAGTGATCGGCACGGGCATCGTCCCGAGTCGGGTCAGGAGCAGTCGACATGATCCCCCAAGTGGCGATGGAGTGTGTAGGGCCACTCGATCTCGGCGCGTACGAACGGCCTTTGGGCAACTCCACAAGCCTTCGTCAGTGATCCGGCGAGGGGCAAGTAGTTGCCTGGTTGCCCTATGTAGCGGGCAACTGGAACAACCCACACCGAACCAGAAGGGACGGGCCATGCCCCCAGCTCTCACACGTACCACCGTCGGCATCGTCGGCGCGGGCCCGGCGGGCCTCATGTTGTCGCACCTGCTGGCCCGCAGGGGCATCGACTCGACCGTGGTCGACAACCGCACCCGCGCCCGGATCGAGGCCACCGGCCGGGCGGGCATCCTGGAAGCCGACAGCGTCCGGCTGCTCACCGACACCGGGGTGTCCGACCGGGTGCTCCGCGACGGGCAACGGCACGACGGCATCGAGCTGCGCTTCGAAGGGGCCGGCCACCGCGTCGACTTCCAGGAGCTGGTCGGCGAGAGCGTATGGCTCTATCCGCAGACCGACGTGTTCGCCGACCTCGCCGACGCCCGCGAGCGCGACGGGGGAGACATACGCTTCGGCGTCACCGGCACCCGGGTGGCCGACCTGACGACGGACCACCCCGGCATCCTGTTCGACGACGCCGACGGGTGCTCCCAGGAGGTGCGCTGCGACGTCCTGGTCGGCGCCGACGGGTCGCACGGCGTGTGCCGGTCCGCGGTGCCCGAGGCCGCCCGCACGCACTTCTTCCGCGAGTACCCGTTCGCCTGGTTCGGCGTTCTCGTCGAGGCGCCGCCGAGCGCCGCCGAACTCGTCTACACCCACTCCGACCGCGGGTTCGCGCTCATCAGCCAGCGCACCGAGTCGGTACAGCGCATGTACTTCCAGTGCGACCCGGACGAGGACCCGGAAGCCTGGTCGGAAGACCGGATCTGGGCGGAACTGCAGGCTCGGGTGGCGGGCCCGGACGGCTTCTCCCTCAAGGAGGGCCCGGTGACCGACCGTTCGGTCCTGCGCTTCCGCAGTCTGGTGTGCGAGCCGATGCGCTACGGGAACATGCTGCTGGCCGGCGACGCCGCGCACACCGTCCCGCCCACCGGGGCGAAGGGCCTCAATCTCGCGCTGGCCGACGTGCGGGTGCTTGCGGAGGTGTTGGAGAGCGCCGTCGGGGCGGGCGACGGCGCCGCCCTCGACGCCTACGGACCGCGGGCGCTGCGCCGCGTCTGGCGGGCCCAGCACTTCTCCTACTGGATGACGTCGATGCTGCACAGACTGCCCGGCTCCACCGGCTTCGATGCGCGCCGCCAACTCGGGGAGCTGGCCTCAGTGGTGGAGTCCGCCGCCGGTTCGGCGTACCTCGCCGAGGCCTACACCGGATGGTCCGGGAGGTCCGTCCGCTGATCGCGGCCGACCGTCCGGCATACGCCTCCTGTCGTCCGCCGATGGTGGCGCGGTTCAACCGCCTGCCCGATTTGTCCAGTTGCAGGCTACACGCAGGCCGGGGGATCATCCGTACATGTGTGATCACCCTGGGTGGTTGAGCGATCGCAGCAGCCGATTGCCGCGCACGGCGGCATGGCCGCCGTCCATGGGGTCCCCGCAGGCCGGGACCTGCTGTGCGACCGCTGAGCCGGATGAGGACACACCGAACGGCAATGCATCGGTGTGCGCCCAGGGGCGTGGCCGCGGTGCCGCCGGCGCCGCACAGAGGGGAAACGTGTCGGACGAGACAGCGACCATGGCGACCGATGGCCAGTTACTGCAGCGACGCCGGAAGGAAGCCGGTCTCTCCCTGCTGCGGATGGCGGAGCTGGCCCACTACGACAAGGGCTATCTGTCCAAGGTCGAGAACGGCAGAAAGCCCATGAGCGCCGAGCTCGCCCAGGTCTGCGACGAGGTGCTCGGCACCGGAGGCGAACTCGCCGAGCGGGCCCAGGCCGCATCCAAGGGCCGGTGCGACGACCGGCCGCCCTTGGCCCAACTCCCCGCCGCGCCCCGCGGATTGTTCGGACGATCCGAGGCGTCGAACCGCCTGGAGAGACTGCTCCTCGGCCGCACCGGTATCCCCGGCAGGGTGCCCATGGTCTGCGTCGACGGGCTGCCGGGTGTCGGCAAGACGACCCTCGTCCTGCGGTGTGCCCACGCCGTGGCGAGCCAGTTCGCCGACGGTGCGCTGTTCGTGAACCTGCGCGGGGACGACAGCACCGGGGATCCGTTGGATTCCGGACAAGTGCTGAGCGGCTTCCTGCGGGCACTCGGCGTCCACTCGGACCGCATACCGGACGATCAGGAGGAGCGGTCCGCGATGTACCGCTCCCTCCTCTCGGGCCGGTCGGTCCTCGTCGTGCTGGACAACGCGGCGACCTCCGCCCAGGTCCAGCCGCTGCTGCCCGGGTCCGACGGCTGCGCGGTGCTGGTGACCAGCCGCAGACACCTCGCCGGGCTGCAGATCTCACCGGCCCCGGTGATGCGCCTGACGCTCGGCCCGCTCGCGCCCAGGGACGCGGCGGACCTGCTCCGGTCGGTGATCGGCGCGCCCCGGGCCGACGCGGAGCCGGACGCGCTGGCCAGCGTGGCGCTGCGCTGCGGCTATCTCCCCCTGGCCCTGCGGACCGCCGCCGTGTGGATCGCCGCCCACCCGCGCCTCGGCCTCGCCGAGTTCGACCGCCACCTGGAGGCGGACAGCAACTTCCTGGACCTGCTCGGCACCGCGGACGACGACATGCACGTCATCGTCCGCGGGGCACCGGAGAGGACGCGGCCCGCACGGCCGCATCCACAGCGGTTCAGCTGTTCAGGCTGTCTGTAGTTCGCGGATCACGGAAGTTCGCGGATCACGGATAGGAGACCACCGTCGACGGCACGGTCGACGTTCCCGACGTGGGCGCTCCCGTGTCGTTGATGACGTGCTCGTACTGGCCCTGGCCGCCGAGCGAGACGACCAGCAGGCCGTGGAACTTGACGCCCGCGGTCCGCGGCGCCGCGAAACCGTGGTCCTGGCGGATCGAGGGGTCCGAGGTGTAGTTGCAGTAGCTGCCCATGCCCCAGCCCTCGTGGGAGGTGACGGAACTGTCGACCTTGTAGGCGGCGAAGCCCTTGACGTTCCCGTCCTGGACGGTCGCCTGGTCGGGCGCGTCGTAGGCCTTCTCGTTCTGGAAGAAGATCGTGCGCCCGCGCTGGCCCGACCACTGCACGTCGTACTTGTTGAAGTGCTCGACGAACAGACCGGTCGCCAGGACGTCGTCTCCGTTGACGCGCACTCCGTAGTCCGCGCGGTTGGTCTCCCAGCCCACTCCGGCACCGTGGTCGGCGCGCCACACCCAGGTGTGGTCGATGATCGTGTGGCGGCTGTTGACCTCCATGCTGAGCGTGGCCTTGCCGGGCCCCGCGCCGCCGATCCTGATGAAGACGTCCTGGACGGAGATCGGATTCGCGGAGTGGTCGCGGGTGGAGCCCCGCGGCCCGACCTGCAACAGCACGGGTGAGTTGACCGGCCCGGCGTCGATGAGCAACCCGGCGAGCCGCACCCCGTCCACGTCGGCGACCTTCATCGCGGACGCGCCGCCCTCGGGCACGAGTGTGGCATAGCCGAGGCCGAGGACGACGGTGTTGGCGCGGTTCACCTCGATGGCCCGGTCGATGCGGTAAATGCCGGGCGTCAGCAGGAGGTTGAGGCCCTGGGCCAGGGCCTCGTTCATCGTCGCGGCGCTGGTGCCTGGCTTGGCGACGTAGAACTGGGTGAGCGGCAGGGACGTACCGCGCGGAGTGCCGTTTCCCCAGGTGGTTCCGCGTGCGTTGGTGCGCTTCTCGGGCAGGAACACCCTGTAGTCGGCGCCGTCCAGGTACAGGAAGGGCTTCTCGCGTGAGATCGGCGTGGTGTGGAGCGTGGTGTACGGGGGGTTCGGGAAGCTCTGCCCCGGCGCGCCCTCGACACCCGAGAACACCATGTTCCAGACCGCGTTGACCCAGCCTCCGACGGAACTGTCCCGGGTGTACCACTGCTGCTGGGAGTAGGGGCCGACGCTGCCGTCGATCCTGCTGTCGGCGATGTAGCCGCCGCTGGCCCAGCCGTAGCCGTTGGGCGCTAGGTTGAGGCCGCCCCTGATGTGCATCCGGCGGAACGGTGCCGCCTGCGCCACCGCCCACCGGTTGGTGCCGTTGACCGGGGTGAGGGCGAGGTTCTCCGCCGAACGCCAGAAGTTCTGGGTCGCGTTGCCGTTGAACCAGCCGGCGTCGACCGTCACGTCACCGTTGATGGACGTGTCGTCGGGGGAGAGGCCGAGGCCCGCGATCGAGGTGTAGAAGCCGAGTTGGGCGTTGAGTCCGTGGTACGTGCCCGGCCTGAACAGCAGCGCGTAGCGCCCGCTGCCGAACTGCGCGCTCTCCTGCTGGCGGAAGATCTCGTCGAGTCTCGCCTGGATGCCGGAGGTGGAGGGCGAGAAGACGATCACGTTGGGGCCGAGGTCGCCGCCGCCGGGCAGCGCGGCGGCCGGGGTACGCGCCGACGCGGGGCCGGCCGTGGACGCGAGGCCGACGGCGGCGGCCGACGCGGCCATCGCGCCCAGAACGGTGCGGCGTGTGGGGGAAGTCGGTGAAGCCGGTGAAGCCGGGGAGCTTGGGGAGCTCGGGGAGGTGGGCATGGGGGCTCTCCTGTTTCAGGAAGTGAACGATCAGGGGCCGGGGGAGCGCTCTCTTGACCGGGAATAGTTCATCCGCGTGAAGAACGAGTCAAGAGGTAGCTCTGAAGTTGCCGGCGTCGACGCTGATGAGGCATCAAGCCGACGTCCCCGCAAGCCAGTTGCCTCCCCGAGTTGCCTTCCCGCCCGCTGCCGCGCAGGCAGTGCGGCGGCGCGGAACGCGGGAGCGCGGAGCGTTCACTTTCTATTGACACGCTCACGCCGAGGCCGCAACACTCCGGCAGCGGGAGAGCGCTCTCCCAGAGGCTTTCCAACCGACGTGGCAGGAGGCCGCCATGGCACGGAGAACAAGGCTCATCTCAGGGCTGCTGATGTCCGGAGCACTCCTCGTGACCTCGCTGGGGGTGGGCGGAATGGCGTCCGGCGACGACACCGCCCCGGCCCGGGTGAGCGCGTCCGGTGACGCCCCGGCGCACTCCGCACACCAGGGGCACACGATGGCGGCGTCCACCCGCGCCACCGCGGACGACCGGGACGGCGACGGCTACGTTCCCGCGAAAACGCCGGTCACCGGCGTGAAGCCAGCGGTGAAGGAACCACCCCACCGCTACTTCCACGAGTTCCAGGCGAACTGCACGGTGACGCACACCAAGCCGGACGACCCGATCGTCTACCCCGGCCGGCCGGGCAGCTCCCACGACCACACGTTCATGGGCAACACGACGACGGACGCCCACAGCACCACGGACTCCCTGAAGAACGGCAGCACCAAGTGCAAGGCGCCCGGCGACAAGTCGGCGTATTGGATGCCCACGCTGTCCAAGGGCGGCCAGCCGGTTCTGCCCGTGGGGCCGCAGGTCATCTACTACAAGTCGGGCGTCACCGACTACACCAGCGTGCGCCCCTTCCCGGAGGGGCTGCGTTACGTCGTCGGCAGTCCGACGCAGACCGCGGAGGAGTTCCGCCGCCACCCCGGCTTCGTGGAGGGCTGGGAGTGCGGTGAGAGCTACTTCAACGTCGACTTCCCCAAGAGCTGCCCCACCTCGGCGGACACCCAGCTCAACATCCGCTTCCAGGCGCCGAGTTGCTGGGATGGCGAGCACCTGGACACGCCGGACCACCAGAGCCACATGTCCTACCCGAAGGTGCGGGCCGGCACGAACGACAACATCTGTCCCGCGTCCCACCCCGTGGCGCTGCCGATGATCGAGTTCAAGATGGCGTTCCCGGTCAACGGCGACCTCTCGCAGGTGCGGCTGTCGAGCGGCGCGGGCTACTCGTTCCACTACGACTTCTTCAACGCGTGGGACGCCCCGACGCTCAAGGCTCTGGTCGACCACTGTGTCGTCGGCGGGCTGCAGTGCGACGCCCGTGGGTACGACGAGACGCACCCCGAGGCCGGCGCCGCGCTCGACGAGAACTACGAACTGCCGTGACCGGTCCCGCCGCGCCGCCGCGAGCCCACCCCTCTCACCCCCCAGGAGGCCCCCGCATGCCCGCAGCCCGCCCGTCCCGGCCGACAGGCAGACGCCTGGCCGTCCCGCTCACCGTCGCCCTGCTCGCCACCGGCGCCCTCACCCTGCCCGACCGGCAGGCCGAAGCAGCCGGAAACGTCGTCGAGGTGACCGGATCACAGGGCGACTGGCAGCTCTCCGTGAACGGCTCCCCCTACCAGATCAAGGGCCTGACCTGGGGCCCGTCCGCCGCCGACGCCGACAAGTACATGCCCGACGTCAAGTCCATGGGCGTCAACACCATCCGCACCTGGGGCACCGACGCCTCCAGCAAGCCCCTGCTCGACTCGGCCGCCGCCCACGGCGTCAAGGTGATCGCGGGCTTCTGGCTGCAGCCCGGCGGCGGCCCGGGCAGCGGCGGCTGCGTCGACTACCTCACCGACACCGCGTACAAGAACCAGATGCTCGAAGAGTTCCCCAAGTGGGTGCAGACCTACAAGGACCACCCCGGTGTCCTGATGTGGAACGTCGGCAACGAATCGGTGCTCGGACTGCAGAACTGCTACAACGGCACGGAGCTGGAGCGCCAGCGCGACGCCTACACCGCCTTCGTCAACGATGTCGCGAAGAGGATCCACTCCGTCGACCCAGACCACCCGGTCACCTCGACAGACGCGTGGACCGGCGCCTGGCCGTACTACAAGAAGAACGCCCCCGACCTCGACCTGTACGCCGTGAACTCCTACAACGCGGTGTGCGACATCAAATCGGCCTGGGAGCAGGGTGGTTACACGAAGCCCTACATCGTCACCGAGAGCGGACCCGCGGGCGAGTGGGAGGTGCCCGACGACGCAAACGGCGCGCCCGAGGAGCCCACCGACCTGGCCAAGGCGGCCGGTTACACCAAGGCGTGGGACTGCGTCACCGGCCACAAGGGCGTCGCGCTCGGCGCCACGATGTTCCACTACGGCACGGAGTACGACTTCGGCGGCATCTGGTTCAACCTCCTTCCCGCGGGCCAGAAACGGCTCTCGTACTACGCGCTGAAGAAGGCGTACGGCGCCGACACCTCCCGCGACAACACCCCGCCGGTCATCTCCGCGATGACCGTCGAAGGGGACGCCTCCAAGGTTCCGGCGGGCGGCTCGCTCACCCTCACCACCAAGACGACCGACCCCGACGGGGACACGCTGAGCCATGAAGTCCTCGGCAACAGCATGTACATCGACAAGGACAAGAACCTGACGCCACTGCGCTTCACCCACGAGGGGTCCGGCCGGCTGAAGGTCACCGCCCCCGACCGGACCGGCGTGTGGAAGATCTACGTCAAGGTCACCGACGGCAGAGGCAACGTGGGCGTCGAGACGCGGTCGGTGCGCGTGGTCGCCCCGCCGGTCGACGGCACGAACATCGCCCTCGGCAGGACGGCGACGGCGTCCTCCCACCAGACCGGTGGAGGTGACTGTCCCTGCACCGCCGCGGGCGCCGTCGACGGCAAGGTCACGACCCGCTGGGCCAGCGACTGGAGCGACCCCCAGTGGCTCCGCGTCGACCTCGGCTCCAGCCAGTCGTTCCGGCACGTCCAGCTCAACTGGGAGACGTCGTACGCGAAGGCGTACACGATCCAGACCTCCGACGACGGGCAGAACTGGCGGACCGTCCACGAGGTGAGGGACGGCAACGGCGGCATCGACGACTTCGACGTCAGCGGCACCGGTCGCTACGTGCGCGTCAACGGCACCGCCCGTGGCACCGGTTACGGCTACTCGCTCTACGAGTTCGGCGTCTACCGCTGAGCCGGACCGCCGTGCACCCCTGCCGGAGAGCGCTCTATCTCCCTGCCGCGCCGAGAAGTTAGAGTGCACGCATGGAGAGACGGTCGCTGACGCTCGAGGACGTGGCACGCGAGGCGGGGGTCTCCCGGGCGACGGTGTCACGGGTGGTCAACGGAGTGCGCAACGTCGACCCGGCCATACGCGACCTGGTGCGCGACGCGATCGAGCGCACCGGGTACGCGCCCAACCGGGCGGCGCGCTCCCTGGTCACCCGGCGCACGGAGACCATCGCCCTGGTGATCTCGGGCGCGGGGGAGGAGGGCGACGCGCCGCGGGAAGGCGATCGCCCCGGCGACGGCGTACAGAACGCCTTCGCGGCCCGCGTGTTCGCGGACCCCTTCTTCGGGCGGGTGGTCAGCGGCGTGGTCGGCTTCCTGCGGCCGCGTTCGATGCACCCGGTCCTGATGGTCGCCGAGAGCGAGGCGGCCAGGAAGCAGGTGACGGGCTTCCTCCGGCAGGGCAGCGCCGACGGCGCCCTCGTCGTCTCCACGCACGCCGAGGATCCGCTGCCCTCGCAACTCGTCGCCGAAGGGCTGCCCGCCGTCTGCTTCGCGCGGCCCGCGCTGCCCGTCCCGATCAGCTACGTCGACCTGGCGCACCGCGAGGGCGGACGGCTGGCCGCGGAGCACCTCCTGGCGCGCGGGCGGCGCAGGCTTGCGACCGTCACCGGACCGCTGGACCTGCCCGCCTGCCAGGAGCGGCTCGCCGGTTTCCGCGAGGCGCTGGAGCGCGCGGGAACGGCGTACGTGCCGATCGCGGAGGGCAACTTCACCCGGGAGAGCGGGGTCGCGTCGATGGCCCGGCTGCTGGCCGAACACCCCGGCCTGGACGGGGTGTTCGTGGCCAACGACCTCATGGCGCAAGGTGTGTGCGAGTTCCTGCGGGAGCGCGGCATGCGGGTGCCGCAGAACGTGGCGGTGGTCGGCTTCGACGACTCCAGCGTCGCCCTCACCTGCGGGCCGCCGTTGACCACCGTCCGCCAGCCGGTGGAGGAGATGACGGCGGCCATGGCGGGACTGCTCCAGGAGCACATCCAGGGCACTCGCACGGAACCGACCTCGCTCATCTTCGAGCCGGAGCTGGTGGTGCGGGACTCGGCGTGACGATCGGGGGCCGGCCGCGTCAGCGGATGGTGACCTGAACGACGTTGGACACGGCGCCGCTGCCGACGACGCGGATCTTGTTGAGGCCCCTGATGCCGAGCTTGACCCGCAGGTTGTAGGCCCCCGCCTTGTTGGTCCTCATCTTGATCGGCAGCGACACCCAGCCCTTTTTCTGAAGCTGCTGGAGCGTCACCTGCGTACCCGCCCGCAGACGGGTGCTGGAGCCGTACACCCGGAACTGCTCCCACGCCCTGATCGATCTGACCGTGGCCTTGGCCGACAGGGTCGCCTTCTTGGGCGCCGTCTGTTGCGCGTACGCGGGTGTGAGGTGTCCGGGACCGGCGACGGCCAAAGCCGGGGTCACCGGGGCGGCAGAGAGCAGCAGGCCGGCGGAGAGAGCGACAGTACGGGACAGGGTGGGACGCATGAGCACTCCAGGGGTGGGATCGGTGCACGACCCGCTCACCGTAGGGAGAAAAGAGGCTTTTCCACTGAAATGACATGCGGAGAAATGGGGGACAGTCCCACGAGCGGAGCGCGTGAGCGGCCGCGTCCCTGTCCCACGAAGGCGCGGCCGCTCAGCTCGGAGGTGGGGCCACCCACTGACCGTTCAGCGGCCCCGCAGGATGTCACCCCTGCACTGGACGCGTGCCCACAGTGCGAGCGGCTACACACATTCATCGTGCGACCCAGGCCAGTACGCCGCCGAGGACGAACAACAGGCACATGGCGATGTTGGTCCGCTTGTAGGCGACGAGGACGGCCGCGAACTCACGGATCGTCGCGTTCGGCCAGAAGTACGCCGCCGTGGTCGAGCCGACCACCTGGCCCCGCACACCGATCCGCCGGGCGAGGAGCGCGGCCCGGAAGGCGTGGTAGTTGTTCGTGACGATGACGCAGCGGTAGCCGGGATCGGACTTCTCCATGATCGCCTTGCTGAACCGCAGGTTCTCCTCCGTCGTCGTCGACCGGTCCTCGCGCTCGATCAGGTCCGCGGGAAATCCGCGCTCCGTCAGGTAGTCGGCCATGGCGTGGGATTCCGGGAGTTCCTCGTCCGGCCCCTGCCCTCCCGAGGCGATGAGCACCGGCGCCGCGCCGCGCCGGGCGAGCTGCGCGTGGACCTCTTGTGCCCGCAGGAGCCGACTGGCGAGCAGCGGGGGCACCGTGGTCCCGCCGAGGAGACCGGAGCCCAGCACGACCACGTAGTCGGCCTTGCGGCGGATGCGCAGCCGGCCGTAGAGGAACGCGTAGACGACGAAGCTCAGGAACAGGAACGAGAGGTAGCAGGCGAGACCGAGCGCCGCCACGCCCACTCCGATCATCACAGGCGTCCGCAGGACGGCGGCCGTGACCACCAGCGCCACGACGCCCACGACGCACAGCGCGCCCATCAAGGAGAGCAGGTTGGAGGGGCTCCTGCCCTCCTTGCGCACCATCCGCAGGCCGTTGAGGAAGAGCAGGCACACCAGCACGAGGATGCCCACCGCCCCCAGGGCGAGCAGCGAAGAGGCGATGACGAGCCCCGACGTGGAGCCGGACGAGAGCAGCCGGTACATCCAGGCCGCGAGGGCGCAGAGCGCGGCGAGCCCCAGGAGCACCGCGTTGCCGAACCGGCGGCGCTCACGCACCATGCGCCAGCAGAAGGCGAGGAAGAGAAGCACCGCCGGGGCGTAGACCATCATGTGCACGGGCCGGGGTCAGCGGACGACGTCGAAGACGTTCTTCTGCAGGCCGTTGGCGTACGCCTCGTGCTCGACGAGCCGCAGCTTCTGGGTGTCCTTGTCCGTGTCGCTGAACAGCCGCTTGCCTGCGCCGAGCAGGAGCGGGAAGACGAGCAGGTGGTAACGGTCGATCAGACCGGCGTCCGAGAGGCTCCGGTTGAGGGCGGCACTGCCGTGGACGATGATCGGGCCGCCCTCCGTCTCCTTCAGCGCGGCGACCTCGTCGAGCGAGCGCAGGATCGTGGTCTCGCCCCAGTTCCCGACCAGGTCGTCCGCGCCGAGCGTGGTGGAGACGACGTACTTGGGCATCGCCTTGTAGCCGGCGAAGTCCTCCATGTCCGGCCAGAGTGGGCTGAACGCCTCGTAGCTGACCCGGCCCAGCATCAGCGCGGCGGCCTCCTCCTGCTCCCGCCCCTTGATCTCGAACGCCTCCGGGAGGAACTCGACGTCCTTGAACGTCCACCCGGAGTTCCGGTAGCCGGGCTCGCCGCCGGGGGCCTCCACGACGCCGTCGAGCGAAACGAAAGCGGTGCTGATCAAGGTGCGCATCTGAGGTCTCCTGGATGTCTCGGTCGCTGATTATCACTCATGACCGCGGGACACGGAGAAACTCATCGATCTTCGCCCGTTTTTCCGGCACGTGACGTCACGTGCCGTCACGTGCTGATCAGCGGCGTCCGCGCAGCCGGGAGAGGAGCGAGCGGGCCTGCGCG
Organism: Streptomyces sp. NPDC093510; assembly: GCF_040683555.1. Classification (NCBI taxonomy): domain Bacteria; kingdom Bacillati; phylum Actinomycetota; class Actinomycetes; order Kitasatosporales; family Streptomycetaceae; genus Streptomyces; species Streptomyces sp. NPDC093510. Next base: position 39,143 of record NZ_JBFBEE010000030.1, read on the forward strand.
CGCTTGCGCGGGTCGGCGGCGGCCCGGCGCACGGTACTGACCGTGCGTCGGCCCTGCGGGGTGCGGCTGTACGCCCTGATGCGTGCGAGCAGTCCGGCCATGAGGTCCTCCTGGGCTCTCACCGCCGTGGCGGCGGGATGTGGTCGTTGGTTGTCGGGTTGTCGGGTCCTGTTCCCCGTACCCCGAGCGGACCCATGGAACCGTGTCTGAGTGTCCGCTTCGGGGGCAGCCGGAAGACATGGCTGTTCTCAGGAAATGCGCACGCCCCATGCTCGCCTCCGTCTTCGTCACGGGCGGGCTGCACACCCTCAGGGACCCGCAGCGCGTGGCTCCCGCGGCCGAGCCCGTCACGGCTCCACTGGCGTCACGGATACCGTGGCTCACGGAGGACCCCGAGCGGCTCGTCCGCGTCAACGGCGCGGTGCAGCTGGGCGCGGGTCTGATGCTGGCGACCGGGCGCCTTCCGCGCGTCGCCGCGCTCGCGCTGGCGGGCACGCTCGTGCCGACGACCCTGGCCGGGCACGCCTGGTGGAAGGAGAAGGACCCCGAGCAACGCGCGGCCCAGCGCACGCAGTTCATCAAGAACGTCTCACTGTTCGGCGGGCTCCTGCTCGCGGCCGCCGACACACACGGCAAACCGTCCGTCGCCTACCGCACCCGCAGCGCGGCCGCGTCCGGCCGGCGGACCGCCCGCCGGACCCGGCGCGACGCCACGAAGACGTTGAGCGGCGCGGCGGGCAACGCGGCAGGGGCCGTCCGCTCGGCGTCCGCGAACGCCCAGAAGGCTGTCGCGCGGCACAGGTGAGTGGCCGGGGTGAAGGGTTGCGGCCTCTGTTGTGCAAGCGCTTGCTGGTGCCGTGAGCCGATGGCACCCTCGTGCTCGGCCGGAGGCCGATCCCCCCACCCCCCACCACTCGCAGGAGCACGCCGTGAACCGCACCGGGAAGACCCTGACCACAGCGGGCGGCACAGCCGTGGCCGTCCTCGCGGCCTGGGCCGTCGCCGCCCCCGGATCCATCGGCATCTCGGCGGCCCCCGCCGGGCGTGACGACGCCGGGGCGCCCGCCCACGAGCGCGCCGGGAAGGCTTCCGCGCCCAGCGGCGTGCTGTGGGACGGGGATGCCTCGAACGGCCTCGATGTCTTCGGCACCACCCTGTGCGACGCGCCGGGAAGCGTCACCGTCGACAACTGGGGCGGCGCCCGCGGCGACATCTTCAAGTTCAACAAGCCCATCGGCGTACCCCGTTGCGAGGCGCACAACGTGCGGACGGCGAACGGGGAGTACACCTTCCGCGACGGGCGCACGTACTGGTTCGGCTGGGACTCGATGACCAAGACCGGCGAGGCCCAGACCGTCTTCCAGTGGAAGTCCAACGGCACCAACGACCAGCACAGCCAGAACTACCCCGTGATCATGAAGGTGGAGGACGGCAAGCTGAAGGTCTGGTACGTCGCGCCCGGCGAGGAGTGGATGCCCATCGGGTCGGCCGCGTGGTCGGCGGGCACCTGGCACGCGGTCCAGCTCGGCATCACCACCAGTTCGGGCGGCGCCGGAAAGCTCTCGGTCCACCTCGACGGGCGGGAGATCGCCTCCCGCGGCGGCGCACGCACCTGGGACGACCTCGGCAACAAGCCGCGCTGGGGCACCTATTGGGGCACCGACGCGAGCACGGCCGCCATCAACTGGATCGACGGTCTCGCCATGGGGGAGAGCCGGGCCGACGTCGACTGACGGCACGGGCCGACGGCGTGGCCGAAGGTGGTTCGTCCGTCAAGTCCTGGGAACTCGGGACGATATGACGATACGTGAGGAACAGAGCGGACCGTCCGGCATGGGGGAGATGGAGCGCGGCACGCCGCAGCGTCTCGAAGCGCGTTACCGGATGTGGACCCTGGCATGGAGTGCCCTGTGTGTCCTGTTCGCCGTGTGGTCGCTGGCCTGGGGTGTCGGCGCGGCCACGGGCGCGTCCGACGCGTGGGCGTACAGCGTCGCCGGCCTCGTCCTGCTGGCGTGCGCGCTGTGGGCGCGCCGCTCGGCCATCCGCAACAGCCCGCCGCGGCATCTCTGACAGGCGACCGCCGCGCAGGTATGTGACGGGCATACGGGGATACGCTCCACATATGCGACATCATGATCTCCTCGTTCTCGGCGCGGGCACCGGCAACGCACTGATCGACGACCGTTTCTCCCACCTGGACGTGGCGCTCGTCGCGGAGGGCCCCTTCGGCGGCACCTGCCTCAACGTGGGCTGCATCCCCAGCAAGATGCTCTCCGTGACGGCCGAGGTGGCCGACACCGTCGGGGAGGCCGGGCGGCACGATGTGCGGGCGACGCTGGACGGTGTCGCGTGGCCGGCCGTCCAGAAGCGCGTCTTCGGAAGGCTCGACGCCGTGGCGCGCGAAGGCGAGGAAGGCCGCCGCGCCTCGGACTTCGTGACCGTCTACCGCGGGCGCGCCCGGTTCACCGGTGAGCGCCAGCTCCTGGTGGAGACCGAGGGCGGGCCCGAACACGTCAGCGCGGACCGCGTCGTCATCGCGGCGGGCGGCCGCCCCGTGGTCCCGCCGCCGGTCGCCGAGTCCGGTCTGCCCTACGAGACGTCCGACACCGTGATGCGGCTCGACGCGGTACCCGAGCGCATGGTCGTTCTCGGCGGCGGCTACATCGCCGCCGAACTGGCGCACGTCTTCCACTCGGCGGGCACCGCCGTCACCGTCGTCGAGAAGCAGGACAGACTGCTCTCCGAGCAGGACGAGTCGGTCGCCTCGGCCTTCACCGACATCGCGCGCGACAGCTACGACCTGCGCCTCGGCCGGGAACTGGTCCGCGTGGAGGGGAGCCCGGGGCAGCTGCGGCTGACCCTCGACGACGGCGCGGTCATCGAGGCGGACACGCTGCTCGTCGCCGTGGGCCGCAAGCCGAACAGCGACCGGCTCGACCTGGACCGGGCCGGCATCGCCTGCGACGACAACGGCCTGATCGAGGTCGACGCGCAGCTGCGTGCCGGCGCCGCCGGAGTCTGGGCACTCGGCGACATCGCCGCCGGACCGCCCCTGAAGCACGTGGCCAACCGGGAGGGCGAGGTGGTGGCCCACAATCTCCTGCACCCCACCGAGCCGCGCTCGATGTCGTACGACGTGGTGCCCGCGGCCGTGTTCACCCGGCCCCAGATCGCCCAGGTGGGGCTCACCGAACAGGAGGCCCGGGAGCAGGGGCGCGCCTACACGGTCGGTACGTGCCGGTACGAGGACGTGGCGTACGGCTGGGCGCTGGAGGATCGCCAGGGGTTCTGCAAGGTGCTGGCCGACCGGGACTCCGGCCGCCTGATCGGCGCGCACGTGCTCGGCCCCCAGGCCGCCACACTCATTCAGCCGCTCGTCCTCGCCATGACGTTCGGACTGGCCGGACGGGATGTCGCGGAACGCCCGCTGTGGATTCATCCGGCCCTCACCGAGGTGGTCGAGAACGCGCTTCTCGACCTGGACCCCGACAACCGGCGGCGGCGACCGGCGATGTGACACAGGGGCAGACAGCGCGGGATCACGGGAGGCCTGGTGGCAGGTCTCCCGTTTTCACGTGATCACCAAGATTAAGTTAGGTTAGCCTTCCCTCAGTGCCGCTGCTCGACGGGGTGCGTCCGCGTCCCCTCCGTCGGCACCGCCGCCGACGCGCCGAACGTGCCGCCGGTGCCTGTCCCCGAAGGAGCCAACCGATGAGCCAGACCCTGTCGCCCGAGCGCGTCCGCGCCGACATCGCGGAGCTGCTCGACTGCGACCCCGCCGAGATCGTCCCCGGGGAGGACCTGTTCGACCTCGGCCTCGACTCGGTGCGGATCATGACCCTGGTCCAGCGCTGGCGTACCGCGGGGGCGAGCACGCTGGAGTTCCCCGACCTGGCCGAGCAGCCCGAACTGGGCCACTGGACGGAGCTCCTGACGGGGCGTGCCGCATGAGCCGCGTCGACCACAGGCACCGGCACCTGGACCGGATCGCGGAGGTCCGGGCGGGTCAGCACGCCGAGAAGGTGGGCTACCCGATCGGCATCCGGCAGGTCGAGGTCGTCCGTACGGCCATGGTCGGCGCGGGCCTGCTGAGGCTCACCCTGGGCGGGCCCGGCACCGAGGGGTTCGAGGCCCATGCACCGGACGAGCACGTGAAGCTCATCTTCCCGGAACCGGACGGCTCGCTGCGGCTGCCCGAGCGGAACGGGGCGATGCTGCGCTGGCCGCGACCGGGTCCCACCTCGCGGGAGTACACCGTGCGCCGCTACGACCCCGTCACGGGCGAGCTCGACATCGACATCGTCCCGCACGAGGGCGGGCTCGCCTCCGACTGGGCGCAGGAGGTGGAGGCGGGGGCCCTCGTGCACGTCGCGGGCCCGCCCGGCGGACTGATCGTCCCGCACACCTATGACCGCTATCTGCTCGCGGGCGACATCACGGCACTGCCCGCGATCGCGCGGTGGCTGGAGGAACTGCCCCGGACCGCGCGGGGCTGGGCGTTCGTCGAAGTCGCCGACGCCGACGAGGAGATCGAGCTGGCCGCGCCCGAGGGCTTCGAGGTGCACTGGCTGCACCGGGGCGGCCTCCCGGCGGGCACGGGCGGCGCGTTGGAGCGGGCCGTGACCGCGGTGAGCGTGCCCGAAGGCGAGCGCGTGTACGTGTGGGTCGCCGGTGAGGCGGGGCAGATCAAGCCCCTGCGCCGCTGGGTTCGTGACGTCCTGGCGCTGGACAAGGCCGACCACGACATCACCGGCTACTGGAAGCGCGGCGTCGCCGACTTCGACGAGGACGACCACTGACCCACCCCTCCCGTACGAGGTGAGCGGCGCACCGCCGCCCGCCCGGGGTGTCCTGCCCATGAGATCACCTACTAAGGTGAGCCTTACCTAAGTAACAAGGAGCGAAACATGTCCATACGCAGATCGTCGGGCCTGATCGGCGCCGTGGCGCTGGCCCTGCTCGTGACCGGGTGCGGGTCGTCGGACGGCGGGTCGGACGACTCGGGCAAGGGCAAGACCCGGGTGTTCGCCGCCGACAACGGCAAGATCACCATCCCGGCCGATCCGAAGCGTGTGGTGGCCACCGGCTACGCCGTCCCGGCCATGATCGAGGGCGGCGCACCCCTCGTCGGCATCTCCTCGTGGAAGCGCGGCGAGCCGATGATGAGCAAGCAGGACCTCGCCACGTACAAGAAGACGCCCAAGGTGGCGGGCGAGCTGGCGACCGAGACCAACTACGAGGCCATCGCCGAGGCCGAGCCCGACCTGATCGTCATCGGTGTCCCCGCCCCCGTGCTCGGCGACATCGACGTCAAGCGGCTCGAAGGCATCGCCCCCGTCGTCGCGATCGGCCCTACCGTCCCGTCCGCGTGGCGCAAGCTGACGCACAAGCAGTCCGACGCGGCCGGCGCGCTAGAGAAGTTCGACGTCGCCAAGGACAAGTACGAGGCCGAGGCCGGCAAGCTGGCCAAGAAGTACAAGGACGTGCTCCCCAAGCTCGAGCTGGCTCACGTCGGCGCGTACGGCGAGACCGCTAAGGGCACGTTCCAGCGGGAGTTCGGCGGTTCGTGGGGCACCAACATCGCCGAGGACGTCGGCGCCAAGTACTACGGCAAGGTCAAGGAGCCCGGGCCCGGTTCCAAGGCGGTCAGCGAGTACCCGTCCATCGAGGAGCTCCCCGCCGCGCTCGGCAAGGCCGACGCCATCACCTACTCGGTCAACGCCGACGGCAGCGTCCCCAAGCCCGTGAAGTACGTCATGGACTCGAAGCTGTGGAAGAACCTCCCCGCCGTCAAGGCCGGCAAGACCTTCCCGATCCGCTACACCGAGGCCGCGACCTACGGGCAGGCCATGCAGACCCTCGACGCGATCGACAAGTCGTTCGCGCCGCTGCTGAAGCGGTGACCGTCGCGGGCCGTGCCTCCGAGGCGGCCGTGACCAGGCGGGCCGTCCCGCAGATCGGCCTGCTCGTCGGCGGCCTCGTGCTGCTGGCCGTCGTCGCCGTGCTCAGCATCGGCATCGGCGCCCGCCCGGTCGCGCCCGGCGAGGTCGTGCGCGCCCTGTTCGACTACCGGGGCGCCAACGACGACCACGTCATCGTGCGGGACGTCCGGGCGCCGCGGGCGCTGCTCGCCATCGCGGTGGGCGCCGCCCTCGCGGTGGCGGGCGCGCTCATCCAGACGCTGGCCCGCAACCCGCTGGCCGAGCCCGGCATCCTCGGGGTCACCGCGGGCGCCGGATTCTCCATCACCATCGGCTCGGCGCTCGGCCTGACCACCGGTCAGGCCGGCGAACTGGGCTTCGCGGTCCTCGGCTCCGTCGCCGCCGCGCTCCTCGTCGCGGCCGTCGGACGGCACTCGCCCCTACGCCTCGTGCTCGCGGGCGTGGCCCTGACCGCCGTCCTGAACGGCGTCGCACTGGGCCTGCGCCTCATGCTCCCGGACACGTTCGACGCGTACCGGTTCTGGTCGGTCGGATCCCTCGCGGCCCGCGAACAGGCGCCACTGGCCCTGCCGTTGACCGTCATCGGCATCGCCCTGCTCGGCGCGCTGCTGCTGAGCCGGGCGCTCAACGCCCTGACGCTCGGCGAGAGCGTGGCGCACACCCTGGGCGCGAACGTCGGCCGGGTGCGGGCCGCCGCACTGGTGCTGATCACCGTCCTCAGCGGCGCGGCGACGGCGGTGGCGGGACCGATCCTGTTCGTCGGGCTGATCGTGCCGCACCTGGTGCGCAGGTCCGCCGGAGGCTCGGTCCCGTGGCTCATCCTGCACACGATGGTCCTCGGCCCGATCCTGCTGCTGATCGCCGACATCGGATCGCGGGTCCTGCTGCCCACCGGCGAGGTGCCGGTGGCCGTCGTGACCGCCTTTCTCGGAGGCCCCATGCTGATCTGGGCCGTCCGCCGCTACGGGGCGGGGTCGCTGTGAGCACACTCGTACTGAAAGCCGAACGACGCACCGTGGTGCTCGCCGCGGCCATGGCCGCCCTGATGCTCGCCCTGAGCCTGCTCGGGCTGTGCTACGGAGCGTCATGGTCCACGCCCGGCGAGGTGGTCGCCGCGCTGACCGGCACCGACCGCTCCGTGGTCATCTCCGACTGGCGGCTGCCGCGCGTCCTCGCCGGACTGGTCTTCGGCGCCGCACTCGGCGTGGCCGGGGCGATCTTCCAGAACCTCACGCGCAACCCACTGGGCAGCCCCGACGTGATCGGCCTCGACGCGGGCGCCTACACCGGCGCCCTGATCTCCCTCACCGTCCTGTCGGGCACCTCCGCCCAACTGGCCACCGGCTCCGTCCTCGGCGGACTGCTCGTCGCGGCCGTCATCTACCTGCTCTCGTTCGACCGGGGCTTCTCCGGGCTGCGGCTCGTGGTGATCGGCATCGCGGTCAACGCGATGGTGACCGCGGTCAACTCGTGGATCGTGCTCCGCGCCGACCTGGAGGTGGCGATCGCCGCGGTCGGCTGGAGCGCCGGCTCCCTCGCCGGCGTCGGCTGGGAGGACCTCGGCATCCCCTTCGCGGTCATCGCCGTGCTCCTCGCCCTCATGGCGTCGCGGGCCCACGCCATGCACCAGGCCTCGCTCGGCGACGCCATCGCGGTCACCACCGGCGTCGGACTCAACCGGCTCCGCCTGCTGATGGTGCTCGTCGGCGTCGGCTGCACGGCCACCGTGACCGCGGTGGCGGGACCCATCGCGTTCATCGCACTCGCCGCCCCGCAGATCGGCCGCAGGCTCGCGGGCGCGGCCGGAGTGCCGCTGCTCCCGGCCGCGCTGACCGGAGCCGTACTGCTCCAAGGAGCCGATCTGCTCGCCCAGATGCTCCTCGCGCCCGTCGCCCTGCCGGTCGGCGTGGTGAGCACCGCCATCGGCGGTTGCTACTTGATCTGGCTGCTGACCAAGGAGGTGGGGCGCGCGTGACCGCACGCCTGACCGCGCGGGACATCACCCTGCGCTACGGAGACCGGGTGGTGTCCACACGGCTGAGCCTCGACGTCCCCGACGGCGCGTTCACCGCCATCGTGGGACCCAACGCCTGCGGCAAATCGACCCTGTTGCGCGCGCTCGTGCGCCTGCTGCGCCCCGACGACGGGCACGTGCGGTTCGACGGCCGCGACGTCGGCGACCACCCGGCGAAGGCACTGGCCAAGCAACTCGGCTTCCTGCCGCAGGACCCGCTGGCACCGGACGACATCAAGGTCCGCCAACTGGTGTTCCGCGGCCGGTTCCCGCACCAGTCGCTGCTGGCGCTGCGGAGCCCCGGCGACGAGGCGGCCGTCACAGAGGCGATGGCCGCCGCCGGCGTCGAGGACCTCGGCGACCGGCCGGTGCAGGAACTGTCCGGCGGACAGCGCCAGCGCGTGTGGATGGCCATGGTCCTCGCCCAGCAGACGCCCTACCTGCTGCTCGACGAACCGACGTCGTTCCTGGACATCACGCACCAGTACCAACTGCTCGGCCTGCTCGCCAGGTTGCGCGACGAGGGCCGCACGGTCATCGCCGTCCTGCACGACATCAACCAGGCCTGCCGCTTCGCCGACCACCTGGTGGCCATGAAGGACGGCCGGGTGGTCGCCGAGGGCGACCCCGGGGACATCGTGGACGCCGCGCTGATCAAGGACGTCTTCGACCTGCCGAGCGTCATCGTCCCCGACCCGGTGACCGATACGCCGATGGTCGTCCCCACACTGCAAGGAGAGTAAGTTGAGCACCGCAAGCGTCTCCTCGGACGGCCTGCTCCCCCTGACCGGCGCCCAGTCCGGCATCTGGCACGCGCAGCGCCTCGAGCCGGACTCGCCGTACTACGTGGTCGGCGACGTCGTGGAGATATCCGGCGGCGAGCCGGTCGACATCGACGCGCTGACCGAGGCGGTCCGGGCGACCACGGAGGAAGCCGAGACCCTGCGGTTGCGGGTGTACGACACCCCGGCGGGTCCCCGCCAGACGATCAGTCAGGAACCCGTCGCGCCACCGGAGTTCGTCGACGTCAGCGGCGAGGCCGACCCCGTGGCCGCGGCCCACGCACTCGTCGACGCCGAGCGGGCCCGGGTCGGCGAGGCCTGCCGCGGCATGGTGGACCGCCCGCTGTACGCGCGCACCGTCATCCGGCTCTCCGACCGCGAGGTCTGGTACACCCAGCTCGGCCACCACCTCGTCTTCGACGGCTACACCGCCGCGATGCTCGCCCGCCGCACCGCCGCCCGCTACACCGCCCTGGTGAACGGCACCGAGCCGCGCAAGTCGACCTTCGGCGGCTTCGCCGACCTCGTCGCCGCCGACCTGGCCTACCGGGAGAGCGACCGCTTCACCGAGGACCGCGCCTACTGGGTCGAGCGGTTCACCCCGCTCCCCGACATCGGCTCCCTCGCGGACCCCGACACCGCCGCCGGCGCGCCGGAGCGCACCCTGACCGCCCGCGCCGCCCTCTCGCCCGAGGAGACGGCCCGGCTGCGCGCGTTCGCCGACGCCGAGGGCGTCACCTGGGGCGAGGCACTGATCGCCTGCTACGCCGCCTTCCTGCACCGCGTGCTGGGCCGCACCGACGTGGTGTTCGCGCTGCCGCTGATGTGCCGGACGGGCTCGGTCGAACTGCGCACCCCCGCCATGGCGGTCAACGTGCTGCCGCTGCGCGTGACCGTGCGGCCGGGCGACGGGTTCGGCGAGCTGAGCCGACGGGTCGCCGCCGCGATGAAGGAGATGCGCGACCACCAGCGCTACCGCGGCGAGGACCTGCCGCGCGACCTCGGCGTGCCCGGGGCGGGCGCGCTGCTCCACGGACGTGGGATCAACCTCAAGGCGTTCGACCTGGCACTCGACTTCGCCGGGTCCGCCGGCGTGATGCGCAACGTGGCGGGCGGCCCGCCGGAGGACATGGGCCTGAGCGTCCTGCCCGCCCGCGACGGCGGACTGCTGCTCGGCTTCGAGGTCGACGCCAGGACCAACGACCAGGCGTCCGTGGACGGTTCGCTGGCCGGGCTGCGGGCCCTGCTCGCCGGACTGATCGACGGCAGGGCCGTCGGGCGGATCGCCCTGGCCGACGACGTGCGCCGGGTCCTCGCGGACTGGTGCCCGCCCGCGCTGCCCGGCACCCCCGAGGACGTACCCACCGCGTTCGACGCGATGGCCGCCGCCGACCCGGGGCACACGGCCCTGGTGTGCGGCGACGACCGGCTGTCCGCGGCGGACCTCGCCGACCGTGTGCACCGGATCGCCCGCGCGCTGCGGGCCCGCGGCATCGGCACCGACGACGTCGTGGCGCTGGCGCTGCCCCGCTCGGCCGACTCCGTGGTCGCACTCCTCGCTGTCCTCGACGCGGGCGCCGCCTTCCTGCCCCTGGACACCGCGTACCCGCCCGAGCGGCTGCGCGACCTGCTCGACGACACCCGCCCCGCCCTCGTCCTCACCGCCGCCGACACGGTCGACGGACTGTCCTGGACGACCCTCCTCGACGAGGCCGCCGCACTGCCCGGCGCCCCCCTGTCACCGGCCGAACTGGCCGCGCCCCGCCACCCCGAGCACCTCGCCTACGTGATCCACACCTCCGGTTCGACCGGGCGCCCCAAGGGAGTGCTCGGCCGGGCCGGCGGCCTGGCCGCGCTCCTGCACCACCAGCGGTCGACGGTCATCGCCGAGGCCGAGGGCGCCGCGAACCGACGCCTGCGCGCCTCCCACACGTACTCCTTCGCCTTCGACTCGGCGTTCGACCACCTGATGTGGCTGCTGTGCGGGCACGAACTGCACGTCTACGACACCGAGACCGCGCGCGACGCCGACGCGCTGCTCGCCGCGTACGCCCGCGACGGCATCGACATCGTCGACACCACCCCCTCGATGGCCTCGCCACTGGTCGACGGCGGCCTCCTCGACCGGCGGCCGACCCTGCTCGTCCTCGGCGGTGAGGCCACGCCGCCCGCGCTGTGGCGCCGGGTCGCCGAGTCCGGGATCACCGCTCGCAACATGTACGGGCCGACCGAGGCCACCGTGGACGCCACCACCGCCCGGATCGACGGCGGCGAGCCGACCATCGGGCACCCGCTCGCGGGCACCCGCGTCTATGTGCTCGACAGCGCGCTGCAGCCCGTCCCGCACGGCAGGACCGGCGAGCTGTACCTGGCAGGACCGCACCTGGCCCGCGGCTACCTCCGCAGGCCCGCCGCGACCGCCGAACGGTTCGTCGCCGACCCCTACGGCCCGCCCGGCGAGCGCATGTACCGCACCGGCGACCTGGCCCGCTGGGTGCCGGGCCGGGGCCTGGACTACCTGGGCCGCGGCGACGGCCAGATCAAGATCCGCGGCCACCGGGTGGAGACCGGCGAGGTCGAGGCCGCGCTCGGCGCGCTGCCCGGCGTCACCGCGGCGGCCGCCACGGTGCGCTCCTCCCGGCTGATCGGCTACGTCGTGTCCACCTCGGTCACCGGGGACGCGGTCCGCGCCCAACTGGCCGAACGGCTGCCCGAGCACATGGTGCCCGCCGCGGTGGTAGTCCTTCACGAACTGCCCGTCACGACCAACGGAAAGCTCGACCGCGCCGCCCTGCCCGCCCCCGCCTCCTCCGGCGGCGGCCGTGAGCCGCACACCGAGCGGGAACGGCTGCTCTGCGCCGTCCTCGCCGAGGTGTTCGAGGTCGACCGGGTCGGCGTGGACGACGACTTCTTCTCCCTCGGCGGCGACAGCATCACCGCGATCACCATCAGCAGCCGACTGCGGGCCAGAGGTCTCGAGCTGCGGCCGCGCGACCTCCTCGCCCGCCGCACCTTCGCCGCCCTCGCCGCCTCCGCCGCACTGGTGGAGGACGTCGCGGAGCCGCTGGACGAACCGACAGGACCCGTGCCCGCGCCGCCGATCGTGCGCGGCCTCCTCGACCCCCACCCGGACATCGACGTCGTCTCCGCGTACGCGCAGTGGACCGCCCTGCGCGTCGACGACCTCACCCACACCGACCTCACCACCGGCGTCCAGGCCGTGCTCGACCACCACGACGCGCTGCGGCTGCGGGCGGGCGCCGGCCTCGAAGTGCTGCCCCGCGGCGCCGTACGCGCCGTCGTCGACGAGGTCCACGGCGAGGACGTGCGGGCCCTGGCCGAGCGCCTCGCCGCGCAACTCGACCCGCGCTCGGGCGATCTGCTGCGCGCGGCCCTGCTGCGTACCGGCGGCGACACCCCCGACCGGCTGGTCGTCGTCGTCCACCACCTCGCCATGGACGGCGTCTCCTGGCGCATCCTGCTGCCCGACCTCCACGCGGCCTGCACGGGCGGCACCCTCGAACCGGCCGGGGCATCGTGGCGCAGGCACGCCACCCTCCTCGCCGAGCAGGGTGCCTCCGGCGCGCGACGCGACGAACTCGACCACTGGCGGGCCGCGCTCGCCGCCGCCTCCCGACTCGGCGCCCGGCCCCTCGACCCCGCGCGGGACACCGTGTCGACCGCCCACCGGTCGGTCACCGTCGCCTCGCCCGAGGTCACCGAGGCGCTGCTGACCACGCTGCCCGCCGCATACCGCGCCGGCGTCGACGAGGTGCTGCTCGCCGCGCTGGTGCTCGCCCTGCGCGAGTGGGGCGCGAGCGGCGACGCGGTGACCGTGTCGATGGAGGGCCACGGCCGCGAACACCTCGACCTGTCCCGCACGGTCGGCTGGTTCACCAGCGAGTACCCGGTCCGCGTGCCCGTCGCGGGCGACGTGGGGCGTGCCCTGCGCGCGGCCAAGGAGGCCAGGCGCGGCGTCCCGGACAGCGGCATCGGCTACGGCGTGCTGCGCCACCTCGACCCGCAGACCCGCGCCGAGTTCGCCGCCGTCCCGCCGCCGGACGTACTGCTGAACTACCTCGGCCGGTTCGCCTCGCTGCCCGGAACCGGCTGGCGCCTGCCCGAGCGCGACGCCTTCTCCGTCATCGAGCCCGCGGCCAAGGCACTCGAACAGGTCCTCGCGCTCAACTGCTTCGTCCACGAGGAGGGCGCGCCCCGGCTCGCCGTCGAGTGGACGGCCGCGACCGAGGTGCTCGGCGCCGACACCGTGACGGCACTGCAGAACGCCTGGGCGGCGGCGCTGGACGCGCTCGCCGAGCACGCGCGCCACACCACGGGCGGCCTCACCCCCTCGGACCTGCCGCTCGTCGACCTCGACCAGGCCGCCGTCGACGCCCTCGAACGCACAGGCCCCGTCGCCGACGTCCTGCCCGCCACACCGCTGCAGGTCGGCCTCTCCTTCCATACCCTGCTGCGCGACGGCCACGACACCGACGTGTACGTCGTACAGGCCGTGACGACCCTGGTCGGCGAGGTGCTGGCCGAGCGGATGGCGGAGGCCGCACGCGAACTGCTGCGCCGCCACCCCGCGTTGCGCGTGTACCTCGGCACCGCGGGGGACGACGTCGTGCAGGTGATCCCCGCCGACGTGGCCCTGGACTGGCGCGAGGACGACCGGTTCCCCGAGGCGGCCCGCGCCGACCTGGAGCGCCCCTTCGACCCGGCCCGGCCGCCGCTGATCCGCTTCCTGCTGTCCCGCGTCGGGCCCACCGAGCACAAGCTGGTCATCACGAACCACCACGCGCTGCTCGACGGCTGGTCGATGCCCCTCGTCGGCCGCACCCTCCTCGCCCTCTACGCCGAGCTGGGCGGCGGCCCCGCCGTACCCCCGTCCCCTCCGCTGTCGGAGTACTTCCGGTGGCTGGCAGGACGGGACCGAACAGCGTCGCTCGCCGCATGGCGGGACGCGCTGGCCGGCGTCGACGACGCGACGCGCCTCGCACCCGCCGGCACCGGCACCGGAACCGGCGTCGAACGGCCCGGCCGCGAGACCGTCGCGCTGGGCCCGGAGTTCAGCCACCGGCTGCGCACGTTCGCCCGCGAGCAGGGCGTCACCCTGACCACGGTCCTGCAGACCGCGTGGGGCCTGCTCCTCGGCAAGCTCACCGGGCGCCGCGACGTCGTGTTCGGCTGCCCCGTCTCCGGACGGCCCGCCGAGGTCGACGGCGTGGAGTCGATGATCGGCCAGCTCGGCACCACCATCCCGGTCCGCGTCCGGCACACCCAGGACCAGAGCGCGCGGGACCTCATGGCCCACGTGCACGCCGAGAGCGTCGCGCTCGCCGAGCACCACCACGTCGGCCTGCCCGAGATCCAGCGGGCGGTCGGCATCGGCGAACTCTTCGACACCATGCTGGTGATGGAGAACTTCCCGCTGTCCAGCAGGAAGCGCACCCCGCTCGCCCCCGGGCTCGACCTGGCCGGGGTGGACATCACCGACGCCACCCACTACGCGCTGACCGTCATCGTGATCCCCGACGACGACATCACCATCGGCCTCGGCTACCAGCCACGCGCCTTCGACGAGAACACCGTGCGCGACTACGGCCGCTGGCTGCACAACATCCTCAAGGAGATCGTCGACGACCCGGCACGCCCCGCGCTCCGGCTGCCCGCCCTCGACCCCGACGAGCGCGCGAGCATCCTGCGCACCGGCACCGAGATCGTCCCCGCCGAGGCCCGCGGCCACTGGCTGGACGAGTTCGCCGCCCAGGTGCGCCGCAAGCCCGACGCCGAGGCCGTCGTCTGCCGCGACCGCAGCATCGGCTACGCGGAGCTGGACCGGCGGGCCAACCGGCTCGCCCACGCGCTGATCGCCCGCGGCGTACGGCCCCAGGACCCGGTCGCGGTGCTCCTCGGACGCGACATCGAGATGACCGTCGCACTGTTCGGCGTGATCAAGGCGGGCGCAGTGTACGTGCCGATGGACGCGAGCTACCCGCGCGAGCGGCTCGCGTTCATGTTCGAGGACAGCGCCCCCGCGGCCGTCGTGACGACCGGCGCGGAACTCCCCGTCGAACGCGACCTCCCGGTGCTGCGCCTCGACGACCCCGCCACGCTCGCCTCCGCACCGGAAACCGACCCGGCCGAGGCCCGCGCCCGGCTCACCGAGGACGCGCTCGCGTACGTCATCTACACCTCAGGCACCACCGGGCGGCCCAAGGGCGTCGGCGTGACCCACCGGGGCGTGCCCGACCTGATCGCGCTCCAGGAGGAGGTCGTCGGCGTCACCGAACACGACCGGTACCTGCACTTCGCGTCGACCAGCTTCGACGTCGCGTTCTGGCAGACCATGGTGCCGCTCCTCTCCGGTGGCACCTCCGTGATCGCCCCCGAGGAGGTGCGCGTCCCCGGCGACGAACTCCTCGACTACATCGTCGAGCACCGGGTCACGGGCGTGAACCTGCTGCCCTCGTTCCTCGCCGCGATGCCCGACGACCGCACCGTCGACCCCGACGTGTTCTTCGTCGTCGGCGCCGAGCGCCTCGACCCCGAACTGGCGCGGCGCTGGGGACAGGGCCGCAGGGCGCTCTTCAACGCCTACGGCCCGACCGAGGTCACCATCAACTCCGTGACCTGGCACTACGACCCGGACGACGCCGGGCCGCTGCCGATCGGCCGCCCCGACCCCAACGTCCGCGCCTACGTCCTCGACGGCGGACTCCAGCCGGCCGGCGTCGGCGTGACCGGTGAGCTGTACCTCGGCGGACCGAGCCTGGCCCGCGGCTACCTCGGCCGCCCAGGACTGACCTCCGAGCGGTTCGTCGCCGACCCGTTCGGACCGCCCGGCGAGCGGATGTACCGCACCGGCGACCTGGTGCGGTGGCGGCCCGACGGGCAGCTCGTCTTCCTCGGCCGCGCCGACCACCAGGTCAAGGTGCGCGGATTCCGGGTGGAGCTTGGCGAGATCGAGTCCACCCTGACCAGCCACCCCGACGTCCGCGCCGGCGCCGTCATCGTGCGGGAGGGACGACTCGTCGGCTACGTCATCCCGACCGACGGCGCCGACCTGGACACCGCCCGCGTCCGCGAGTTCCTGGCATCGGAGCTGCCCGACCACATGGTGCCGACGGCGCTCGTGCCCATCGACCGGCTGCCCCTGAGCCCCAGCGGCAAGCTCGACCCCACCGCGCTGCCCGCCCCCGAGACGGCGGCGGCCGCCCGGCGCGAACCCGCCACCGAGGCCGAAGCGGTGCTGCTCGGCGTCTTCCGCGACGTCCTCGGCACCGACGCCATCGGCCCCGACGACGACTTCTTCGCCATCGGCGGGGACAGCATCGTGTCGCTGCAAGTCGTGTCCAGGGCCCGGCGCCACGGGCTCGGCCTGACCGCGCGGGACGTCTTCGAAGGAGCGACCGTCGCAGGCATCGCGGCACGTGCCGGCGCCCTCGGCGGCGGCGAGGCGCCCGCGACCGGCGACGCGCCGCTGACCCCGATCATGCGGGACCTGCTGCGCCGCGCGGGCACCGCCGCCGACGGCTTCTGCCAGTGGGTGGAGATCTGCGTCCCGGCGGGCGGCGACGCGGGGGAGTGGCAGGGCGTGCTCGACGCGCTCCTGGCCCGGCACGACGTGCTGCGGGCCCGCCTCGGCTCCGACGTCCTGCACATCCCGGAGGCCGGCGCGGTCACCGGCGCCGACATCCTCACCGTCGTCAGCGCCACCGACGACGCCCTGCGCACCCTGATCGACGCCTGCGTCGCCGGCATCCGGGACGCGATGGACCCGCGCACCGGCCCGCTGCTGCGCGCCCTGTGGGTGGACGCCGGACCCGACCGGCCCGGCAGGCTCGTCCTCGTCGCCCACCACCTGGTCGCCGACGGCGTGTCCTGGCGCATCCTGATCGACGACATCGAACACGCCTACAGGGGCGGCGAGTTGACGCGCCACGGTCAGTCCTTCCTCGGCTGGGCGCAGTCCCTTCGCGAGGCCGACCGCCGGGCCGAACTCCCGCACTGGCGGCGGATGACCGCCACCCCGGCGCTCGCCGCGCCGCTCGACCCCGCCCGGGACACCGTGGCCACCGCACGGCACCACGAGATCCGGCTCGACACCGCGTCGACCCAGGCCCTGATCACGACCCTGCCCGCCGCCTACCGCAGCACGCCCGACGCCGTGCTCCTCACAGCGCTCGCCAAGGCGGTACGGGCCTGGCGCGGAACGCCGGACGTACTGGTCGCACTGGAGAGCCACGGCCGACCGCGCCACGTCGACCTGTCCCAGACCGTCGGCTGGTTCACCGCCGTCCACCCCGTGCGGCTCCACGCCGACGACGACGTCAAGGAGGTCAGGGAGCGGCTGCGCGCCCAGGGCGACGGTCTCGGCCACTCCATCCTCACCTCGGCGGGCCTCCTCGACCCCGTGGCACCGGAGATCGCCTGGAACTACCTCGGACAGTTCCCCGGCGCCCCGGCCGACGAGACGCCGTGGCAGGCGCCGCCGGACGCCGACCCGCTCGGCTCGGGCGGCACCGACGCCCTGCCCCTGCCGCACAGCCTGATGGTCAACGCCCTGGTGCGCGACGACGCACTCGGGGTGCGGATCACCTGGCCGGCCGCGCTGTTCACCGCCGCCGAGGTGGCGGAGCTGGCCGAGCGCCTGCGGACCGCGCTCACGGAGCTCGCGGCCGCACCGGAGATCAGGGCACTCGACCACGAGCAGCCGATCGCCGAGATCCAGCCCCTCACCCCGCTCCAGGAAGTGATGCTCAGGCACTCGCGCACCGAACGCCCCGACCCGTACACCGTGCAGTCGACGTTCACCCTCCAAGGGCCGCTCGACACCGACGCCCTGCGCGCCGCGGGCGCCGACCTGATGGCCCGCCACCCCAACCTGGGCGCGCTGTTCCCCGCCGACCTCGCGGTGCTCCCCAAGTCGCCCCGGCCGGACTTCCGCGTGGCCGAGGGGCCTGCCGAGGAGATCCTCGCGGCCGACCTGGCCGAACCGTTCGACCTCGCCCGGGGCCCGCTCCTGCGACTGACCGTGATCCGGGACGGTGCCGAGCGCGCCCACCTGGTCATGACGAGCCATCACGTCCTCTCCGACGGCTGGTCGGCGCCCCGCATCCTCACGGAACTGTTCGACCTCTACACGGCGCGCACCCGCGGCGCCGCCCCCGACCTGCCCGCCCCCGTGCCGTTCGGCGACTACCTGCGCTGGCGCGCCGACCACGAGCCCGACCTCGACGTCTGGGCCGCCGAACTGGACGGTCTGCCCGAGGGCGACCACCTGAGCGGCGGCGAGCCCGGCCCCGCCTGGCAGGAGCCGACGCTCATCACCTTCGACGCGGAGCTGGTCGCCGGACTCACGGAGCTCGCGGCGCGCCGCGGCCTGACCCGCAACACGCTGGTGCAGGGCGCCTGGTCGGTCCTGCTCGCCCGGCGCTCCGGCCGCACGGACGTCTGCTTCGGCGCCATGGTCGCCTGCCGTCCACCGGAGCTCGATGGCGTCGAGGAGATCGTCGGTCTCCTCGCCAACACCGTGCCCGTACGCGCCCGGCTCGCCGGCACCCTCGCCGACACGCTCACCGACCTCCAGACCCGGCAGCGGGCACTGGTCGAGAACCACCACGTCGCCCTCTCCGACCTGGAACGCCTCACCGGGCGGCGCAGGCTCTTCGACAGCCTGGTGGTGTTCGAGAACTATCCGGTCGACCCGGACCGCCTCCGCGAACCCGCCCCCGGGCTCACGGTCGTCGGCACCCGCTTCCGCGAGTCCACGCACCACCCGGTGACCCTGACGGTCATGCCGGACGGCGACGGCTGGACCGGTGTGCTCGCGCACCGGGCCGGGGTGGCCGTCGACGGACTCGCCGACGAACTCGTCGATCTGCTCCGCTCCCTGGGCAAGCGCCTCGACGACGACGTCCGCGACCTCCTGGAGGGCCGATGACCAACGACGTCGCGCCGCCCGCCGAGCGGGTGGACGGACAGCTGCTGCGCATCGCGTTCATCCTGGTGCTCGGCACCTTCATGGCCACACTGGACGCCACCATCGTCAGCGTCGGCATCGACCGTCTCACCGACGAGTTCGACGCCTCCGTCGCCGACATCCAGTGGGTGAGCACCGCCTACCTGCTGGCCGTCGTCGCCGCCGTGCCCGCGTCCGGCTGGCTGGCCGACCGGTTCGGCGGCCGGCGGACGTGGCTCGCCGCCGTGGGCGTGTTCCTGCTCGGCTCGGTGCTCTGCGCACTTGCCTGGTCGGCGACCAGCCTCATCGTGTTCCGGGTGGTCCAGGGCCTCGGCGGCGGGCTCCTGCCCGCGACCGGCCAGGCGCTGCTCGCCCGCATCGCGGGACGCGACAGGACGGGCCGCGTGATCAGCGTCGTCGCGGTCGTCCCGCTCCTGTCGCCGGTGTTCGGCCCGCTCGTCGGCGGCTCCATCCTCGGCGTGGCGTCCTGGCAGTGGCTGTTCCTGGTCAATCTGCCGATCGGCGCGGTCGCGGTGCTGCTGGCCCGCCGCCACGTGCCCGTCGTGCCGCCGTCGGCCCGGCGGACCGCGTTCGACCTGCGGGGAGCCGCCCTGCTCTCGCCCGGCCTCGCCGTGCTGGTGTACGGGCTGACGGAGGTCGCGCACGGCCGTACCCTGCCGGCCGTGCTCGGTGTGGCGGCGGGCGTCGCGATGCTGGCCGGCTTCACCGTGCACGGGCTGCGCACCCGCGGCACGCCGCTGGTGGACCCGCGCCTGTTCACCCGGCCGCCCTTCGGGGCGGCCGCCCTCGCCCTGCTCGTCCTCGGCGCTTCGGTGTTCGGCACGACGTTCCTGCTGCCGCTGTACTTCCAGACCGGCCGCGGCCTCACGGCATGGGAGGCCGGGCTGCTGCTCGCGCCGCAGGGCCTGGGGGCGGCGGCCGGCTCGGTGCTGGTCAACCGCACCATCGACAAGGTGGCGCCGCGGACCCTGGTCGTCACCGGCATCGCGCTGATCCTCGCGGGCACGGTCCCGTTCACCCAGCTCGGCCACGAGCCGCCGGACGCGCTGATCATCGCCGCGCTCGCGGTCCGCGGCGTCGGCATGGCGATGATCGGCGCGCCCGTGATGAACATCGTCTACAGCCGCATCGAGCCCGAACACCTCCCCCGTGCGTCAGGAGCGCTCAACCTGCTCAACACGGTGGGAGGTTCGGTCGGCACGGCCATCCTCGCGGTGGTCCTCCAGGACCGGCTGTCCGCCCGGGGCCCGGACATCCCCTCGGCGTTCGCCGATACCTTCTGGTGGGTGCTCGGCTTCTGCCTGCTCGCCGCCGCGGGCGCGACGAGGCTGCCCAGGACCCGGGCGAAGAGGCCGTGACAGGGGAGGAGGCCAGGCCTCCTCCCGCATGGGATCAGGCCTTCTCCTGCATGCTGCTCCGGGCCGGGTTGGCCTGCTCCGCGGCCTTCGGGTCCTTCTCGTTCGCCTTGGCGCGCACGCCCTGCTCGATGCGTTCACCGATCGACTTGTCGATGTTCGACCAGTACTCGAAGGCCCTGACGAGCACGGGTTCGCTCACGCCGTTGAGCAGGTGCCCGACGACGTTGTCCACGAGCCGGTCGCGGGCGGCGTCGTCGAGGACCTCGCGCACCATCGTGCCCGGCTGGCCCCAGTCGTCGTCCTCGGCGTGGTCGACGTAGGCGGCGCGGGTGATGTCGCCGTCCGCGTGCCAGCTGGGCGGGGCGTAGCGGCTCGTGTCGGCTGCCGGGCCGCCCTTGGAGTTCGGCGCGTAGACCGGATCCACCGTCTTGCGGATGGCCATGGCCCCGTCCTTGGAGTACGTGTGGACGGGCACGACGGGAGCGTTGACGGGCAGCTGCTGGTAGTTGGCGCCGATCCGGTAGCGGTGGGAGTCGGCGTAGGAGAACAGGCGCGCCAGCAGCATCCGGTCGGGGCTGGGGCCGATGCCGGGGACGAGGTTGTTCGGCTGGAACGCGGCCTGCTCGATCTCGGCGTGGTTGTCCGTGGGATTGCGGTCCAGGGTCATCCTGCCGACCTTGATCAGCGGGTAGTCGCCGTGCGGCCACACCTTGGTCAGGTCGAAGGGGTTGAAGCGGTAGGTGGCCGCGTCCTCGTACGGCATGATCTGCACGTACAGCGTCCAGCTCGGGTAGTCCCCGTCACGGATGTGCTCGAAGAGGTCCCGGGTGTGGTAGTCCGTGTCGGCCGCGGCCATCTGGTCGGCCTCGTGCTGCGTGAAGTTCTCGACGCCCTGGTCGGTCTTGAAGTGGTACTTCACCCAGCACTTCTCGCCCTGCGCGTTGATCCACATGTAGGTGTGCGAGGTGTAGCCGTTCATGTGGCGCCAGGTGCGCGGGATGCCCCGGTCGCCCATGAGCCAGGTGACCTGGTGGGCGGACTCGGGGGAGAGGGTCCAGAAGTCCCACTGCATGTCGTGGTCGCGGAGGTTGTTGTCCGCGCGGCGTTTCTGGGAGCGGATGAAGTGCTGGAACTTCATCGGGTCCTTCACGAAGAAGACCGGGGTGTTGTTCCCGACCATGTCGTAGTTGCCCTCACTGGTGTAGAACTTCACCGCGAAGCCGCGCGGGTCGCGCCAGGTGTCCGGGCTCCCGCGCTCACCGGCGACGGTGGAGAACCGGATGAGGAGATCGGTCCGCGTGCCGGGCTGGAAGACCGCGGCCTTCGTGTAGGCACTGACGTCCTCGGTGACTTCGAAGTGGCCGAAGGCGCCGCTGCCCTTGGCGTGCGGCTGCCGTTCGGGGATGCGTTCCCGGTTGAACTGCGCCATCTGTTCGATCAGGTACGAGTCCTGGAGGAGGATCGGTCCACCGGCGCCAACCGTGAGCGAGTGTTCGTCGCTCTCGACCGGAACGCCGGCATCGTTGGTGGTCGCCTTACGCGTGACGTCGTCCATGAGCTGTGTATGCCTTTCGGTGAGTGACGTTCCGGTATGAAGCCTCAAGGCCATCCTGCGCTCTCTTCCCCGAGGCGGCTGTTCGATCGTCGTCGTTCGAAGTCCGGGTGCCCTGCCCGGCACCGGCGATACGTGGCGAGCCTCCTGTTTCCGGCGGCACGGCTTCCAAACACGCCGGGCGGACATGGCGGCCGTCAGCCGGTGAAGGTGTCCGGATCCGCCGCGTGCCAGTCGGCGGCCCAGCTCGGGGGCGGCGCCGCGAGCAGTTCGCCTGGGGAGAGCCACTCGTACAGGTCGGCGTAGGAGCGGAACCTGCCGCGGTCCTCGCGCCGCCGCAGCAGGTGCGGGCCCAGCTCGGAGGTGTCGCGCACCCCCATTGCGGCCATGATCTGCAGCGCGCTGTGGACCGTGGCCTTCTGGAAGCGCGTGACGCGCGCGGCCTTGTCCACGACGTCGAGGGCGCGGGCCCGGTGCGGGTCCTGGGTGGTGACACCGGTCGGGCAGCGGTTGGTGTGGCAGCGCTGGGCCTGGATGCAGCCGACGGCGAACATCATCGCGCGGGCCGCGTTGGTGTAGTCGGCGCCCATGGCGAGCCGCTTGACGATGTCGGAGCCGGTCGCCACCTTGCCGCTGGCACCGAGGCGGATGCGGTCCCGCAGCCCCGCGCCGGTCAGGGCGCTGTGCACGGTGACGAGGCCGTCGGTGAGCGGCATGCCGAGGTGGTCGGCGAACTCCAGCGGTGCCGCGCCCGTGCCGCCCTCCGCGCCGTCCACCACGATGAAGTCGGGGGTGATCCCTTCCGCCGTCATCGCCTTGCACACGGCGAGGAACTGGACGCGGGACCCGGGGCACAATTTGAAGCCGACCGGCTTGCCGCCGGTCAGCTCCCGCAGCCGGGCGAGGAACCGGACGAGTTCGCGAGGGGTGGAGAAGACGCGGTGGTACGGCGGTGAGACGACGGTCTCGCCCTGCGGTACGCCGCGTACGGAGGCGATCTCGTCGTTGACCTTGCTGCCGGGCAGCACACCCCCGATGCCGGGTTTCGCGCCCTGCGACAGTTTCAGCGACACGCAGCGCACGGCGGGGTGGGCGGCCTTCTCGGCGAACTGCCGTGCGTCGAAGTCGCCGTCCCGGGTGCGGCAGCCGAAGTAGCCGGTGCCGATCTCCCAGACCAGATCGCCGCCGGGCCGCAGGTGGTAGTCGGACAGGCCGCCCTCCCCGGTGTCGTGCGCGAAACCGCCCCTGGCCGCTCCTTCGTTGAGAGCCAGGACGGCGTTGGCGGAGAGGGAGCCGAAACTCATCGCGGAGACGTTGAGGAGGGCCATGTCGTACGGCTCGGCGCAGTCGGGGCCGCCGACGCGGACCCGCGGCGGTTCGTCGCGCACCTCCACCGGCGCCATGGACGGCACGAGGAACTCGTAACCGCGGTCGTCCATGTCGCGCTCGCTGCCGAAGGGCTCCTCGGCGGCGACGCCCTTGGCCCGTTCGTAGACGATGCTGCGGGTGTCACGGTCGTAGGGCCTGCCGTCGTAGTTGCGCTCCACGAAGTACTGCTGCAGTTCGGGGCGCAGCGCTTCCATGAGGAACCGCAGATGGCCGAGAACGGGGTAGTTGCGAAGCACCGAGTGCCGCCTCTGGACGAGGTCGTACACACCGGTCAGCGCCACGGCCGCCAGCGGGGCCGCGGCGAACCACCACCATGGGGACACCAGGAGGGCGAGCAGCACACCGCCCGCCGCGCAGGCCGTCAGCAGGCCCACCGTTGCGTAACGCGTCATGATCCTTTTACTTGCGTGGGCCGTCGGGGGAACACGACCTCGCTGCCACGGGAGATGCGGGCGCCCAGATTGATCCGCATCATCTCCAGGGCGGCCTCGGCGAGGTGCGGATGGATGTGGGCGACCGCGTCCTCCACCACCGTCACGTCGAGATGCCGGATGTGGGCGTCCAGCGCGGAGTACAGCACGCACTGCTCGGTCACCTGGCCGCACAGCGTCACGTGCTGGACTCCCAGCTCCCACAGGAGATAGGCGAGCGGGGTCTCGTAGAAGATCGAATGGCGGGCCTTCACCACGAACAGCGAGTCGTCGTCCGGACGGATCGGCTCGACCAGGTCCGCGTGCGGACCCGCCATGGCGGCGTCGACCAGTTCTCCGTGGTGGGAGCGCCACTGGCCGAAGTTGTCGTTGACGTAGATCACCGGGACGCCGTGCGCGCGGGCCGCGGTGAGCAGGTCCGCCACCACCGGCACGGCCTTGCGTGCCGAGGGCAGCAGAAGCTCCGCGTCCCGGTGGTCGTACGTATTGATCATGTCGATCACGACCAGGGCACAGGGCGTGTCGTCGCGCCCCTCGGTCATGGCTTCAACAGCGTCTTGATCATGCCGTCCTCCTTGGCCTGGAACGTCGCGTAGGCCGCGGGCGCCTCCTGGAGCGGCAGGTGGTGCGTGGCGAAGGTGTCGACGCCCAGCGGATCGTCGTCCGTGAGGTGGGGGCGGATGTCCTCGACCCAGCGCCACACGTTGGCCTGTCCCATGCGCAGCTGGATCTGCTTGTCGAACATCGTCAGCAGCGGCATCGGGCTTGCCGCGCCGCCGTAGACACCGCTGATCGAGAGGGTGCCGCCGCGCCGGACCGCGTCGATCCCCGCGAGCAGTGCGCCGAGGCGGTCGACGCCTGCCTTCTCCATCAGCGGGCGGGCGAGTTTGTCGGGCAGGAGTCCGGTCGCCCACTGGGCGGCCTTCGCCACAGGGGCGCCGTGCGCCTCGAGGCCGACCGCGTCGATCACGGCGTCCGTGCCGCGGCCCTGGGTGAGCTCGCGTACGGCGTCTCCCAGGTCCTTCTCGTGGTGGCGCAGATCGATGACGGTGGTGCCGTTCCGCCGGGCGCGGTCGAGGCGGGCGTCCACGAGGTCGACGCCGATGACCAGCTCCGCCCCGCGCAGCCGCGCGATGCGGGTGGCCATGTCGCCGATGGGGCCGAGGCCGAGCACGGTGACGCTGCCGCCGGGCGGGATGTCGGCGTACTCCACGGCCTGCCAGGCCGTGGGCAGCACGTCGGACAGGTACACGAACCGGTCGTCCGGAGGCCCCTCGGGCACCTTGATGGGCAAGGTGTTACCGAAGGGAACACGCAGGAGCTCGGCCTGCCCGCCGGGCACCTGCCCGTACAGCTTGGTGTAGCCGAACAGGGAGGCTCCGCTGCCCATGGACGTGACCTGCGTCGTCTCGCACTGCGACTGCAGCCCCTTGCGGCACATCCAGCACGTGTTGCACGAGACGTTGAACGGAATCACCACGCGGTCGCCTACGGCCAACTCGGTGACGTCGGGGCCCTTCTCCGCCACGACACCCATGGCCTCGTGGCCCAGGATGTCACCGGCGTCGAGGAACGGCCCGAACACCTCGTAGAGGTGGAGGTCCGAGCCGCAGATGCCCGTCGACGTGACCTGGACGATCACGTCGTCCGGCTTCTCGATACGGGGATCGGGGACTTCGTCGACGCGTACGTCGCGTTTCCCTTGCCATGTCAGAGCGCGCATGGAGACGTACCTTCCTTGCTGGGTGAACGGCCGCGTCGGCTCAGCGCTCGCCGCCGCGCCGGGAGGCGGACCTCGGGTCCTTGCGATTCGGTCCTGCGGGCATGATGTGCTCTCTCGTCCGGCCTGCTTCTGGCGGTGCGGGCTGCTCCCAGGCTGCCCACACAGTGCGCCGGCCCGCCACATGGGCGGCGGCCCGTGACGTGTACCCGAGATCGCCGGCGTAAGACCCGGGGCACTGGATCAGTGCCGGACACGTGCTTCCGTGCGCTCCCCGGAGGGCCTTGAGAATCGCGGTGGCACCCGGTGGAGTGACGTGGACCTGAGCTTGCCGAGAGGAATGGGACGGCCATGACCGAGAAGCAGCACAGCCCGTCGCCAGGGGCCCGCTGGGAGCGTGCCGTCGTCGTCGGTGGCGGGTACGCCGGGCTCGTGACGGCGCGGGTCCTGGCCGATCACTTCACGGAGGTGCTGGTCCTCGAACGCGACCCGGTGCGCCCGGACACCGGCGTGCACCCCCACATTCCGCAGGGCCACCACGCGCACGCACTGCTCGCCCGGGGCGGCGACGTGCTGGAGAAGCTCTTCCCGGGGCTCCGCGCGGAGCTCGCGGACCTGGGCGCACCCGTCTTCGACTACGGCGAACGCATCAACTTCCTGCTGCCGACCGGCTACGCGCCCGCGGCCCGGGTCGGCGTCGCCGTCCAGACGTTCACGCGCGACGAGCTCGAACGACGGCTGCGACAGCGGGTGTCGGCCCTCCCGTCCGTGCGCGTGCTCGCGTCGACCCGCTGCGAGACCGTGACGGGGAGCGCCCCCGGCCGTCTGGACCGGGTCCGCTACCGCACCGAGGGCGCCGACGAGCCCGTCGAGGTCACCGCCGACCTGGTCGTCGACTCCTCGGGCCGCACCACGTCCGTCGACCGCTGGCTCACCGAGGCCAGGCTGCCGCCGTCCGCCAAGACCGTCATCAAGGCGAAGATCACCTACACCTCCGCCTGCTACGAACGCCCGCCCCAGGACCGCCAGGACTTCGACGTCGCCTACCAGATGGCCTTCGCCCCCGACGTCACCCGCGGCGGTGTCGTGCTGGCCGTGGAACACCATCGCTGGATGTGCTCGCTGTTCGGCGTCGACGAGCACGTGCCGCCCACCGACGACGACGGCTACCTCGACTTCGCCCACACCCTCGGCAACCCCCGCCTCGCCGAACAGATCAAGCGCGGCACCCGGCAAGGCCAGGTGCACCGCTACACCAACCCCGGCAACGAATGGCGCCTGCACCACAAGAACCCCCGCTGGCCCGAACGCCTGGTCGCGGTCGGCGACGCGCTCTGCGTGTTCAACCCGGTGTACGGACAAGGACTCACGGTCGCCGCGCTCGAAGCGGAGCTGCTCGGCCGGCTGCTGGGCCGCCACCGCGCCGAGGCGTCCGGACTCGACGGCCTCAGCCGTGCCTACCAACGCGCCGCGGCCCGTGCCATCCAGGTCCCCTGGACCATGGCCACCAGCTCGGACCTCATGTGGGCGCCCGCCGGGCAGCCGCTGCCCGCGCGCTTCGCCCACTGGTACAACCAGCACGTATTCGCGCTCGCCGTGCACGACCCGGACGTGTGGGCACGGTTCGTACGGGTCCTGAACATGACGGCCCCGCCCTCGCTGCTGTTCCGTCCGGCCCTGCTCGCCAAGGTGGCACGCCGCGTGCTCACACGCCGCCGCACCGCCTGAGACGCCCGCCGCAGCGCTGATACGGGCACCGCGACCGGCACTGTCCGGTCGCGGCCGGGACCGTCACCCGGCCGCCCGCCTCCTCTGTGAGCATCGGCCCCCCAACGGTGGGGCGCGGGTCGAGGAGGCCGGTATGCGTACGTGGCAGGAGTGGGCGGCAGCGGTACGGCTGCTGTGGCGAGCCGGCCCCCGGCACACGGTCGTCCTCGCGGTGGTCATCGTCTGCGAGGCGCTCACCGGCCCGTTCGTCGTGGTCGCCACCGGGCGGCTGGTGGGCGCGCTGCCCGGAGCCGTGGCGGCGGGAGCCGGGTCCCCCGAGGCCCGCCGCGTCCTGTCCGCCCTCACCGCGTTCGGCGCGCTGATCCTTCTCCGCACGGGACTGCGCGCCCTGGACAGCGGACTCGCGGCGGTGCTGAGGCTGCGCGCGGCCAGTGCGGTTCAGGACAGGGCCGTCGCGGCCGGGACCGGCCCGGACGGCGTCGGACACCTCGAAGAACCGGGCTACGCCGATACGTTGCGGCTGGTCACCGAGCCGGGCACCCGGCCGGACCAGCTCGCCACCCTGCTCCCCGGGATCGTGCGCCCCAGGCTCGAAGGACTCGGCCTGCTCGTCCTGCTGGCGCCGCTGGCATGGTGGGCGCCACCGCTGCTCGCACTCGCGGCGGTGCTGACCTACCGCTCCTACCTGCGCCTGGCGCGGAACGTGCACGGCAGCATGGAGGCGGCGAGCGCGGTGATCCGCGAGGCGGCCTATCTGCGTTCCCTGGCCGTGGACCCCGAACCCGCCAAGGAGACAAGGGTGTTCGGGCTCGGCGACTGGCTCGCCGACCGCATGACGGCCGTCTGGCGGTCGGGCATGGCCGGGGTCTGGGCCACGCGCGGCAGAGCGGCGCGCCGGGCCGGTGGCGCGGTGGCGTTCGTGGTGCTCGCCGAGGGTGCGGTCCTCGGATACGCGGCCTTCGCCGCCGCACACGGCGACCTGGACCTCACCCGGCTCGTGATCAGCGCCCAGGCGGCGCTCGCCGTGCCCGCCCTCGGCTGGGTCGGCGACGACGACCTCATGGTGCGGGACGCACTGCTGGGGCTGCGGTCGCTCACCGCGCTGGAACTGCGGGGCACCGCGGGCGACGACGGGAGGCCGGCACCGGAGGTCCGCCGCGGCATCGCCTTCGAATCCGTGGACTTCACCTATCCCGGCACGGACGACCCCGTCCTGCGCGGACTCGATCTGGAGATCCCCGCGGGCACGTCCGTGGCGCTCGTCGGCGCGAACGGTTCCGGCAAGACGACACTGATCAAACTCCTGACGCGCCTGTACGAGCCGGACGCCGGGCGCGTGACGGCGGACGGCACGGATGTGCGGGAGTGCGGCGCGCGGCAGTGGCGGCGCCACATCTCCGTCGTCTTCCAGGACTTCGTGAAGTACCCCCTGACACTGCGCGACAACGTGGCGATCGGCGCACCGGACCTCGGCGACGACTCCCGCGAACCGGAGCGCGCCCTGGAACACGCCCTGGAACACGCCCTGGAACTGGCCGACGGTACCGAGCTGCTCCGTACGCTCCCGGCGGGCTGGGACACCGTGCTCTCCCGGCAGTTCACGGGCGGCGCCGACCTGTCCGCGGGCCAGTGGCAGCGGGTCGCGCTCGCCCGCGCGCTGCTCGCCGCGCGGGCGGGGTCCGTGCTCGTCCTGGACGAACCCACCGCCCACCTCGACGCACGGGCGGAGGCCGCCTTCTTCGACCGGTTCCTGACGGTGAGCGGGGGCGCCACCACGCTCCTGGTCTCGCACCGCTTCTCGGGCGTGCGCAGGGCAGACCTCATCCATGTCCTGGACGGCGGACGGATCGTGGAGAGCGGTACGCACGACGCGCTGATGGCGCTGGGCGGCACGTACGCCCGGATGTACCGGCTACAGGCGGACCGCTTCAGCGACGTGGGCGTAGAGGCTGATCCGGACACGGCGGCCCAGCTTGCCGTGCCCGCCGACGACACACGGCCGCCAAGGCGCGAAGCTCCGCAGAGCCCGGCCGAGGCCGACACCCCAGGGACTCCCGGACGCGGCGGGCGCGGAGTGCCCGGCGCGCTGCGCACCCTCGTCGTCGGGTCCTTCCGGGAGTCCTGGCGGCTCGCCGTGCTCGGGCTGCTGCTCGTGCCCGCCGCGGCAGGACTCGCGGCCCTGCAGGCCCTCTGGCTGCGGTCCATGGCCGAAGGCGCGCAAGAAGGCATCCTGGGGACCACGATGACGGCGGCGCTCCTGCTCGTCGTGAGCCTCGGAGTGTGGGAGGCCGTCGAACTGGCGGCCGTCGGGGCCAGGATCGGGCTCAGTGAGCGGGTGGGTTTCGCCTTCGACCGGCTGCTGGCCCGGCTCGCCGCCGGCATCCCCGGACTGCGCCACCAGGAGTCGCCCGCGTTCCAGGACCGGCTCCACCTGCTGCGCGACCGCACCCTGGCCATGGGCGCCCTGCTCAACTGGGTGCTCAACCTGCTCGAACAGCTCGGCGGTTTCCTGGTGACCGCCGTGCTCCTCGCCACCGTCCACCCCGCCCTGCTGGTCCTGCCGCTCGTCGGGGCACTCGCCATGCGCCTTCAGATCTCCGCCCGCGGCGTCATCGCCCGCTCCCAGGACGCCACGGCCGCCGACTACCGCCTCGCCGCGCGCCTCGCCGACCTGGCCACCTCACCGGCGGCGGGCAAGGAGCTGCGTGTCTACGACGCCGGGCCCGAACTGCGCTCCAGGGTAGGCGTGTTACGGCATCGCGCGGACCTGGTGAAGACACGGGCGCAGTGGCGGGTCGCCGCGATCGGCGGCGCGGCCGGGCTGCTCAACTCGCTCGGCCTGATCGGCGCGGTCGCCTTCGTCGCGCACCTCGCGGTGACCGGCCGTACCGGTCTCGGCGCGGTCCTGCTCGCCGTCGTCCTGGCCGGGCGTTTCGCCGGGCACGTCGCCGGACTCGTACAGGCGACGGGAGCTGTCGTCGAACTCCTGCAGAGCGCCGAACGGCTGCGGTGGCTGCAGGCGTACGCGGAACGGGCGGGACTCACCGCCACGGCGGCAGTGCCCTCGGAGCTGCGGCAGGGCATCGCCGTCGAGGGGCTCTCCTTCCGCTACCCGGGCACCACCGCGGCCGCGCTGCACGACGTCGAGCTGCGGCTGCCGGCCCGGGGAGTGGTGGCCCTGGTCGGCGAGAACGGTTCCGGGAAGTCCACGCTGGTCAAGCTGTTGTGCCGGATGTACGAGCCGACAAGGGGCCGGATCGCCGTCGACGGGACCGGCCTCGACACCCTGGACCCGGACCGGTGGCGCGAACGGCTCGGCGCCGCGTTCGAGGACTTCGTACGCTTCGAGTTCACGGTGCGCGAGACGGTCGGCGTCGGCGACCTGCCGCGGCTCGCCGACGAGCGGGCGGTCCTCGGAGCCCTGGGCCGGGCCGGCGCCGCCGACCTGCCCGGAGCGCTGCCGGGCGGCCTCGGCACCCGATTGGGCAGCCGCTGGGAGCACGGGACGGACCTGTCGACGGGGCAGTGGCAGAAGCTGGCGGTCGCGCGGGCCCTGATGCGTCCGGCGCCCCTGCTGCGCATCCTGGACGAGCCGACCGCGTCCCTCGACGCGGAGACCGAGCACCTCGTCTTCGAGCGGTACATCGAGGCCGCGCGCCGCCCCGGCCCCGGCACTGTCACACTGCTGGTCTCGCACCGCTTCTCGACCGTGCGCGGCGCCGACCTCATCGTCGTCCTCGACCACGGACGGGTCGCCGAGACCGGCAGCCACGAGGAACTGCTCGCCCGGCGCGGCCTCTACGCGCAGATGTACGGACTCCAGGCGCGCGCCTACCGGTGACCTCGCCGACCGGTGACGAGAACGCGGAAGGAGCGCCGGCCCGGGGCCGGCGCTCCTTCGTTCTGCTGACGGACGGTGTGCCGCGTACGGACGGCTACGCGGCGGAGCCCGGCGGCACCAGCCACGCCGGGTCCCGCGGCTCCACCTTGTTGGCGAAGGCCACGAACTGGGCGTACGCGGCCAGGTCGGCCATCGCGGACTGGATTCGCAGCAACGCGGAGTCCGACTCCGGGCCGTCCACCCGCTCCAGCCAGTCACCGATGAGAGAGGCCACGGCCACGGTGCGGCCGCGCATGTCGCGGCAGATGCCGGCCGGGCCGCCCTTCGCGGCCTGCCGGGCGAACGCCTGCCACAGTTCGGCCGCGTGCGGCACCTGACCCAGGCCGGTGCCCGACCGGTAGAGCCGGTCGTAGTCGAGCCTGCGGTACCACGAGGCGGACTCCTCGGTGAGGGTGCCCGTGGCGAGGATGTCGCCCACCTGGGCCAGCATCCGGGCGGCGTTGTCGAGCCGGTCCCGCGCCGCCGCGGCGTACACCGCGGAGCCGGCCATGGCGTCGCCGTGCTCGGCGAGTTCGAGCGCCCGGCACAGCTCGCTGGTGGCCGCGGTCAGCTCGGTGCCCGCGGTCCGCGCGAGGTCCTTCTTGTCGCGCAGATCGTCCTCGCCGAGGGCGAGCATCTTGTTGCAGACGGCGCTCATGTCCGGTTGCTCCTTCCGTGTCCGGCGCCGGCGACGGCACTGGGGGTCGTACCGAGGATGTTGATGACAGCCAGCGCCTGACCGTAGATCCGGATGCGGTCGAAGGCGGTGAGGAACTGCCAGGCCAGGCGCTGCCAGTCGGCCGGGTGCGCTTCCGCGGCCCGGGCCGAGAAGTCGTCGAGATCCGCGGAGAACCCCGTCAGCGCGGTCACGAAGTGGCCGTACGCCGCCTCGTCCCCGCCCGCTTCGTAACGCAGCGCCAGGGTCTCGACGTCGGTCTCGTCCAGCTGGACGAGGTCGGACTCCCGGGCGGCGCCGAGCGTCTCGCGCACCGGGGCGGTCCCGCCGCCCGCGACCCGCAGCCGCTCGTCGTGGACCGGGTAGAAGCCCAGCTCCTGGGCGATGCGGTGCGAGGTGCGGTACTCCACCAGCGCGGCCCGGACCGCGGCGGCGGCGCAGCGTACCCGCAGGGCGGCCTGGCGCTGGTCGTTCAGCTCCAGGTCGGCGTGCATCAGGTGCAGCTCGCCGCCCGCCCGCATGAAGTGGGCCGAACCGGTGGCGATGGGGCCGTCCACGCGCTCGTAGAGGGACTGTTCGGCGATGCTGCCGTCAGGCAGGCCGGGTGCTTTGTTGCAGACCCTGCTCATATAGGTCGTGTCTCCTTCGTGCTCCGATGTGGGTCGTGCGGTGTATCGGTCGTGCCGTGTTCGACGCCCGGTGTGGTGTTCCGGTGGGAAACCCGGGGAACCGCACCAAACCGGCGGGCGGCATTCCACGAATGCCGTAGTGACGGCCGATGCGGTGCCCGGTCGCCGGACCGCGGGACCCGGGCGGTAGCTGGATGCTCGCAACGCGTTCCTGAGGCGGCCCTCGAAATCGGGCACCACCGGACAGATCCGGATGACCTCGGCCAGGCGACGGTCAGGAGGCAGCGAAGAGTGACGGGGGCAACGGGGGTTGCGGGGGCGGCGGGACATCCGCCGGACGGGGAACCGAGGGAGGCGGCGGCAGGCGTCGGCCCGCTCGATTCCGTGGACACGGCCGACGCGCTGGCCGCGCTGCTGCGGCAGCTGCGCCGACGGGCCGCGCGCAGGAACGGGGGAGCGCAGCTCACCTACCGGCAGCTGTCGGCGCGGACGGGCTGGGCGCACGGGGTCATCGGCGACTACTTCGCGGGCAAGACGCTGCCGCCGACGGACCGCTTCGACACACTGGTCCAGCTGCTGGGCGCCACCGGCCGCGAGCTGCGCCTCCTCGCGACTGCCCGCGACCGGGTGGAGGAGGCGCGCCGCTCCCGCCCGGTGGCCCACGGCCGCACGGACGACACCGGCCCCGCGCCGCCCGTGCCCCGCCAGTTGCCACCGGACATCGCCGAACTGCCGGGACGCGCCGGGGAGTTGGCGGCGCTCGACGTGCTCCGTCCCGGACCGCGGGGCGGCGGGCCCGTCGTGGTCGCGCTCGACGGCCCCGGTGGTGTCGGCAAGTCGGCGCTCGCCGTGCACGCGGCCCATCGGCTCGGCGAGCGGTTCCCCGACGGCCAGCTCTACGCCGACCTGCGGGGCTCGCACCGCGACGAGCGACCCGTGCCGCCGGCCGTCGTGCTGCGGCGGTTCCTCGGTGCGCTCGGCGCCCCGAGGCCGTACACGGGCAGCGCGGCGGACGCGGCGGCGGCCTACCGGACCCTGCTCACCGAACGGCGGGTGCTGATCGTCCTGGACAACGCCGCGGACGCGGCCCAGGTGCGGCCCCTGCTGCCCGCGGCGCACGGCTGCGCGGTCCTCGTCACCAGCCTCGGCGTCCTCGCCACCCTGAACGGCGCGGTCCACCTCCACCTCGCGCCCCTCGCAATCCCGGCCTCCGTCGCGGTGCTCGGCCTCTGGGCCGGGCCCGGGCGGCTCGCCGCCGAACGGGGCGCCGCCGAGTCGATCGCGCGCCACTGCGGGCACCTGCCGCTGGCCCTGCGCATCGCGGGCGCCCGGCTGGCGGCACGGCCGCGGTGGCCGGTGCGGGAACTCGCCGACCGGCTGGCCGACCCCGCGCGGCGGCTGGCGGAACTGTCCTTCGCCGACCTGGACATGCACGCGGCCCTGGAGGCGGGCCACCGGGATCTGCTGGCGCGCGGCGCCACCGGCCGGGCGGCGGCTCTCGCGCTTCCCCTGCTGGCCGCGGAGCAGGGCGAGCTGACGGTGGCGGAGGCGGCGGCGACGACCGGCGGGGCGGTGCCGGCGACCGAGGTGATCCTGGAACAGCTGGTCGACGTGCAGCTCCTGGAGTCACGCGCCCCGGGCCGCTACCGCTTCCACCCGCTCACCCGGCTGTTCGCCCTCGGGGTGTCGCCGGGGAAGACGGCCGGCGCCCGCGTGTGCCGCTGACGTGCGCCGCGCGTCAGCGCACCCCGTGCGGCCGGAACTGGATGCTGATGCGCCCGCCGGTCGCGCGGGCCGACTTGGGAATGGCGTGCTCCCAGGTGCGCTGGCAGGACCCGCCCATCACGATGAGGTCGCCGTGTCCGAGCGGGTGTCGCACGGTCTCGCCGCCCCGGCGCGGGCGCAGCAGCAGGTCGCGGGGTGCTCCCACGGAGAGGATGGCGACCATCGTGTTCTCGCGGGCGCCCCGGCCGATGCGGTCGCCGTGCCAGGCCACGCTGTCGCGCCCGTCGCGGTAGTGGCACAGGCCCGCCGTCGTGAACGCTTCGCCGAGCTCGGCGGCGTAGTGCGCGGAGAGGGCCTGCCGGGCCTCGTCGAGCACGGGGTGGGGCAGTGGTTCGCCGGACCGGTAGAAGGCGAGCAGGCGCGGGACGTCCACGACCCTCTCGTACATCTGGCGGCGTTCGGCCTTCCACGGGACGTCCACGGCCAGCCGTTCGAACAGGACGTCGGCGCCGCCGAGCCAGCCCGGCAGGAGGTCGATCCACGCGCCGTCGCCGAGGACCGTCCTGCGGATTTTGTCGAGGGAGCCCAGGCGCACGTCGTCGCCCTGATCGAAGAGCGATCCCTGGAGCTGGTGCGTTGCCATGCGGCCACTGTACCCGCGATTCGAACGCTTGAGCTAATGCGAAAAAACGGGAGTGCGCCCCGTGCTGGGGCGCACTCCCGTTGCCGTCGCCGTCGCTGTCACCGCTTCCCGGTGAACAGGCGGTAGGCGAACAGAACGATCACAGAGCCGATGATGGCGGCGATCCAGGTCGACAGGTGGAAGAACCCGTTGATCGAATGGACGCCGAAGATCACCTTGCCCAGCCAGCCACCGATCAGCCCGCCCACGATGCCGATCACCATGGTCACCAGGCAGCCCCCCGGGTCCCTGCCGGGAGTGAGGGCCTTGGCGATGGCTCCCGCGATCAGACCGATCAGGATCCAGGCGATGATGCCCACGAGACGTTCCTTTCCTTGTGCGCGGATCGGCTCTGGATGATCAGGCCGACACCAGAGCGAATGTCCCTTGGAGGGCGTCTCACACAGGACCAAGGTCATGTTTGGCCGGGACGAAAGGCGGGAGCGGGTCCGGCGGGCGAGTGGCGCGCACGGAGCTTATGGTGGCCGAGCGGCCAACGGAGACAGCCATGACGTCAGCCAAGAAGCCCCCCGTCGACAAGCCCCCCGTCGACCTGGAACAGCGCCTGCTCCTGACCGGCGTGGGCAGCTTCGACTGGGACCTGGAGACCGGCGCGCTCACCCTCGACGCCGGCTCCCTCGCGGTGCTCGACCTGCGTCCCGACGAATTCGACGGCCGCGTCACCTCGCTGCAGGGACGTATCCCGCCCGAGGAGGCCGTACGCATCAACTACGCGGTCACGGAGGCCGCCGCCAACGGCGAGGACCTGTACGGCGTCTACTTCCGGGCCCGGCACCGCGACGGCACGATCCACCTCGGTCACGCACGTGGACACATCCGCCGCGACGACGAGGGCCGGGCCGTGCGCGTACTCGGCATCCTGCGGACGGCCTCGGACGACGGATCGGAACTCGCGGCCATAGACCCCAGGGAGGAACGCCGTCAGGGCATCGCCCTGATGGTGCAGGGCACCACGGAAGCCCTCTCCCGGGCGGTCACGGTCGACGACGTGGTCGCCGTGCTGTCCGGCGCGAGCGGCCTCGACCGGTTCGCCGCCGACGGCCTCGTCCTCGGCCTGGTCGAGGGCGAGAACCTGAAGCTGATCGCGCTCGTGGGCCAGACGATGCAGGCCCTCGACGAACTCAAGCTGCACAAGTTCGACCAGTCGCTGCCGCTGGCCGAGGCCGTCATGACCCGCCAGCCCCGCTTCGTCGGCTCGCTGCCCGACCTCGCGCGGCACTTCACCCGTCTGCGGCCCTACATGGAGCACATGAGACTGGACTCGGCGGCGTTCCTGCCGCTGGTCGCCCAGGACCGCGCCATCGGCGGGCTCGCGCTCTTCTACCGAGGCCGCAAGGACTTCACCGACGCCGACCGCAACCTCTGCATCGGCCTGTCCGGGATCGTCGCCCAGTCGCTGCAGCGCGCCATGCTCTTCGACGAGGAACGCGACCTCGCCAAGAGCCTCCAGGCCACGATGCTGCCGCGCGGCATCCCCGACGTCCCGGACTCCGAGGTCGCCGTCCGCTACCACGCGGCCTGGGGCGGACGGGAGGTCGGCGGCGACTTCTACGACGTGGTCACCCTGCCCCGCGGGCGCATCGGCCTGGTCGTCGGCGACGTACAGGGCCACGACACCCACGCCGCGGCCATCATGGGCCAGCTGCGCATCGCCCTGCGGGCCTTCGCCGGCGAGGGCCACCCGCCCGGCACCGTGCTCTCCCGCGCCTCCCGGTTCCTCGCCGAGCTGGACACCGAACGGTTCGCCACCTGCACCTACGCGCAGTTCGACCCGGCCACCGGCATCGTGCGCGCCGTCCGGGCCGGACACCTGCCCCCGCTCGTGCGGCACGTGGACCGCAGAGTGGGCGTGCCACGGGTCCCCGGCGGGCTGCCGCTCGGGATCGCCACCGACTTCGGCATGGAGGACTACCCCGAAGTGCGGCTCGACCTCGTGCCGGGCGAGACCATGGTGATCTGCACGGACGGGCTCGTGGAGGACGCCGGCCTCGACCTCGACACCGGCATCCGGAACCTCGCCGAGGTGATGCGCACCGGCCCCGAGACGGCCGAGGAGCTGGCGGACCATCTCTCACGCGCGCTGTGGGAGAGATGGGGCACCGGTGACGACGTGGCGCTCCTGGTGCTGCGCCGCCTCCCCGACCCCGGCACCCCCCAGGAGCCGCGCATCCACAGGTACGTCCACCAGGCCGACCCCGAAGGACTCGCCGACGCGCGCGCGGCGCTGCGGGAACACCTCGCGGCGTGGGAATTCGGCGAGATCGCCGACAACGTCGAGGTGGCGGCCGGCGAACTCCTCGTCAACGCCCTCGTCCACACCGACGCGGGCGCCATCCTGACGCTCGAAGTGCTCTCTGGCCCGCCACGCCGCGTCCGCCTGTCGGTGAGCGACCGCTCCAGCGCCCGCCCCCGCAAGAGAGCCCCGGGGGAGACCGCCACCTCAGGCCGCGGACTGCTCCTGGTGGAGGCGGTCGCCTCGCGCTGGGGCGTCGAGCCGCGCGGCGAGGGCAAAGCCGTCTGGTGCGACTTCGCCGCGCCGTGAACCTGACCGACCCGGCAGCTCCTGCGTCTAGGCTTCGCCGTATGGAGCAGCGCGAGATCATTCAACGAGTCGTCGGGATCCTGACCGAGTCCCTCGAGATGCGCCGGCAGGTACGCGAGAACCCGGACGGGGAGATCGAGAACAGCGGCGCGGTCGGCGCGATGCTCGAGGAGATGCTGCCGCGCATCGAACTCCCCGCCGAAGCGACACCCATCGAGGTCGCCGCGGTGGTGGGCCAGGAACTGGGGCCCGTCATCGAGCAGATCACGTCCGCCTTCGCCTTCTCCTTCGCGCAGCTCGCCGAAGTCCATGACGAGGGCCGCACCGACGTGTCGACCGCGGACGTGCTGAGGTCCATCGCCCTGCACTTCGAGAGCGAGGAAGAGCAAGAGGACTAGAGGACTAGAGGCAGAGGAGAAGAGGAGGGGGAGAAGAGGAGGAGAAGAGCGGGCGCATCACGGGTGGGTCGCGGGGTACCCGGGGTGATCTCCGCCCCGGGCGGCCACATGGCGGCAGCGCCGACTGTGTGCGCAGCCTGGTGGCAGGTCATCTGAAGCCACTCGGAAGAAAGAAACACGATGCGCGCCCTTTCCTTGGTCTGCACCCTCAACGCGTCCCCCGAGCCCTCCAGCAGCCAGCTGCTCTCGGACCAGGTGATGCGCGAGTTCGAGAAGCTCGGCGTCTCCACCGAAACCGTCCGCGTGGCCGATCACAACGTGCTCCCCGGCGTCTCCGTCGATCTGGGCGGCGACGACGCCTGGCCCCAGCTGAGGGAGAAGGTCCTCCAGGCCGACATCCTCCTCCTCGCCACACCCATCTGGCTGGGCCACCCCTCCAGCATCTGCCAGCGGGTCCTCGAACGGCTCAACGCCGAGTCGGAAACCGACGACCAGGGGCGGCCGCTCATCTTCGGGAAGGTCGCGGCGGTCGCCGTCGTCGGCAACGAGGACGGTGCGCACAAGGTCAGCGCCGACACGTTCCAGGGCCTCAACGACATCGGCTTCTCCCTCGCCCCGAACGCCGTCACCTACTGGGTGGGTGAAGCGCAGCACGGCACCGACTACAAGGACCTCGAAGCCACCCCCGAAGAGGTCGCCGAGACCACCCGGACCCTCGCCGTCAACGCCGTCCACCTCGCCACCCTGCTCAACGACCATCCCTACCCCGCCTCCTGACCGGGAAGGCGGCGGTGCGTTTCGCCTGTCACGGCGTGGGCAGGCGGTGCAGCTGAGGCCGGGTGCGGATTCGCGCACCCGGCGCGCTGCCGCTGCGGTGCCGCCTCCCCGTGGCGCGCCCGGCCCGAGCGCACCGGAACGGATGGAGAGACAACCGTGATACGTCGAGCCCGCGCCCGCTCGCACGCCAGAGCCGCCACGTTCGCCGCCGCGTGCGGTGCCCTGCTGGTGAGCGGCCTGGCCGCCCCGCCGGCCGGCGCCGCCACCGGCGAGGCGGCCGGGTCCGGCGCGCAGCAGCCGCGGACCGAGCGGCCGGTCTGGGCCGTCGCGCACCGGGTGCTGACCGTCGACGGCGTCGACAAGGCGCTCGCACACGGGGCCAACGCCGTGGAGATCGACGCCACCGCCTGGAAGAAGGGCTGGTGGGCCGATCACGACGGGTCCCCCACCAGCGCGGGCGACACCATGGCGGACATGTTCGACCGCATCGCGCAGCAGCGCCGGGCGGGCAAGAACATCAGTTTCGTCTGGCTGGACATCAAGAACCCCGACTACTGCGACAGCGGCGACACGAAGTGGCGCCACTGCTCGGCCGCCGCCCTGCGCGACCTGGCGCGCGCCAAGCTGGAGAGCGCCGGGGTGCGGGTCCTCTACGGCTTCTACGGCACCGCGGGCGGAGCCGGCTGGAAGGACGTCGGCGGCGACCTCACCGACCTCGAAGGCGTGGACATCAGCGGCGACGCCGACGAGGTCCGACGGCAGTACGGCGAGTTCGGCGGGGCCATCGCGCAGAACCAACGCGTCATGGACAAGGGCTTGTTCAACCTCGGTCTGCCGACCGTCCTCGGGAAGGTGCGGGAGCAGCTCCGGCTCGGCTCGCAGGCGCGGGACCGCGGGGAGCTGGCGCGGGTCTTCGGCTGGACCACCGCGGCGGGCGACGGCGACGCGACACGCCAACTCCTCGACGAGTCGGGCGGCGACGCCGACGGGCTGATCTACGGCCACCGCGCCTCCTGCTACCCCGACGGCAACTCCGGCGTCCGCGGCTGCGGCAAGGACGAGTCGCACGCGAAGCAGGCCCTCGCCCACATCCACGAGTTCGTCGAGGCCCACCGAGAGACCCGCCGCATGGCCACCACGGACGACGTCCCCTTCGGCAACTGAGTGCCTCATCGGGCAACCGAGTGTGCCCGGTGGGCTCCTGACAGGCGCCGCTGGCCCTCCTAGCGTCGTGACGTGAGCCTTTGGACCTCCCTGGAACCCGCATCCACGACCGTCGACCCCGGCAGCGGCACCACCGTGCGGCTGCGGGTGCGCAACACCGGCGACGTCGTCGACGCGTACCGCTTCGAACCGGTCGGTGATCTCGTCCCATGGACCACGGTGGAGCCGCAGTCGCTGCGGCTCTACCCGGGGACGACCGGCACGGTCGAGCTGACGTTCGCGCCACCGCGTACGCCGGACGCGGCCGCGGGACCGCACCCGTACGCGGTGCGGATCACGCCGACGGAGCATCCCGGAGCCGTCTGCGTCCCCGAGGGGAACGTCACCGTCACCCCGTTCACCGAGGTGCGCGCCGAACTGGTGCCGCCGACGGTGAAGGGGTGGTTCCGGGGGCGGTCCCGGCTGGCCGTGGACAACATCGGCAACACCCCGGTCACCGCTTCCCTCAGCGGCAGTGACACCGGCGACCGGCTGGGGTACGAGCTGGAGCCGGGCAACGTCCGGATCGAGCCGGGCCGGGCCGCGTTCGTGGACGCGACGCTGCGGCCCCAGCAGATCATCTGGTTCGGGGCCAAGCAGGAGCAGCCCTACTCGCTGGCTGTGCGGCGCTCCGGCGCCGAGCCGCTCGGTGTCGACGGGACCTTCCTGCAGCGCGGACTCCTGCCGAGCTGGCTGGCCGGCACCCTGGGGCTGCTTCTCGCGGTGGCCATCGCGTGCGTGACGATCTGGCTGACGTACCGTCCGCAGATGCAGACCGCGGCACGGGAGAAGCCGCAGGCAGCCGGCAAGGTCGTACCTGCGCAGCCGCCCCCTCCGTCCGAGAGCGCGCCGCCCGCGCAGAAGGAGAAGCCGAAGGAGCCGCCGAAGAAGCCCGACGAAAGCGCCCCGGAGGAGGACGCGGGCGGTGGAGACGGCGGCGGGGGAGAGGAGCCCGAGGAGACGACGGCGGCCACCGCGGTGCGCGACCTCGCCGGCAGCAGCGAGGGCCGCCACATCTGCTACCGCGCCTACGTCGACGGCGACGGCTGGCAGGACCCCGTGTGCGACGGGGAGGAGGCCGGAACCGCCGGTGGAGGCAAGGCGATCAAGGCCCTCGACGTCGCGGTGTCCGACACCCAGGGCGTCACCGGAAGCGGCGCCTATGTGGGCGAAGGCTGGCGCGAGGGCATCCCGTGGTCGGACGCGGACGACGAGGAGGACATGGTCATCGGCTCCACCGAGGACGCGGACCCCGCCATGCAGGGCTTCACCATGAAGGTCTTCGACGGCTCCGTGTGCCACGACGCCTACGTGCGGGACAGGCAGTGGATGGGCGAGGTGTGCACCGACCCCGGCGGCTGGAAGTACGGTGGCAGCCCGATGGAGCTGAACCTCCCACTGGAGGCGGTCCGCTTCACCGTGTGAGGCGCAGCGGCCCGGGGTGAGACGGAGCGGCCCGGTCAGATGTATCCCTCACGCAGCGCGTACGCCACCACGTGCGCCCGGTTGCGCAGGTGCAAGCGGGTGGTCAGGCCGTACATCACGTTCTTGACGGTGCGTTCGGAGTACGACAGTTTCGTGGCGATCTCCGCCGTGTCGAACCCCTCGGCGACCAGCCGGACCACGTCCACCTCACGCTTGGCGAAACTCGTGAGGTATCCCGGCTCCTCGGCGCCGCCCCGGTGGAGGCGCCGCACCTGGCCGATGAGCTGGCCCAGCAGGTCGGCGGGCAGATCACCGCCTCCCTCTGCGGCGGTGAGCACCGCCTGTGACAGGCGGTGCGCGGTCGCCTCGCGGCGCCAGACGATGGCCGCGACGCCGCACTCGATGACGTCCAGGAGTTCGTGCTCACGGAGGGTGCCGGTGATCAGCACCGCGCGCGTGCCCTCACTGCGCACCGCGCGTCTGAGCCGGCTGAGCGCCGCCTCGTCGAGGGTGTCCTCGACGAGCAGGGCGACGGTGGCCGGGCCGGAGTCCCCGGACACCTCGACCTCCGGGTGCCGGCGCAGCAGGCTGAGGACGCCCTCGCGGCTGATCGGGTCGGGAGCGGTGACGGCGACCCGTACCCGGTGGGTCTGCGGGGACCGGGCGGGCCTGGGGGAGCTGGACAAGCGGATCTTCCTCACTTCTGCGACGGGTTGCCTCACGCATGCCGGGGGCGCCGCCGCGTCCCTGAGGACCGGCGGCGCCCGGTGGTGTCGGTCAGGAGCAGGACTTGTAGAAGTGCTTCCAGCCGTCGGTGGGCATGGCGGGCGGCTCGGCGGGGGTGCCCCAGTCGCCGTACTTCTCCTCGTGCTCCTGGTTGTACTTCCCCGGACCGCTGCCGGGCTTCGACAGGCGGACGTTCCGCTCCAGCACCCCGTCGCCGGCGTTGCTCAGAACGGCGAGGTCCGGGTAGGCGTCGTCGCCGTAGTTGGCGACGCGGAGCTCCTTGGCCTCGCCGGCGTCGCCGATGTCCAGGTGCCTGGCGCCGGACGAGGCCAGGTTCGAGCGCTTGAGCGGGCCGGGCCGGTAGTCGGCGACGCGGGCCGTCGCGGGGTCGTCCACGCCCGAGGGCTCGACGATGTTGAGGGCCATGTCCAGCTTTCCGTCGTTCTGGAGATCGGCGACCGCGGCCGTGGTGACCTCGCCCGGCTTGGTGCCGAGCAGCTTGCTGACGGTGTGCTTCGTGCCGAACGTGCCGTCGGCGGCCCCCCATTGGACCGTCATCCTGGTGCCGGTGTGGCCGGGGTTCGTGATCTTGTCGGGGCGGCCGTCACCGTCGAGGTCGCCGACCAGCGTCGTGGCCCCGGCCAGGCACGGGGCCGCCGCGCGGGCGGTCTTGCCGGAGCGTCCCGCGTCGTCCGATGAGGACGATCCGGCCGCACCGGCCTGGTGGCCGGCGACCGTCAGGGTCAGGGCGACGGCCGCGACCGGCACGGCGATCAGACGTGAGCGCTTGCGAAGCATGTGCGGACTCCCAAGGTCGTTGCTGCGAAACGGTGCTCGCGACCGGGTCATGGCTGACCGCCCGGTGAGCAGGGGTCCACCTTGCGGTCAGCCCCGTCCCGGAAGCCACGAATGCCGGGGAAGCGGGGACGCTGGAACGCAGAAATCGGCCCTGACCTGGGGAAACGCAAGCTGCCTGGAATGCGGGAGTGGGACGCTCCGGATCGCTGAAACAGGTCCGCCGAGTTCATGCGTGAAGACCGCGGGACAGGGGACTCGGTGGAAAGGGCGGGTTCAGCGGCGATCCCTTGGGGGCTGAACCGGCCCAGGTTTCCCTGGTTCGGCCATGAGCCGGGGAAGCCGCACCCCCTGGTTCACGGCCGTGACCCATCCGCTTCTACGGCACCGAGCCCTCGGACCTCTACGGCACCGCGCCCTCGGACCTCTACGGCACCGTGTCCTCGAACGCGGTGCCCGCGGCCCGGTACCCGGCCACCTTCGCCGACACCTGCGCCGGGGTCAGCGCCTGGTCCTTGACGTGCAGGACGTAGTCGACCTGCTGGTCGTACGAGCGCGGCGCGGTGCTGGGCCGGCCCGCCAGGTCGATCAGCCACTGGTTGAAGTTGATCGACATCGGCCGCTCGGGCAGATAGGCGGCGTCGTGCGTACCGAACAGCCGGCCGTCGACGTAGTAGCGGATGGAACTGTCGTCGATGGTCAGCACCAGGTCGTGCCAGCCCGCGTGGCTCTGCCTGCTCTCCGTGTGCTGGTTGACCGCCTGCCACGGGTCGGGGTTGTACGTCTCCCACGAGGTCGTGTAGAGGATGTTCGACGGCTCGCCCCAGCCGCCATTGGGCAGGTACTCGAAGTCGTACTCGGCGTAGTCGTCGGCCATCGGCGCCTTGAGGTCGTTGATGGTGAAGAACGTCTGCACCAGCCGGTCGCCGTCGGGGCCGCTGCGCGGGGCGTCGCTGAACCTCACGCGCGCCGCGTACGTCCCGTTCCTGAACTTCATCGCCTTGGTGAGGACCTCGGTCTGCTCGGTGGTCGCGGCCGTGCCCGCCGTCGACGTCTCCAGGTTCATCACCGTGTTGCCGCCCGACGACGCGAACGTCACGTTCTGCGGCACCCAGGACGCGCCGGGCACGCCGGGGCCACCGGCGTTGGACCGCACGCTCCAGCCGTTGGCGGAGATCCTCGGGTCGTCGTACGCGGTGTAGGTGAAGTCGTCGAAGAGCGTGGCCCCGTCGCCGGGCGGGTCCGTCGGGTCCGGGGGGTCGGTCGGATCGTTGCCCTCGGGAGCCGTGCCCCAGACCGTCGTTCCTTCGAGCTGCGCGGTGACCTTCGACCAGTTCGCGTACGTGGACTGAGTGGCGCCGAAGGAGTAGTCGTCGGCCTGGTTCAGCGCCTGCCAGTCGGAGCGGTGGAAGCGCAGCTGGAGATCGCCGGTGTCGGCGCCCGCCGCGAGCGATCCGGCGCCGGACGTGAAGCCGATCTCCAGGTAGCGGTCGGCGGTGGCCGTCGGCCGGGCGAGCGTCCCGAACGTACCGACGATGTTGCCGCACCCCTTCACCGCCCACGAGCAGGCGAAGCGGTAACCCGGGTTCCCGGCGTCCGACTTGAAGTAGTAGCGGATCTTGACTTCGCTGAGCGCGACACTGGAGTCACCGGTGTTCTTCACCTTCAGCCACGGCTCGGCCTGGTCGCTTCCGGTGGCACCCGCGTGGTACTGCACGGCCAGGTCACCCGTGGCCGCCGCGGCGGCCGGCGGGAGCGCGAGCAGGCCCGCGCAGCCGAGGGAGGCGGCGACGGCACAGGTGAGGGACCGCTTCGCCGACCTGCTGAGGGTCGTCCTTCTCATGGCTGTTCCTTTCCGGAACGGTGGGGGAGGGGCATGTACGGGTCGAGTGGGCCGTGCCGCACGCCCAGCGCCGCGAGGCGCGCGGAATGGGCGCGGAGCCGGGCGTGGACGGCGGGCCAGGGCGCGGCGCCGTGCCAGGCACG
This sequence comes from Streptomyces sp. NPDC093510, assembly GCF_040683555.1. Classification (NCBI taxonomy): domain Bacteria; kingdom Bacillati; phylum Actinomycetota; class Actinomycetes; order Kitasatosporales; family Streptomycetaceae; genus Streptomyces; species Streptomyces sp. NPDC093510. The sequence goes on from NZ_JBFBEE010000030.1 coordinate 83,512, forward strand.
GTCGGCCAGGGCGCACAGCCGGGGAAACACCATGCGGTCGACGTGCTCCGCCGTGGGAGCGAACTCGGTCCACAGCTGCGCCTGCATCCCGAGCAGTTCCCCGGAGGTCTCGGTGTCGTCGGGCAGCTCGTGACCGTGCACCGTGCGCAGATCGACCGGCGGGCCCGGCTGGGCCGGCGGTTCGGCCGGGGCGGACGACTGGGCGTAGTCCAGATAGGCGGCCCGATGGTGGCAGCTGACGACCGCGTGGCCCCGCTTCAGCGCGAGGCGGGTGTGCTCGGGGTCGCGCCACGCCATGACGGTGAACTCCGGGGGCAGCCCCTCGCCGCTCTCCGCCCACGCCGTCGGGACGCGGCCCCGCTCGACGAGGTGTGCCCCGATCCGGCCGAGGAACCAGCCGCGCAGCGCGTCCGTGCCGGGCAGGCCCTCCGCGGCGGCGCGGGCGCGCGCCGCCGGGCTCGCGGCCCACTCCGTGGTGGGGCACTCGTCGCCGCCGATGTGCACGTGGGGTGAGGGGAAGACGTCGAGGACCTCGTCGAGGACGGTGCGGCAGAAGTCGAGCGCAGGATCGTCGGCCGAGAGGACCGTGTCGCACACGCCCCAGTCCGTCCACACGTCCAGCTGCCGCCCCGGCACATTGCCGAGCTCCGGGTGAGCGGCGAGGGCGGCCCGGGTGTGGCCGGGCATCTCCACCTCGGGCAGGACCGTGACCCCGCGCGCGGCGGCGTACGCGACGAGGCCGGTCAACTCGGCGCGCGTATAGGCGCCGTGGTGCGGAACCCCGTCGCGGACGCCGCTGCCGGCCGGACCCACCATCGACTCGGCGCGCCGGCCCCCCACCTCGGTGAGGCGTGGATACGCGGCGACCGGCATCCGCCACCCCTGGTCGTCGGTGAGGTGCAGATGCAGCACGTTGAGTTTGTGCAGGGCGAGCAGATCCACGTACCGGCGCAGGAGGGAGGCCGGCTGGAAGTGCCGTGCCACGTCGAGCATGAAACCGCGCCAGGCGTTCCGCGGCACGTCGGTGATCTCCACGCAGGGCAGCCGCCACGGCGTTCCGTGCCGGGGCCGGGCCGACAGGGCCTCGGACGGCAGCAGTTGACGGAGCGTCTGGCCGCCCCGGAGCAGCCCGGTGAGGTGGGCCGCGCGCAGCAGCACCGCGTCCGGCCCGACCGTCAGGCCGTACCCCTCCTCGCCCAGACCGCGCAGCTGAGGGTCGAGTGCCAGCACGAAGGGCCCGGTGGGCGAGAGCGGCAGCGGCAGTCCGGTGGCCGGCGCGAGCAGCGTGCGGAGGAGGGAGGCGGCGGGCTCGGCCCCCGGGGCCGGACGGACCGCGGTGGCGGTGTCGAGGGTGAAGTGGCCCGGCCGCCACGAGAGTTGGCGGGGCAGCGGGACCAGGGCGGGGCGGTGTGCGGGCACTGCGGGCCTCCGGTGGTGAGCGGAACGGTCCTGTGCGGCGGTGGGTTCAGCCCTTCACGGCGCCGGACGCGAAGCCCGACGTCACCTGCCGTTGCAGCAGCAGGAAGATGGCGAGGGCGGGCAGCGCGAACAGCGTGGAGGCGGCCATCGTGGCGCCCCAGTCGGTGCCGAACGTGTTGTGGAACGAGGACAGCCACACCGGCAGCGTCCGGTGGTCCTGCTGCTTGATGATCAGGAAGTTGGCGTACGCGAACTCGTTCCACGCCGTGATGTAGCCGAACAGCGACGTCGCCATCAGGCCGGGCGCGAGGAGCGGGAACGCCACGTGCCGGAACGCGCCGGACCGCGTACAGCCGTCGACCTGCGCCGACTCCTCCAGCTCCGGCGGGATCGTCGCGATGAAACCGCGCAGCACGACGATCGTGAACGGCAGCGTCATCATGAAGTACACCAGCGTCAGCGTCGGCAGCCGGTCCAGCATGTCGGTGTCCCGCGCGATGATGTACATGGGGATGATCAGCGATTCCCACGGCGCCATCTGCGCGATGAACACCATCAGCATGAACTGCCGCCGCCCCCGCCACCGCATCCGTGCCACCGCGTACGACGCGCCGAGCGCCACGAGCAGGGCGAGGAGCACCGCCCCGAGCGTGACGAGCACGCTGTTGCGCCAGAACAGAGCGAACCCGTCGGCGTCGACCGCCCGCCGAAAGTGGTCGAGCGTCCAGCTCTGCGGCAGCACACGCGGCTGGTCCGACTGGATGTCCCGGGACGGTTTGAAGGCCGTGGTCACCATCCAGTAGACGGGGAAGAGACACACGATCACCGTGCAGGTCGCGGCGGCCCGCAGCGGCAGGCGGCGCAGTGCGCGCGAGGCCCTCACAGCTCGGCCTCCTGTCGGAACATCTGCCGGAAGTAGAGGAGGAGGACACCCGACATCAGCAGCACCGTCACCATCGAGGCCGCGGAGCCGAGGTCGTAGTGCTGGCCCGAGAGGGCGGTCTGCACCGCGTACACCGGCAGGATCGTCGTCGCGTCACCGGGGCCGCCGCGCGTCATCACCCAGATCTGCACGAACGCCTTGAACGTCCAGATCACTTCGAGGGACAGCACCAGCATGAAGATGGGGCGCACGATGGGCAGCGTCACCGACCGGAAGACGCGCGACGCGGACGCGCCGTCGATGCGCGCCGCCTCGTACAGCTCGCTCGGCACGGTGGTCAGCGCCGAGTACAGGGTGACGGCGGCGAACGGCACCGACTGCCACACCACGAGGACCACCAGGATCGTGAAGGCCGCCGGGCCGTGCGCAAGCCAGGGATACCCGTCGAACGACGTGAAGCCGAGGCCGGTGAGCGCGTGGTTGACGATCCCGAACTCCGAGTGGAACAGCCATTGGAAGACCGTCGTCGCCGCGACCACCGGCATGGCCCAGGCCAGGACGAGCGCACTGAGCACGGCCGCCCGCCCGAAGCGGCCGAGCCGCTCCACCATCAGGGCGACCAGCGTCGAAAGCACCATGATCAGTACGACGTTGACCGTCATGAAGAGGAAGGTGCGGCGCACCACCGTCCAGAAGCGGGGGTCGGACAGCAGCGTCGTGTAGTTGTCGAAACCGGTGAACCGGGCGTCGCCGAGAATGAGCTGACGCAGCTCGAAGTCCTGGAAGGAGATCAGGACGGCCCGCGCCAACGGGTAGAGCAGCAGGTACAGCATGCCGAGCACGGCGGGCGCCACCAGCAGGTACGGCCACGCGCCGGACGTGGTGCCCCGCCGGGGCGGACGAGGGCGCCGGGGCGGCCGAGTGAGGGGGCGGGGTTCGGTCCGCTCGCGGACGACCGACACGGCACGCCCTCCCTACTTCATCGCCGCGGTGATCGCGTCGGACGCCTTCGCGGCCTCCCGCGCCGGATCGCCGCCGGTCAGGACGGCCGTCATGTAGTCCTTGACGGGGTTCTTCGCCTCGACGGCGGCCCAGCCGGGCGTGTTCGGAGTGGCGTGCCCCTCGGCCGCGCCGACCGCCATCGCCGACGCGCCGGGGTCCTCGGCGACGGCGCCGGCGAGCGTCGTCTTGTTGGGCACGTAGCTCATCGCCACGGCGAGCTTCTTCTGCCAGGCGTCGCCGGTGAGCTCCTTGACGAAGGTGTACGCGGCGTCGTGGTGCTTCGACATGACGGGGATCACCAGGTCGGAGCCGCCGGTGAAGACGGCGCCCGGTGTGCCGGCCGTCCTGCCGGGAATCGGGAAGAACCCCAGCTTGTCCTTGAGTCCGGCGTTGTTCTGCGCGATGACGTCGGCGCCCCCGGGTGTGCTGACGATCTGCGCCACCTGTCCCTTGGCCATCACCTCGGCCTGGGGCGGCCGTGCCTCGTCGGAGTCCTCGGGCCCCTTCCCGAGGGCCTGCAGCTTCTTGTAGAAGGCCATGGCACGCAGCGCCTCGGGTGTGTCCAGGGCGCCCCGCCAGGTTCCGTCGGACTCGGTGGCGAGGTCGCCGCCCTCGTCCCAGATGAAGCCCGAGAGGGTGTACCAGTTCTGGCCGGGCAGGTAGATCCCCTGCTGCTCGCCCTTGTCGAGCTTCTTCGTCGCGGCGATCCACTGGTCGCGCGTCTTGATCGCGTCGGCGTCGACGCCCGCCTTCGCGAACAGATCGGTGCGGTAGACGACGACGCGGTTCGCCGCGTAGTACGGGATGCCGTACTGCTTGCCCTCGTGCGCGCCCGGTTCGGCGAGGCCCTTGAGCCAGTCCTTGCCGCCGAGCTCGTCCACCTTGTCGCTGAGGTCCAGCAGGCCGCCGCTCTGCGCGAGCTGGGCGACCTGCGTGTTGCCGGTCTCGATGACGTCGGGTGCGTCGTTGCCGGCGAGCGCGGCGGTGACCTTCTCGCCGATGCCCTCCCACTCCTGGATCTGCACCCGTACGTCGATGTCCGGGTGCGCGGCCTCGAAGCCCTTCTCGAACTTCTTCTGGAAGTCGGCCGAGACGCTGTCGCGCATCAGCCACACGTCGAGCGTCGTCCGCCCGCCGTCCCCGGCGACGTCGTCGGAGCCGGACGAGCTGCAGGCGCTGAGCCCGGCGGCCGCGACGAGCGCGGGCAGGGCGGTGAGCAGGCGGAGCTTCACGGGTCACCTCTGGGAGCCGGACCTGACCAGTCGGCAACTGGTCAGGTGACCTCTGGTGATGGAGAAAGGTGGCATGGACCAATTGACGCGTCAACCCCCTTGATAATGCTGGTCGGTTGTCGATCTCCGTGACCTTGTGGTCAACTGGTCAGGCAACTGGTCGTATGGCGTGGAAGGGGGCGGACGGTGGACGCCGACGCGGACAGGAAGGCGCCGGGCGCGGTGCTCAAGCGGGAGCGCGTACGCGACCACATCCTCGAACTCATCGAGTCACAGCGCCCAGGTGACCCCATCCCCTCCGAGCGAGCCCTCTGCGCGGCGCTCGGAGTCTCCCGGCCCACCCTGCGCGCCGCCGTCGACGAACTCGTCGCCGCAGGACTTCTCGTCCGCGAACACGGACGCGGCATGTTCGTCGCCCCCGAGAAGATCACGCAGGAACTCGTCGCCCGGGAACAGGCGCTGACGGTCCCACCGGCCGCCGGAGCCTGGTCCAGCAGGCTCCTGGAGTTCGCCACCATCCAGGCCGGCGCCCGCGTCGGCCGCAAGCTGCGCCTGTCACCCGCCGCGGAGATCGTCTACGTCGCCAGACTCCGGCTCGTCGACGGCGCGCCGATGGCCATCGAGCACCTGCACATCCGAGCCGATCTCGTGCCAGGACTGAGCGCGGGAGAACTGGAGAGCGGCGACCTCTACCAGCACCTGCGCGAACACCACGACGTTCACGTCCGCGAAGCAGTGCAGGCCATCGAGCCCACGGTGGTCACCCGCGCCGAGGCCGCGCTCCTCGACGTGCCGGAGCTGTCCCCCGCGCTCCTCTTCGAACGGCTCACCTCGGACACGTCCGGTCAGCCCGTCGAGTACGTGCACTCCCTCTACCGCGGCGACCGCTACCGCATCGTCTCGCGCCTCACCCTGGGCCCCGCCGCGACGCCCGCCGCACCCCTGCCCGGCCACCACCCCGGCATCCCGCCCGGCGACTTCGCGCACCGCGACACGGTCGCCTCCTCCACCCGGGGCGACGTCCAGCAGGCGCCCTGACGCGTTTTCGGCACGCCCCCGGTTACCGTTCCGCCATGGCCGACTACCGCATCGAGACCGTACGCAACGGCGAACGCGACTGGAGCGCCCGCAACGACCGCGGCGCCGAGGTCCGCGTCGCCGCCGCCGACAACCCCGACGCCCAGCCCTCCTTCACCCCCGTCGAACTCCTCCTCGCCGCGCTCGGCGGCTGCGGCGGACTCGTCGTGGACCGCACGGCCCGCACCGTCGACCACGACGGTCTGCGCATCGTCGTGGAGTCGGTGTCACGGCCCGAGGACGAGGGCCGCGTCGGTGTCGTCCGGGTCGCCTACGAACTCGACGTGCCCGAGGGCGACACCCGCGCGGCCGAAACGCTGGAGCGCGCGATCCGGCTCACGCACGAGAAGTACTGCACGGTCAGCCGCACCGTGGAGCACGGCGCCCGCGTCGAGGCACTCGGCCCCGACGGGACCACGCTCTTCATGGGCGGCTGACCGCCTCGGCCCGCTCAGGACAGCGGCTCCACCCACACATCACGGAAACGGACCTTGTTGCCGTGGTCCTGCAACCGGATGGCGCCGGCCGCCGCCGACTCCGGGTCGCCCGCGCCCGTCGGACCGTCGACGGCCACGTCGTCGTGGACCTTCTTGCCGTTCCAGACCACCGTGATCCTTGCGTCCGACGTCTTCTCGCCGTCCGCGCCGAAGCGGGCGGCCCGGAACGTGATGTCGTACGTCTGCCAGGTCTCCGGCGCCTTCGAGGCGTTGAGGTCGGCGGCCTTCTTCTGGTAGATCGCCCCCGCCTCGTTGTCCGCGAGCTTCGGCACGCCGTACGAGTCCAGGATCTGCACCTCGTAACGGTCCTGGAGGTAGACACCGCTGTTGCCGCGGTCCTGCCCGGTGACGTCGTCCGGCAGCTTCGGGACACGGAACTCGACGTGCAGCCTGAAGTCCTCGAAGTGCTGCTTCGTGCGCAGGTCGCCGCAGCAGACCTCCATGGACCTCTCCGCGGTGTGCGGCCATTCGGCGCTGCGGCCGTCGGTGTGCTGCCAGGCGGTGGAGACACTGCCGCCGGAGAACAGGTCGATCCTGGCGCCGGGCCGGCGCACCTCGAGCGCGTCGAGGTTCACATGACCGCTGTCGTCGGCGCCGACGGCGTACGTGATGGTGTTGTGGCCCTTGCGCAGGGAGAGCCGCTCGGTCTTCGTGGACCAGCGGTTCCACTCGCCCGTGGACGGCAGGCTCGTCTGTCTCGCCGTGCCGCCGTTGACGCTGACGCCGACCGTCTTGGTGCCGGGGGCCGGGTGCGGGCCGTTCGCGTAGCGCAGCCCCACGTCGTACGCGCCCTTCTTGTCGACCACGACGTCGAAGCTCGCCTTCGCGCCCTTGTCGCCGAAGCCGTCGACGAAGCCGCCGCCGGTGAAGCCGGCGTGCTCGTTGTCGATGCCGGCGCCGCCGGACAGCTTCGCGGACTCGGCGTCGTACGTGGTGACCGGCTCCTGCGGGCCCGGCTTGGCGTTCAGCGTGTACCAGGCCTCGGTGGACCACAGCTGCTCGCCCCCGGAGGACGAGAACGGGCGGGGCGACCGCACGTGCACCACCCGGTCCGGCTTCAGGCCGGGGATGGTGAGCCGCACCTTCCGGCGGTCGGCTGAGAGCTTCGCCGACGTGACGGGCAGCGCCTCCTCGTCGACCTTGGGGCCGCCGTAGGCCGGCGTCGGCACGTAGCGCCACTGCTCCACGGAGTACGCGCCCTTCGCCAGCTTGGCCGCCGTCTCCTCCGACAGGGGCTTGGTGTAGGAGAGTTCGAAGCCGTCGGGGGTCGCGCGCATCGTCTTGACGTCGAAGGCGGTCTTCCCGTTCGGCGTCAGCTTCTGCAGGCCGAAGCGGAGCTTGCCCTCCTGGCCCCAGTTGCCGTCCGCGCCCAGGCCGCCGGTGTAGATCGCGCCGTCCGGCCCCTCGCTGATGCGGGAGACGCCGGCTTCGAGTCCCTGCGTGTGCCGGAACACCGCGCCCTGGTACTCACCTCCGACCTTCTCCAGGTCCGCGCGCTGGAGCCCGCCGTACGTGACGTCGCCGAAGACCATCTGCCCGGCGAACGGGCCCTTCTTCAACCGCATCGGCGTGCTCGGCGAGTTGGCTATCTCGTTCTGCGGGAGCCAGAGCACCGGCTTGGTGACGGGCTTGTCGTCGTAGGGCCCGTCGGGGTTCATGTAGTGGTTGAAGAACCGGTCCTGTTCGACGTGGACCAGCTTGGACGCGGGAAGCCAGCCGCCCTGGTTGTCCGTGACGAACAGGTCGCCGCCCGGACCGCGCCCGATGCCGTTCGGGGTGCGCAGGCCCCCGGCCAGGTAACTGACCTTGCCCGTCGCCTTGTTGACCTTGATGGTCGTGCCGCGGTTCGGCGCGGGCTGCGGATCGGTGGTGGCGCCGCCGTAGTTGATGGCGACGGAGAGGTTCAGATAGAAGTCGCCCTTGTCGTAGAGCAGCCCGAACGCGAACTCGTGGAAGTTCTTGCCGTACGGCCACTCGGCGATCTTCCGCTTGTCGTCGGTGACGTCGTCGCCGTTCGTGTCGTTCAACTCGGTCAGCTGGTGCTTCTCCGACACATACAGCTTCCCGTCCACGTACTTGATGCCCATCGGCTCCCTGAGCCCGTCGGCGATCTTCTTGTACGTGACCTTCTCGGGGCTCGTGTCACCGGTGACGTGGTCGAGCAGGTACACCTCGCCCTTCGTCTCCTCGCTCCCGCCCCACGTGGAGATCGCGAGCCGCCCGTCGGGCAGCCAGTCCATCGCCGAAACCTGCGGCTCGAAGCCCTTCGGGCGCAGGTCGGTCAGCTCGTACCCGGGGTTGACCTCGGTGAGCGGCAAGCCGTCCCCGGGGGTGTCGTACGTCCCCTCGCACTCCTTGCGGCCGGGCGCCGTGACCCGTACGACATCGGCGTCCGTGCTCAGCACCGAGTTCGGCACGACCTCGAACTCCTCGGCCCCCGGCGGCTTCCACTGCAGGGTGACCCGCTGGTCGCCGCCCGCGTCGAAGTGGTCGATGCGCAGCGACTGGTGGCCGGCGTTCAGCGTGATCCTGCCGTCCTTCGGCTCGGCGCCGTGCAGCCCGTCGTGGTCGATGACCTGCTGGCCGCCGAGGGAGAGCCGCGAACCGTCGTCGCTGATCAGCCGGAAGTCGTACGCGCCCGCCTCGGGCACGTTCAGATTGCCGATGATCTGCGACACGAAGTTGTCGCCGAACCCGAAGCCCTCGGTGGAGGTCCAGTCGGCGGTCGGGATCAGCTTGTCGACATTGGGCGTCTGGGCGGGCTTGAGGTCGCACAGCTTCTTCAGCGGGGTCCGGACGTCGAACACCCGCAGGGTGACGCCCGGTTCCTGTGGCGGCAGGTCGGCGAACGGGCGCCGCTCGTCGTCCGCGGCCGCGGACGGCGTCAGCAGGCCGCCGCCCAGAAGGGCGGTGAGCAGCAACCCGGTGGATCTTCGGGCTCTGCGGCGGGGTCGGCCGGACAGCGGCCTGGGGCGTGGCTTCACTCTTCCTCCTGCGTTGTTCCGGGGTGGTGGTTCCGGCGTGGGTTACGCAGATCTCTGTGGCAGAGCGACGCTCAGCGTAGGGACGGTGTCGAAGGACGTCCACACTTTGTCCAGAGAAAGGAAAAACTGCTTCCGCCGTCGTGCGCCGCCCGGCGGACCAATCGGGGGAATGACGGCCGATGGTCGGCTTTTCGGACAGGCGGGCCCGTGGGGGCGCGTTATGTCTGGGGGGTGATCAAGTTCCGCACCCGTACGTTCCTCGCGCTCACCACCCCGGCCGTGCTCCTGCTCACCACCCTCTGTCCGGCCCCGGCCGCCGCCGGCGCGCCACAGCCGCCCGCACTCGACGCGCGCGTCACAACCGTCTCCGCGCGCGACCTGGGCCGCAGCTGGCACCCGGGCTGCCCGGTCGCGCCCGCCGAGCTCCGGCGTATCCGGATGAACCACTGGGGGTTCGACGGCCGCGTCCACACCGGCGAACTCGTCGTGCGCCGACAGGCCGTGCGACCGCTCCTGTACGTGTTCGGCAAGGCCTTCGCGGCCCGCTTCCCCATCCGGCAGATGCGGACGATGGCGGAGTTCGGCGGCAGCGATGTGGCGGCCATGAAGGCCGACAACACGTCGGCCTTCAACTGCCGTCGCGTCACGGGAGATCCGTCCAAGGTCTCCCAGCACTCGTACGGGGACGCGGTGGACATCAACACCGTGGAGAACCCGTACGTGGACAGGAACGGACGTGTCTACCCCGCCTCGGGAGCCGCCCACCTCGACCGGCGCCGCACCGCCCAGGGCATGATCAGGGCGGGCGACGCCGTCACCACGGCGATGCGCGCGGTGGGCTGGCAGTGGGGCGGTCGCTGGCCCGCCCCGGACTACCAGCACTTCTCGGCCAACGGGCGGTGACCGTCATGGTGACCGCTATGCGGGGTCCAGGCGGGCGACGCTGCCGCCGATGTCGAGCACGTACAGCTCGCCCCTGCCGCCCTCCACGAACGAGACGACCTGGCCGCCGTTGACCCCGAGGTCCGCCACGCCGGTCACCTTGCCGTTCTTCATCCGCAGCGCGCGCAGGGTGCCGTCGCAGTAGTCGCTGAACACGTACTGGCCCCGGAGCTGCGGGATCGCCCTGCCCCGGTAGACGTATCCGCCGGTCACCGAGCAGCCGAGGCCGCTGCGGTCGTACTCGTGAACCGGCGGGACGTGGTCCGCGGGCTCGGTGCCGCCCCGGAAGGGATGGCTGCCCTCCATCCGGGACCAGCCGTAGTTCTCACCGCCGTCGCTGTCCGCCGGGGCCCAGTCGATCTCCTCCCAGGAGCTCTGGCCGACGTCGCCGATCAGCAGGTCGCCCGTGCCCGCGTCGAAGGAGAACCGCCACGGGTTGCGCAGCCCGTACGCCCAGATCTCGTCCCTCGCCTTCGGGTCGCCCACGAACGGGTTGTCCCGCGGGACCGCGTACGGCTTGCCGCCGCGCGGGTCGATCCGCAGCAGTTTGCCGAGGAGTGTGTCGAGGTTCTGTCCGTAGCCGTGCGGGTCGCCGCCCGCGCCGCCGTCGCCGAACGCGATGTAGAGGTAGCCGTCGGGGCCGAACTTGATGTCGCCGCCGTTGTGGTTCGCATACGGCTGCGTCTGGGTGAGGACGGTGCGCCGGGTCTCGGGCCGGATTTTGCCGTTCCGCACCGTGAACTCGTCCACGGTGCTGGTGCCTTCGAGGTCCGTGAACGAGATGTACAGGTGGGCGAACTTCTTGTCGAACGCGATGCCCAGCAGGCCGCGTTCCCCGTCGGTGGTGGTCTCCTCGGAGATGTCGAGGACGGGCTTGCCGAGGCCGTGACGGTCCAAGACCCGTACGGTGCCCGCGCGTTCGGCGATCCAGACCGTGCCACCCGGACCGGCGGTGCCGGCGGACGGATTGCGGGCCGTGGCCACCTGCTTGAGCGCGACCTCGGCCGCTGCCTGACGTGGGGCGCCGGACTCGTCTGCGGACGCCGTGGTGAAGGCGAGGGACGCGACGAGACACATGCTGCCGATGATCGCCGAGCTTCTGGTGCGAACGTTCACCGTGATCCTCCTGGAGGCGGCGAATGGGGGGGGAGGTCACCATGGTGTGCTGCCGGCCGGCCACGGATGAGAATACTGGGACTCACCCCGTTGGCGTAGACCAAGGAGCCACCCAACTTCATCCGCCGCACCATCCGCCTCCCCCTCACGCCCGTTCGCGCGCCAGGGGCTCAGGCGGCGAGAAGGGGCTCGCTTCCCGTGCGGACCGCGCGCAGCCGGAAGCGGGCGACGGCGAGAGCGGCGTCGATGCTTCCCGTGCCGGTCGACACGCAGAGGGTGTAGGCGACGTCCTCCATCTGCCGGCGCGTCGCCGCGCTGCCCGTCTCCGCGTGCAGGGCGCGCAGCCCCTCGTACTGCTCGACCAGGTTCTTCAGGACGAGATGGGCCATGAGCATGGGTCGGGTCTCCCTCATATCCGCTGTTTACAGGGGTGCACACGGGGTGCACGGCCTCTGGTGTCCCGCCTCTCGGCCGACATGCCTGTGCTCACTCGCCGTTCTTCTGCACCAGGCTGTCGTAGCCCACTTGCATGGCGTCGGCGATCGCCAGGGCGGAGAGGCCGCCCGTCACGGTCCGGGTGGCACGCGGCCACAGCAGCTGGGCCCCGGTGATGGTGGTCGTCAGCCAGACGCTCAGGCAGAAGGGGCAGGTCACGAGCTCGCCCACGGTCGACCTGACGCGCCCTCCGCGGGGGCTCTCATGGACCTCCGCGGGGCCGGACCCCGACTCGTAGCTCGTGAACGGTGCCCGCAGGGGGCTGGTGACGGTCCCCTTGCTCAGCAGCCGGCTGAGCCGGAAGGTGGCCGTCGCCGCTAGCAGGACGTCCCAGGGCTCGGGGCGTTCCGGCAGCCGGACCCCCCGTCCGCGGACCGCCGCGCCCCAGGCCGCCGTGTACGCGCCGAACGTGACCACGGCTCCGAAGTGACCGCCGAGCCCGCGTTCCTCCCCGGAGGAGTAGGCCCTGCCCGCACGCCGAAAGGCTGCCTTGATCCGCTGCACGCCGGTGCCTTTCCCAGGGGTGTCTTCAACCACTACTGCCTCCACTGAAGCGCGTCGGCGGCCTTCGCGCCTCAGGGGCGGGGCCGCCCAGGCGAGCACATCCGGGTCAACAGGTAACCCGTCGGCGCCGACGGAAACAGCCCGGGTGGTGGTGGTGGACGTCTGAACGGCGGAACCCCCGCGGCCCGGCACGGCGCCGCGGTCGTATCTGTGTGATCGTGAACGGGGCGGGGTGCCGGGGCGCAGCCAGCCAGCCAGCCCGCGCGCGTGCCGGTACGCAGGGCTCACGCACCAGGTCACTCGTCAAGGAGCCGATGGTCATGACTGACGTATCCAGCATGGGTTCACCCGCGGACGACCCCCGGCCGGTACTCACCGACCGGCAGGGCCATCCCGTCTACGACAACCAGAACCAGCGGACGGTGGGCGCGCGAGGCCCGGCCACGCTGGAGAACTACCACTTCCTGGAGAAGATCAGCCACTTCGACCGGGAGCGAATTCCGGAGCGCGTCGTCCACGCCCGGGGCGCCACCGCCTTCGGCTACTTCGAGGCGTACGGGAAGTGGGGCGACGAGCCGATCAGCCGCTACACCCGCGCCAAGCTGTTCCAGGAGCACGGAAAGCGCACCGACGTCGCGCTGCGCTTCTCCACCGTCATCGGAGGCCGTGACTCCTCCGAGGCCGCCCGTGACCCGCGCGGTTTCGCCGTGAAGTTCTACACGGAGGACGGCAACTGGGACCTGGTCGGCAACAACCTCGGCGTCTTCTTCATCCGGGACGCCGTGAAGTTCCCCGACGTCATCCACGCGCTGAAGCCCGACCCCGTCTCGCACGAGCAGAAGCCCTCCCGGATTTTCGACTTCATGTCGCAGACGCCGGAGAGCATGCACATGCTGGTCAACCTCTTCAGTCCGCGCGGCATCCCCGCGGACTACCGGCACATGCAGGGCTTCGGCGTGAACACCTACAAGTGGGTCAACGCCGAGGGCGGCTCCGTCCTCGTCAAGTACCACTGGATGCCCAAGCAGGGCGTGCGCAGCATGACGGAGGAGGACGCGGCGAACGTGCAGGCCGGCGAGCTCGGCCATGCCACCAAGGACCTGTACGAGGCGATCCGCCGGGGCGACCACCCCGAGTGGGAACTGCTCGTGCAGATCATGGAGGACAGCGAGCACCCGGAGCTGGACTTCGACCCGCTGGACGACACCAAGACCTGGCCGGAGCAGGACTTCCCGCCCAGGGCCGTCGGCCGCATGGTGCTCGACCGCACGGTCGACAACTACTTCGCCGAGAACGAGCAGATCGCCTTCGGCACCGGTGTCCTGGTCGACGGCCTCGACTTCTCCGACGACAAGATGCTCGTCGGGCGGACCTTCTCCTACAGCGACACGCAGCGCTACCGCGTCGGCCCGAACTACCTCCAGCTGCCGGTGAACCAGGCCAAGAACGCGGAAGTGCGTACCAACCAGCGCGACGGCTCGATGGCGTACGACAACCGCGCGGCGAACGACAACCCTGAGGTCAACTACGAACCGTCGATCACGGGCGGGCTGCGTGAGGGCCAGTACCCGACGCATGACGAGCAGGGTCCGGAGATCCGGGGTCGTCTGACCCGCAAGCGGATCCCGCGCACCAACGACTACATGCAGGCCGGCCAGCGCTATCTGCTCCTGGAGAACTGGGAGCGCGACGACCTCGTACGCAACTTCGTGGACCTGATCTCCCAGTGCGACCGGAAGGTGCAGGAGCGCATGGTCTGGCACTTCCTGCTGGTCGAGAACGACCTCGGGCTGCGCGTCGGCGAGGGCCTGGGCATCGGCCCCGGCGACGTGCGCCACCTGGAGCCGCTCCAGGGCCAGACGCTGACGGAGGAGGACCGCAAGCGGCTCGGGCAGCTGGGCGACAATCCGCCGCGCGACGTCTCGGGCCTGACCATGACCCACTGCGTGCCCGACGAACGCCACGTGGTCACCCGCTGACGGACCCGGAGGGCGGCGGCGGGCCGACCCGTCGGCGCACGTCCTCGTACAGATTCCGCATCGCCATGCGGTAGAGCTCGGCCTGGTGGACGCCGAGGAATCCGGTGTGCCCGAACACCTCCAGGGCGACCATGCCGTGCACGTATCCCCACACGCTCAGCAGCAGAGCGGCCGCGGGCGGTGGCAGATCGTCGCCGCTCAGGGACGGCAGTCGGCCCAGGTGCGCCAGGAAGCCGGGGGAGAGCGAGCGGGTGTCGGCGGCGGCCAGCCGGTCGGGCGTGAACCCGCGGAAGAGCTCGCGCTGGAAGACCGCGCTCATCCGGCGGTTCGCCTCGGTGGTGGGGCCGTCGACCGGCGCGTGATAGTGCCGCAGCGGGGCTCCGTAGAGGAGTTGGAACCGCTCGGGGTTGTCGATGGCCCAGCTGCGGTAGCCCTCGGCCGCGACGACGAGCCCGGGCAGGTCCGGGGCGCCCGGCGCGGTGTCGGTGGCGGCCTGCACCGCGTTCGCGAGGTCGTCGTACGCCTTTGTGACGAGCGCCGTGACGAGGTCGTCCCGGCTCGGGAAGTAGTGGTACAGCGCCTGCACGGTCATGCCGAGGCTCCGTGCCACCGCGCGCAGGGACAGGGCGTGCGGGCCGTGTTCGACGATCTGGAACTCGGCCGCGCTCACGATCTCCTGGACGGCTACGGCCCGGCGCCGCTCACGCAGGGACGGTCTGACCACAGGGGCTTCTTCTCGGGACATGCGGCGACCGTACGACGGTCACGCCTCGCACGGCAGCGAAACGGCCGAGCTGTGAAGAAAATCTAACACTGCTCAATCAAGTTGATCCTCGCTAGGTTCGGCGGCATTCCCTTCCCCCGCACGAACCAGAGGAGAACGCGCGTGTTCGAACGGATAGCCGAACTCACGATTCGACGGTCCAGGCTGGTGCTCCTTGTCGCCGCCGCGATCGTGGTCCTCATGGGCGCCCTGGGCGTCGGGGCGTTCGGGAAGCTGCTGGGGGGCGGTTTCGACGATCCGGCCTCCCCGTCCTCCCGGGCCAGGGCCGTCATCGACGAGAAGTTCGGCGGAGAGACGAACCTGGTGCTGCTGGTCCGCTCCACGGAGGGCCGCGTAGACGCTCCGGCCGCCGAGCGCACGGGCCGGGCCCTGGTGGCCGAGCTCAAGAAGGAGCGGGACCTCGGCAACGTGGTCTCGTACTGGGACACGGACAACCCCGGCCTGCGCTCGAAGGACGGCCGCGAGGCCCTCGTGCTCGCCCGCGTGAAGGGGCACGACGCGGAGCAGCAGGAGAACGCCAAGGGCGTCATCGACGCCTACGCCGGAACGTACGAAGGCATGCTCACGGTCAAGGCAGGCGGCAGCGCCGGCGTGAGTCATGAAATGGGCCCGCAGACCGAGGAGGATCTCGTCCTGGCCGAGACCATCGCCGTGCCGCTGATCCTCCTGCTCCTCCTGGTCGTCTTCGGCACCGTGGTCTCCGCGCTGCTGCCGCTGGCCATCGCCCTCATCGCCATCGTGGGCGTGTTCGCCGAGCTCTACGTCGTCGGCAGCGTCACCGACGTCTCCGTCTTCGCCGTCAACCTGACCACGGCCCTCGGCCTCGGACTCGGCGTCGACTACGCGCTGTTGATGATCAGCCGGTTCCGGGAACAGCTCGCGGCGGGGGCGGGCGTGGAGGACGCCGTCCGCACGACGATGAGCACCGCGGGCCGCACGGTCGCGTTCTCCGCCGCCACCGTGGCGGCCGCGCTCGCGGCGCTCATGGTGTTCCCCCAGTACTTCCTCCGCTCGTTCGGCTACTCTGGAGTCGGCGTCGTCGTCATCGCGGCCCTCGCCACCCTGTTCGTGATGCCGGCCCTGCTCACCGTCCTGGGCCACCGGGTCAACAGCGGCCGGATGCCGTGGGCGAAGCCGGGCCGTCCCCGGGCCGGCTCCGGTACGTCCCTGTGGGGGCGGACGGCCCGCACCGTCATGCGGCGGCCCGCGCTCACCGCGCTGCCCGTCCTCGCGGTCCTGCTCCTCGCGGCGAGCCCCCTCCTCGGCATCACCTTCGGCACGGCCGACGAACGGGTGCTCCCCGAGGACGCCAAGAGCCGCCAGGTCTCGACGGCGCTGCGGGAGAACTTCGACGGCAACGACGCGGCGGCCCTGCACGTCGTCATCGACAAGCCCGTGGGCAGGGCCCCGCTGGCGGCGTACGCGGCCCGGCTGTCCGGGCTCGGAGGCGTCGCCCGCGTCGAGACCAGCACAGGCGTCCACACCGAAGGACGGGCCGAGGCGACAGGACCCGGCAACGCGGCGCTCGGTCGCCCCGCCGCGCAGCGGCTCAACGTGGTGAGCACCCTGACGCCGAAGTCGGACGAGGCCAAGGAGCTGGTCGAGAAGGTCAGGACGGCCGCCCCGCCCTCGGGGACGCGCCCCCTGGTCGGCGGAGCCGACGCCGAACTGGTCGACTCCAACGACTCCATCGGCAGCAGGCTCCCGCTCGCCGCGGGCCTGATCGCCGTCACGACCTTCCTGCTGCTCTTCCTGTTCACCGGCAGCGTCGTGCAGCCGCTCCGCGCGCTGGTGCTCAACATGATCAGCCTGGCGGCGACCCTCGGCGTCATGACCTGGATCTTCCAGGACGGCCACCTCTCCGGCCTGCTCGGTTTCACCGCGCAGCCCATGGAGACGTCGATGACCGTGCTGATGTTCTGCGTCGCCTTCGGCCTCTCGATGGACTACGAGGTGTTCGTCACCAGCCGGATCAAGGAACTCCACGAGCTGGGCGAGGACAACGAGTCCGCCGTGGTCGACGGCCTCGGGCACACCGGACGCATCGTCAGCGCCGCGGCCGCCCTGATCGCGGTGAGCTTCTTCGCCTTCGGGACGGCGGAGATCAGCTTCATGCAGCTGTTCGGCCTCGGCAGCGGACTCGCGATCCTCATCGACGCCATCGCCGTACGAGGCGTCCTGGTCCCGGCCGCGATGCGGCTCCTCGGCCGCTCGGCCTGGTACGCGCCGAGGCCGCTGCGCGCGTTCCACGACCGGTTCGGCCTGAGCGAGAACGCCCCCGCGCCCGAGCCGGTGGCCACGCACCGGCAGGAGAAAAACTCGGCGGGAGTCTGACCGGCCCGACCGTGCCCGGCGCCGCCCGGCACGGTCAGGCCTCGGCGGCCGTGAGCTCCCAAGGGCTGGGCCCGGTGCCCTCGCACCAGGCCTGCAGATCCGCCCCGTTCACGCAGACTATGCCGCACTGCCGGGCGTATTCGAGGGCGGGAGCGGTGAAGTCGCTCGTCGTCACGAGTGCCGCTGTGTCGGCCTCGTGGACGGTGAAGCACGTGCCCCCGAAGCGTTGCAGGTCCTGTGAGCCGACCTTGTTGTCCACGCCGTAGCGCTTGCACTGGATGACGACCCGGCGTCCGTCGGGGGCCACCGCCAGGACGTCCGCGCCCAAGTCGTTGGCACCGCCCACGACTTCCACCTCCAGGCACGCGTCGCGGGCGCACAGGTCGGCTATGGCCTGCTCGAAGCCGTCCGCGTCGAGTTCGGTGCAGTCGACCGGGGCGTCGAGCACGACGGTGGCCTCCGCGCCGCCGTCCACCGCGGGCTCAAGGATCACCGGCTCCTGGCTCTCCGCCTCGACGCTCCTCGTCTCGAGGCTCTCCGAGGCCCGCTCGGCGGCCTCCTCCAGCGCCGCGGCCGTACGACGCGCGTACTTCGCCGCGGAGAAGCGGCGCCACCTGGACCGGCACAGGAAGGCGGCCGCGAGCCCCACCATGACGAGCGAACCGATCCACAGCGGGCGGCGCTCGGCGATGTGGGCCGCGGTGCGCACCAGGAACACCGTGCCGCACAGGACGATCGCGACGAGAACGAAGAACAGGGCGGTCGCGCGCAGATCGAAGCGCCGCTCACGGTTCATCGGCCGAACCGGGCGCGAGGGTACGGTCATGCCACTCCCCAACGGTGGACGCAAACGAAGATCACTGGTCTCCGCCTGCCCAAGATCGGCACCGCTAAGACAGACCGGGGAGAGCCCGTCCTGTCGTGGGAAAGGTCTGTTCGGTCCAGATGGTCTTGCCGGAGCGGGTGTAGCGCGTCCCCCACCGCTGGACGAGCTGCGCGACGATGAACAGGCCGCGCCCGCCCTCGTCGTCCTCGCCGCTGTGCCGCAGGTGCGGTGAGGTGTGCCCCCGGTCCGCGACCTCGCACAGCAGGGTGCGGTCACGGATGAGGCGCACCTGGATCGGCCCTTCGGCGTACCTGACCGCGTTGGTCACCAACTCGCTGACGACGAGTTCGGTCGCGAACGACAGCTCGCCGAGTCCCCATCGGTGCAGCTGCCGGGTGGCCAGCTCCCGGGCCCGGCCCGCGGCGACCGGCTCCGCGGGCAGTTCCCACTCGGCGACCTGCGACGTGTCGAGTTCCCGGGTGCGCACGAGCAGCAGGGCGGTGTCGTCGGCCGTCGAGCCGCCCGGCAGGAGTTCCGCCACCGCCCGGTCGCACAGCTCTTCGAGTGAGGCGTGCCGGTCGCTGAGCACCCGGCCCAGGGTGTCGAGTCCGTGGTCGATGTCGCGGTCCCTGGCCTCGACCAGACCGTCGGTGAAGAGAGCCAGCAGGCTGCCCACCGGCAGTTCGATCTCCAGGGACTCGAACGGCAGGCCACCGAGGCCGAGAGGTGGCCCGGCCGGCAGATCGGGGAAGGACAATCGGCCGTCCGGGTCGACGACCGCGGGCGGCAGGTGCCCGGCCCTGGCCATGACGCAACGCCGCGAGACCGGGTCGTAGACGGCGTACAGACAGGTCGCCCCGGTGGTCACATCGGCGTAGGCGCCGCCGGGCGTGCCCGGCTCGCCCGCCTGCTCGTCCGCCGACTGGGCCACCAGATCGTCGAGCCGCGACAGCAGCTCCACCGGGTCCATGTCCATCTGGGCGAACGCGCGGACGGTCGTACGCAGCCGCCCCATGGTGGCAGCCGCCTGCAGACCGTGGCCGACCACGTCCCCGACCACGAGCCCGACCCGGGTCCCGGACAGCGGGATGACGTCGAACCAGTCACCGCCGACCCCCGTCACGTCGTCCGTGGGCAGATAGCGGTAGGCCAGGTCGACCGCCGACTGTTCCGGCACCTGGCGCGGCAGCAGCTGACGTTGCAGGGCGAGGGCGGCGGTGCGCTCGCGGGTGAAGCGGCGGGCGTTGTCGATGGACACGGCCGTACGGGCGACCAGTTCGTCGGCCAGCGCCACCTCACCGCTGTCGAAGCCGGCCGAACCGGCGCCGCGCGTGAAGGTGACGAGCCCCAGGATGCTGTTCCCGGCCCGCAGCGGCACGACCAGGGCCGTGTCGTCCAGCACGAGGCCGCCCGAACAGAGACTGCGGTCCTGCGGCGAACCGACCGGGTACACCACGGACGGATAGGCGGCGGACGGGTGCTCCGCGGGGGCCTGCCGCTCCTGCCGTTCCTGCCGCTCCGTCTCCTGCCGCTCCGCCTCCTCCCGGCCGGCTGCCGCGGCCGGGCAGCGGGCGACCCGCACCAGGGACGTCGCCGCCGAGCCGCTGGTGGCAGGCACCTCGCCCTCCAGCACCGCTCTCGCGAGGTCGACCGTCGCCGACGCGGCGAACTCCGGTACGGCCACTTCGGTGATCTTCTCGGCCGTGACCGTCACGTCGAGGGCGGTCCCGATCCCGCGGCCCGCCTCGACGAGCAGGGCCAGCCGCCGCTGGGCCCTGTAACGGTCGGAGATGTCGAACGCGTCCTCACACACTCCGAACACATGTCCGTCGGCGTCCTGGAGCCGGTAGTAGGCACAGGACCAGAGGTGGTCGGTGTCGGGGTCGCTGGGCGGCCGGCCCTGAAAGTGCAGGTCGAGAAAGGGCTCACCCGTGTCGAGCACGTGCCGCATGACGGCGTCGAGAGTGGGCGGATGTCCCTTGCTCACGAATTTTCCCTCGGAGTACAGCTCATCGGCCCGAGCGCCGCGGAACTCCTCGAACGGCCGCCCCATCTCCCCTTCGTACGCCGCGTTGCACCAGGTCAGACGCAGGTCGGTGTCGTAGATGGCGAGGCCGACGGGCGACTGGGTGGCCAGGCCGTGCAACAGGGCCAGACGGGACTCCCAGAGCCGCAGGTCCCGCAGCTCCGTGGCGACGACGACGCGCACCGGGGCCCCGGCGCCCGCCAGGGGGCACACCGCGGTGGCGACGACCAGCTCGTGCCCGTCCCGGTGCCGGGCGACGCGGATCTCGTTCCCCCGGAACCCCGGAGCGAGGGGAGGGGCCGAGAGCGCGGGCGCCGGACCGGGTGACAGCAGGAACGTGGACAAGGGCCGGCCGACGATCTCCTCCGCCCGGTATCCGAAGAGCCGCTCCGCCGCCGGGCTCCACCCGACGACCGAGTCCCGGGCGTCGACGACCGCCGTGGCCGCCCTGCTGACGTCGAGGGGACCACGGAAGTCAGCACTCCGCTCCACGTTCCATGCCGTCATGACGCCACACCAGCCCCGTTCATTCCCTACAGAATCCGTCGTCCCCGGGACCGGCACAACCGCGGTTCACCCACACACGCGGCATCCGTGGCCACTACAGACGGAGTGGCGCCCTCTGCGGCGTCCGTCGTCCCGGTGAACGCGACTCCCGTCGCATCCGTATCCAGGAGCCGAACGTGCACCCGGCTTCGGCCGCCGGTCGAACCCGGTATCCCCACAGGAGGCGACGAGTTGAGGCACAAGCGAATACCCAGGCGAAAGGCCGTTCTGGCCGGAGCCGCGGTGATGGCCATGGCCACAGCGGGTGTCCTGCTGCAGCAGGCCGGAGCCGCGCAGCCCGGCCAGTCCGACCGGTCCGGTAGGTCCGATCAGGCCGGTCGGTCCGATCAGGCCGGTCGGTCCGGGGCGGAGGGCGCCGCAGAGCCCGCGGCCCGGCGGATCAGCGCGGCATCGGCGTCGAGGCTCGTCGACCGGCTGGCCCCGCGGCTCGGCGATGCCTACGGCGGGGCGTACTACGACAAGGCCGAGAAGCGGCTCGTCGTGAACGTCGTGGGCGATGACGAGGAGGTGAACGCCAAGGTCAGGAAGGCAGGAGCGGTGGCCCGCAGCGTCCGCAACAGCACGGGGGAACTGGGAGCCGCCGAGCGGACGTTGGCCCGCCGGGCCGGCATGGCCGGAACCGCGTGGGCCACCGACCCCAGGACCAACCAGATCCGGGTCACGGCCGACCGCACGGTCACCGGTGAGCGGTGGGACAAGCTGGAGGCGACCGTGGCGTCCCTCGGAGCGGGAATGGCCCACGTGCAGAAGTCCACGGGAGAGTTCAGACTCCTCGCCTCGGGCGGCGACGCGATCTTCGGGGGCGGCGCCCGCTGCTCGCTCGGGTTCAACGTGACGGCCGGGGACGGGCGCCCCGGCTTCCTCACCGCGGGACACTGCGGGGTCGCCGCCCAGCAGTGGTCCGCGGACCCGGACGGCGCGCCGATCGGCACCGTACAGGCGGCGACGTTCCCCGGGGACGGTGACTTCGCGCTGGTCACGTACGACGATCCGGCGGCGGACGCCCCGGGCGTGGTCGACACGGGTGACGGCGCGACCACACCGATCGTGCGGGCCGCCGAGGCGGCGGTCGGTCTCGAAGTGTCCCGGATGGGCAGCACCACGGGGCTCCGCGAGGGAGTGGTCACCGGTCTGGACGCCACGGTGAACTACCCGGAGGGCACGGTGACCGGTCTCGTCCAGACCGATGTCTGCGCCGAGCCCGGGGACAGCGGGGGCCCGCTGTTCACCCGTGACGGGAGCGCGATCGGCCTCACTTCGGGCGGCAGCGGAGACTGCACAGCGGGCGGCGAGACCTTCTTCCAACCCGTGACCACGGCGCTGGCCGCGGTCGGCGCGGAGATCAGTGCCGATGGGGAGGCCGGTGGGGAGGTCGGAGGGGAGGGCTGACTGCGGATGAGCGGCGGCGCCGTGATCTACTCCAACTCGCCCTGATTTCAAGCCAGGGGAGGGATAATGGCGCCGGAGCCTCAAAGGGAAGCGGGAGGGCGATGTGGAATACCCGGACAAGGGGTACCCGACAGCAGATGAAGCAAAGCCCTTGAACGCCTGGCTGACGGTCCGCCCACTGAAGGGCCGGGCCGGTCTGGAAGTGGCCGGGGAGGTCTGCTTGCCCACACAGCCGGTGTGGGAGCGGGCTCTGGAGCAGGTGCCCCGGCAGCAGCGGGCTCCGTACCACTTGGAGCTCTCGGCGTTGACCTTCATCGATGTGGCCGGGGCCACAGCTTTGGCGGTGGCCGCCCAGAACCTGGGCGGCGGCCAGTGGCTTGTACTGGACAGCCCGCCGCCCGCACTGACCCGTCTGCTCGAGCTGTTCTGGCCCGATCTGTCCGCAATCGAGGTGTCCGCCCCATGAGTGCCACAGCTCAGACCGAATCCTTCGTCCACCCGGCGCTGTTCTACCGAGGCGAGGAGGAGTACCTGGCGGGTACTGTGCCGTTCGTCCTCGAAGGGCTTGACGCGGGCGAGGCCGTGGCGGTGGCGGTCCCCGAGGCCAATCTCGACCTCATCCGCACCGGACTGGGCGAGCGGGCCGCCCAGGTGCGGCTCCTCGACATGACGAAGGCGGGGCGCAACCCCGGCCGGATCATCCCGCGGGTGCTGCGCGCCTTCGCCGACGAGCACCCCGACGGCCGGGTGCGGATCATCGGCGAGCCGATCTGGGCCGGACGCACCCCCACGGAATACCCGGCCTGCGTGCAGCACGAGGCACTCATCAACCTGGCGTTCCAGGGCCGTGAAGCAACGATCCTCTGCCCCTACGACGAGCTGCGTCTGGAAGAGACCGTCCTGGCCGACGCCCATGCCACCCACCCCACAGTCATCCGGGCCGGCAGGCAGGACCTGAGCACGGCCTACGCTCCCGAAGCGGTGGTCTCCCGCTACAACCAGCCCCTGACGGCCCCCGACGGCGTGCCGCGGGTGTCCTACACGGCGACGTCACTGTCCGACGTACGGCATCACGCCATACTCCGGGCGACCGAGCTCGGCCTGCCCGAGGCCCGTCTCCAGGACTTCGCCCTCGCCGTGGCCGAACTGACGACCAACAGCGTCGTGCACGGCGGAGGTTCGGGCGCGCTGCGGCTCTGGACCCAGGACGGCCACGTCATCTGCGAGGTCCGTGACGCAGGTGTCCTCGCCGACCCCCTCGCGGGCCGCTGTCCTCCTCCCAGAGCGCAGAGCGGGGGACGAGGGCTCCTGCTGGTGCACGTGATCGCCGACCTCGTCCGAGTCCACACCGACCCGGCCGAGGGCACGACCACACACTGCTACTTCCACTGCTGAAACCGCCGACAACCGCCGACGGCGGCGGCAGGACCCGGCTCCCGTCCTCCACCCCGTCGGCCATCACGGTCGGCGCGACCAACAGCCGGGACGCCCGCGCCACCGGCTGGTCCAACGGCCAGGGCGGCGCCCGAAGGCATGCTCAGCGTTTTGGCGGCAGCCGGTGCAAGGTCACGTCGTGCAGCGCGCCGTCCGAGACGGTCAGGGTGAGGAACGTGCAGTACGGCTGGCGTCTGCGGTCCGTCGGCGAGCCGGGGTTGAGGAGCCGCAGACCGCCGGGGGCCTCCGTGTCCCACGGGATGTGGGAGTGCCCGAAGACGAGCACGTCCAGGTCCGGGAAGCGTTCCGCGCACCGGCGTTCGCGCCCGGTGGCCGCTCCCGTCTCGTGGACGACGCCGAATCGCAGCCCCGCCAGCTCGGCCCGCTCGACCTCGGCGAGCCTGCGCCGCAACGGCGGCCCGTCGTTGTTGCCGTAAACGGCGATCAGCCGCCGCGACCTGGACTCGAACAGATCGAGCGTGGCCTCGTCGATCCAGTCCCCGGCATGGATCACGACGTCCGCCCGGTCGATCCCCGCGAGCAGATCGTCCGGCAGACGCTTCGCCCGCGCCGGCACATGTGTGTCGGAGGTCAGCAGCAGCCGCATGGGCCAAGCGTAGGCCGGTGCGCAATCCCTCGCGCCCCGGAGAGGGGCGGGCGCGGCAGGGTGGAAGAAGGGTTACGAGGGGCTCCGGTCCGAGGCCGGCCAGAGGTAGGGCAGGTCGTCGGGGACGTCCGGGAAGAGCGGGGAGTAGACCTCCGGCGCCTTGCGCACCAGTGCCGACCGGTGGCTGCGGTGGAAGGCCGGGTCCCCCAGCCAGGGAGGGAGCTCGCCGTCGTCGGCGAGCTGCGACTGTTCGCGCACCGAGGCGCCGGGACGGTGCCGGGTGTAGTCGGTGACCAGGGTGGTGGCGCAGGTGTCGGTGCGCCCCTCGGCCACCCACACCGCGCACACGTCGAGGCCGTAGCGGACCAGGGCCTCCTCGTAGCCGGTCCACATGCGCACCGCGGGGTGATGCCGCCATCCGTAGCCGGGCACGGTCAGGCCGCGCAGCACCTGAAGGGCCTCGACCCGCTGTTTGCCCAGGCGGGCCCGGTCGAGGACGGCGGCGGACCGCGTGAAGTCGGAGTACGGGAGGAAGGTCTGCACGCGGAATCCCTACCGCGGCGGACCCGATCCCACCCCTTACCGCACGGGCGATATGGCCGCAGACGCGCCAACTCCGCAGCACGATGAGGACGGCCGGAAGCGGTCTTCTGTTCGGAGGTACACGCTCGCGCGGGGGATCTGTCGAACAGCTGACTAAGGCTTCGCGCCACTTCCGGCGGGCCGGTTGCGTACGGGCATGTTGCGGTGACGTGTCGTCCTGCCCGAACGGCAACCCCGTGCGGCACCTGCCACAGGCGCGTTCCCGACCCCGCGGGAACGCGCCTGTGGCCTGCGGAATGTATTCGGGTGGCCCGGTCTGCGGGGCGTTCGGTACTGGCTTGTTTGTGCCTTTCCTGTGTGGCAGCCCTGCCCGCATAAACGGTGGCTGGATCGAGAAGGTGCCGTTCTGCCGCAGCGGCCCCGATGTTAGGCTCGCCTGTGTCTCATTCCCGTACCTTTCGGCGTGCCAATACAGCCACCTGATTTCGGCCTCGCGTTAATGGCGTGTGGCATATTTAAGGGTGTTGTAGATTTTTAATGTCGAAGCATGGGAAGGTCTTCATCGGTGGTTCGGACTCGGCGCTGAGTTCGTGCGGCAAGAGCTTTTCTGAAGTGTGACAGGAGTAGGCATGCCCCTGGGGTACTTATTCGGCGGTGGCGTCGGGACCGAACCGCACGGGATCGAACTGTATGAGGCGTCACCGCTCGTAAGGCAGCTTTATGAAGAGATATCCGGGTGGACCGGCCTGACGGCCGAGCAGATTCTGCGCGGCGAACTCCCCGAGGAGCGGGAGCGCCGGCAGAGCGCCGGAACCATACGTGAAGCGGCGCTCGCCGTCGCCGTGCACGACCTCCTGGCGGACGCGGGCCTGCGCCCGGACGTGGTCGGCGGACTCAGCCTGGGCGCGATGACCGCCAGCTGTCTGGCCGGCGCCCTGGACCGCAGGGAACTGTTCGCCATGCTGGCCCGCACGGCCGACGCCCCAGGTCCACGGCCCGACGCCGCCGACGAGGGCATGGCCCTCGCCTTCGTCCAGGAGGCGGACGCACAGGCCCCGCCACCCTGGGAGGGGCGCCCCGACGTCTACCTCGCCGGCGACTTCGGTCCCGTCGTGGACGGCTCCCGGCGCATCCTCATGCTCGCCGGCCACCGCACGGCGATCGAGCTCCTGGCCGCCGAATCCGCTCCCGGCACGATCGTCCCGCTGCCCGGCCGGAACATCGCCGTGCACTCGCCGCTGCGACAGCCCTTCCGCGACTTCATCACGCCCCACATGGCCCGGATGCCGTTCACCGCACCCCGCATTCCCCTGCTTTCCTGCCTGGAGCGCGGAGAGCTGAAAACGGCGGATGAAGTGCGCGAAATGTTCGAGCGGAACCCCACCGACCCGATCAGCCTCGTCGACATCTACGAGGGAATGCGGAGTCACGACGTGCGCCTCGGCCTCGTCATGGGGCCCGCCATTCCCGAAGGAATGCTCGCTTTCCCGTTCCCTGTTGTTCACGTGGAAACAACCGAGCATATACAACTCGCCGTCAGTACTGCCTACGATCTCGGAATCAGCTTCTCCGGAGGCGGCTCCGAAACGCGGGAACGCTGATATGTGGGGGGCCGAGAACGCGGCTGGACCCGGAGAATTCTACGTAACCGACCCCGACATACTCGTCAAGAAGTGGCTCGACACCGACATCGACGAATGGACCCGCAGAGTCGTGCGGCGCACCTTCGACCCCGATGACGGAAGCCCCTATTGGCTGAGCCGCCGCGAGCGGCTCGACTTCGACCCGTACGACATCACACGCCACGAGGAACTCGCCGCCTTCGGCCCCTTCCCGCTCGCCGACCTGCGCACCGTGGACCCGGCGGACCTGGTGCCGCGCGCCCTGCGCCGGCCGCTCGCCGGCCGCGTCTGGGACACCGGCGGCACCACCGGCGCCCCCTGCCGCGTCTTCTACACCCCCGCCATGCTCCGCCACCGCGCCGCCTGGCGCCGCTGGTCCTTCGTCCACGAAGGGTTCGAACCCGGCCGCGGCTGGCTCCAGGCGACCCCCACCGGACCCCACCTCATCGGACACGGCGCCTGGGAGGTCGCCGACCTGTACGCGGGCCTGGTGTACGCCATCGACATGGACCCCCGCTGGGTCAAGCGCCTCATCCGCGAAGGCCGCCCGGCCGAAGTCGAGCGCTACACCGACCACCTCCTCGACCAGATCACCGACACCCTCGACCGGCGCGGCATCGACTACATCAACACCACCCCCGCCCTCTTCGCCGCCCTGTGCAGACGCTCGCCCGAACACGTCGCGGCCCTCGCCGGGGCACGCCTGAGCGGCACCCAGATCAACGCCGCCATGCACCGCGACTTCCGCACCGCCCTCGACGGCGGGATCTGCGGCATCAGTTACGGCAACACCTTCGGCAACGCCGCCTTCCTCGGCGACCCGGAGGACGGCGGCCCGCTCCCGTACATGCCGAACTACCCGCAGGTGACCATGGCCGTGGTGCGCAAGGACGACTGGCGCTCGGTCGTCGCACCCGGCGCCACCGGCCAGGTCCGCCTCACCGTCCTGCACGACGACCTCTTCCTGCCCAACATCCTCGAACGCGACCAGGCGGCACGCCACATCGACACCGAGTGGCCCTGCGACGGCGTCGCCGACGTACGGCCGCTCCAGATCGCCAACACCGCGCCCGAGGGCCTGTACTGACGCCACGTCACCTCCGGAAGTCACCCGTCCCGAGGCGGGCCCCGGCTTGAGCAGTGCCCCCGCGCGCCGCCGCGCCCACGTGAGCCGTGCAACCGGCCCGCGCCCCGCAGTCCCTGTCCCGTAGTCCCCTGTGCGTGCTGAGGAGCCATGGCGTGAACGTGCCCGAATCCCCTGCCGGGACCTCCCTCCTGTGGGCCCTGTCCGGCGACAGCAGGGGCGCCCTCGCGGCGCAGGCGCGACGGCTGCGCGACCACCTGCGCACCCGGCCCGAGTGGAGCCCGGCGGACATCGGGCTCGCCCTCGCGCGCACCACGGCCGGCCAGGGGCGGCGCGCGGCCCTGGTCGCCCGGAGCCGCGAGGAGTTTCTGGAGCACCTCGACGCGCTCGCCCACGGCCGCGGCGCCCCCGGCCTCGTCGAGGGGCCGGGCGGCCCCGGCACCGGCGTCGCCTTCGTCTTCCCGGGGCAGGGCTCCCAGTGGCCCCGCATGGCCGCCGAACTCCTCGCCTCCGCACCAGGGTTCAGGAAGCGCGTGGACGCCTGCGCGCAGGCCCTCGAACCCTTCGTCGACTGGTCCCTCATGGACGTGCTGCGCGCCGCCGACGGCGCGCCCGCCCTGGAGCGCCCCGACGTCGTGCAGCCCGCCCTGTTCGCCGTCGGCGTCTCGCTGGCCGGACTCTGGCGCGACCACGGCGTGGAGCCCTCCGCGGTCCTCGGCCACAGCTGCGGCGAGATCTCCGCCGCGGCCGTCGCCGGCGCGCTCTCCCTCGACGACAGCGCCCGCGTCGTCGCCCTGTGGAGCCAGGCACAGGCCACCCTGTCCGGACGCGGAGACATGGTCTCCGTCATGGCCCCGGTCACCGATGTGGCGGCCCGACTGGAGGAGTACGGCGGCCGGTTGGGGGTCGCCGCCGTCAACGGGCCGAGCTCCGTGATCGTGTCGGGCGACACCGACGCCGCCACGGAGCTCGTCGCGCGGCTCACCGCCGAGGGCCTCCACGCACGCCGTATCGCCGTCGGCCTCGCCGCCCACTCCCCGCACATCGACGCCATCGTGCCGCGCCTCCACACCGACCTGGCCCCTGTCCGGCCGCTCCCCGGCGACCTCCCCTACTACTCCGGCCTCACCGGCGACCGCCTCCGGGAACCCGTCCTTGACGCCGACTACTGGGCCCGCAACCTGCGCAACACGGTCCGCTTCCACGAAGCCACCGCGGCCCTGCTGCGCGACGGCCACCACACCCTCCTGGAGATCAGTCCCCACCCGGTCCTCACCACCGCCCTCCAGGCGACCGCCGCCGAACAGAACATCACCGCCCACACCGGAGCGACCCTGCGCCGCGGTCACGGTGATCGCGCCCAGTTCCTCACCGCGCTCGGGGAGGCGTACGCGCACGGCGTCACCCCGGACCGCACGGCCGTCTTCGCCGGACTCGACGCCCGCCCCGCCGAACTGCCCGCCGACCTGTGGGAGGCCGACGACGACACGGACACAGCGGACCCCGGGGCCGCCCTCCGCGACGAACTGGCCCGCCTCACCACCGGCGGACAGCGCGAGCGGCTGCTGCGTGTCGTGGGCCAGGAGGTCGCCGCGGTGCTCGGCGACGCGCGGCCCGTCGACCCCGACGCCACGTTCACCGGTCTCGGCCTCGACTCCGTGACGGCGGTGGAGATCCGCAACCGAGTCGCCGCGGTCACCGGCGCCGGGGCGCTGCCCGTGACCGCCGTCTTCGACCACCCGACCCCGAGGGCGCTCGCCGAGGCCCTCAGGGACGAACTGCTCACCGACCGCTCCCGGGAGGACCGCCACGCGGACCAGGAGGGCCCGGAGGGGCACGGTACGACCGGCGCGGCCCCGGACGACGACCCCGTGGCGATCGTCGCGATGGGCTGCCGGTACCCCGGCGGCGCCGACAGTCCGGAGCGCCTGTGGCAGCTCCTGTCGGACGGCACCGACGCCGTGACGCCGTTCCCCGACAACCGCGGCTGGAGCGCCGAACGGGCCTGCGCCCCCGAGGACACCGCACCCGGCCGCCACTACCAGCGCGAGGCCGGCTTCCTGCACGAAGCCGACCGCTTCGACGCCGGGTTCTTCGGCATCTCGCCCCGCGAAGCCCTCGTCATGGACCCGCAGCAGCGGCTTCTCCTGGAGACGTCCTGGGAGACCCTCGAACGCGCCGGCATCGACCCGCACAGCCTGCGCGGCAGCCGCACCGGCGTCTACGTCGGCGCGATGACGATGGACTACGGCCCCCGCCTGCACGAGGCGACGGACGGCAACGGCCACCTCCTCACCGGCAACACCGGCAGTGTCGCCTCCGGCCGCATCGCCTACGCCCTCGGGCTCGAAGGCGCCGCCGTGACCGTCGACACGGCCTGTTCCTCGTCGCTCGTGGCCCTGCACCTCGCGGCACAGGCGCTGCGCCGCGGTGAGTGTGCCCTCGCGCTCGCGGGAGGCGCGACGGTGATGCCGACGCCGGGCATGTTCGTGGAGTTCAGCAGCCAGGGCGGCCTGGCGGCCGACGGCCGCTGCAAGGCGTTCTCCGCCCAGGCGGATGGATTCGGCCTGGCCGAGGGCGTGGGCGTCCTGCTCCTGGAGCGGTTGTCGGATGCCCGCCGCAACGGGCATCCGGTGCTGGCGGTGGTGCGTGGGAGCGCGGTGAACCAGGACGGTGCGAGCAATGGTCTGACGGCGCCGAACGGTCCGTCGCAGCAGCGGGTGATCCGTGCGGCGCTGGCTGATGCGGGGTTGTCGGCGAAGGATGTCGACGCGGTGGAGGCGCATGGGACGGGGACCACGCTGGGGGATCCGATCGAGGCGCAGGCGCTGCTGGCGACGTACGGCCAGGAGCGGTTGGAGGGGCGGCCGTTGTGGCTGGGCTCGCTGAAGTCCAAC